>NZ_JBWZCJ010000007.1:0-194759 GCF_059383535.1 Pseudarthrobacter sp. HLT1-3 | reverse complement strand
CGGGAAGGAATAACAAAATCCATCACGGACCTTTCCCCGCCCCGCACGCCAGGCCGCGGGCGACAGCAAACCTGTCACACAAGAGCCTGACACACAGGGAAGTTTACGGCGATTCCGCACTGCTCCGGCGAACTCGGTGCCGGGGTGGGGTGGCCGGGGCGGGTTGGCCGGGACCTGGCGCGGACCTGGCGCGGGTCGGGGCAGGGCGCGGTGGGAAGGGGCGGGAAGCGGGCCTGGCTGGCTGTCAGCCCAGCAGCTCGGCCATGACCTCCGCCACGGTACCGGTCCGCGCACGCTGCCAGCCCGTCCCGGCCCAAAGGTTCAGCCGCTCGGCATCGCCGGCGGCAGCCGCAGCGGCGCGCAGTGGAGCTGTGAGGTGGTGCACGGCAGGGTAGGAATCCGGTGCGTCGGGGTGGTCCCGGACAAACTCATTGACCAGCGCCCGGGCCGGTCGTCCGGTGAACGCCCTCGTCAGTACGGTCCCCGTGAAACGCGGGCTGGCCAGAGCGTCCTTGTGCAGCTGCCGGGCTCCGCTCTCATCCGTCCGGAGGAACGCGGTGCCCAGCTGGGCGGCCTGTGCCCCCGCGGCCAGCACGTCCTCCAGCCCCGACCGGTCCATCACCCCGCCGGCGCCAACCAGCGGGAGCCCGACGGCGGACCGCACCTGGGCGACCAGCTCCGCCGTCGTGCCCGGCTCGCTGCCCCCGAACCCGCCACGGTGCCCGTCACTGCGCCCGCCGAGCCCGGCATTCGGCGAGGCGTCCGGCGAGGCCCCGGGGCCCCCGGTCCGCGGCGGGAAAGCCGCGCTGTGGCCCCCGGCGCTCGCATGCTGCACCACCAGCGCATCCACGCCCTGCTCGGCGGCCTCAAGCGCCTCGGCCACCGTGGTGACCGTGGCCAGCACCGCGGAACCTGACCGCCGGAGCGCGCGAACGACTTCGGCACCGGGCAGCCCAAATGTGAAGCTGACCAGTTCCACCGGGTCTGCCAGCAGCGCATCGACCTTTCCCTGCCAGTGGTCGTCGTCGTCGAGCCGCAGCGGCGGGACCTGAACGCCGTACCGCAGGGCATCCGGTGCCAGCCGGCCGCGGTACTCCTCAAGCTGTGCCTGCACCTCCGCGGACGGTGGCAGCTGGGCCGGGTCGGGGACGAAGAGATTCAGGCCGAACCGTGCGCCGGAATTCCGGGCTGTGCCGATCTCTGCTTGCATGGCCTCCACGGTCTTATAGCCCGCGGCGAGGAAACCCAGGCCCCCGGCCTGATGCACAGCCGTCACGAAGGCCGGTGTGGTGGTCCCGCCGGCCATCGGGGCCGCAATGATGGGGGAGCCGAAGAGGGCGTGCGGCATGGGTCACTCCTGGGGGACGATTCAGTAGTCTGTTCTGGTGACCCATTCTGACATCCCGCCGGCGGCGAACCCCGACCCTTCATCCATGACCGCGGCCGGCGCCGTGATCGGCCTCGACATCGGCGGGACCAAGACCCGTGGAGTCCGCTTCGAGAACGGCCGGGCCGTGGCCGATGAATCGGTGGGCAGTTCGAATGTGCAGAACGTCAGTCGCGAGGTAGCGGCCCGACATCTCGCGGAGCTCTTTGCCCTGATTGGCGGCGGAACGGTCGCCAAGGTCTACGCGGGGGCCGGCGGCATCGACACCGACGACGACGCCGCGGCACTTACCGCGCTGATCGCCCCGCTCGTGTCGGGAGCCCGGATCACCGTGGTCCATGATTCAAGGCTCCTGCTGGCGGCCGGCGGCGCGAGCACCGGAGTCGCCGTCATCGGCGGAACGGGCTCGGCCGCCTGGGGCAGGAACAGCCGCGGTGAGGAAGCCCGCGCCGGCGGCTGGGGATACCTGCTGGGCGATGAAGGCAGCGGGTACTGGCTGGGCCGCGAGGCAGTCCGCCACGGCCTGCGCCGGATGAACCAGGGGCTGGAGCCGGATGAACTGACCGCCGCGCTGCTGGCCTCCTGCGGCGTGGATGACCCCAACAAGTTGATCGCTCTCTTCCATTCACCGGACACCGGACGCCGTTACTGGGCCGAGCGGGCGCGGCTCGTGGTCGGAGCCGCCGAGGCCGGCCACGCCGCCAGCCGGGAACTCGTGGACCAGGCGGGAAGGGACCTGGCGGCCCTGGCACTCCAGACGGTCAGGCAGCTCGGCATCGAGGGCCCGGTGATCCTGGGTGGCGGCCTGGGCATGAACGTTCCGCGCCTGCAGGACGCCTTCCGCTCGACCCTGGCCGCCGCGGGGATCACCGACGTCCGTGTCCTGGACCGGGACCCGGTCTTTGGGGTGCTCCAACTCGTGGCCGAGCAGGGCTGACCCGGCCCGGCGGACGACGACGCCGGCGGACTACTACGCTGGAAGGATGACCCTGAACTTCGACACCCGCCCCGCTGCCTACGCGGTCATCATCCGCGACGGCGCCATCCTGCTGGCGTACTGGAAGCAGGGCAGCAAGGAAGGGTGGACCCTGCCGGGTGGCGGCCTGGACCTGGGCGAGCATCCCGTGGACGGCTGCCGCCGGGAGATCCACGAGGAAACCGGGTACCACGCGGAGGTCGGCGCCATGCTGGGAATCGACGTCGGGCACTGGCCCGCGGAAATCCGGATCGACGGCGGCGAACGCGATTTCCAGTCCTTACGGCTTGTCTACGAAGCGACCATTACCGGCGGGGCGCTGCGGCATGAGGTGAACGGCAGCACGACGCACGCGGCCTGGATCCCGCTGGGCGACGTCGCAGGGCTGAACAAGGTCTCTCTGGTCGACGCGGCGCTGCGGCTCTACCGCGAGCGGCCGCTGGACGGCAAACTGTCCTGACCGAGGACCTTCCGGACGTATAACTTTCCTGCTGCGTTCGCTAGCCAGGGCCCGCAGGGCGGGTCTATTCTAAAGAAGCCGCCGGGACGTCCCGGCCGACCGGAACCCTGCAACGACGGGGACAGCAGCCGGTCCGGCAAGCAAGAAGCAAGCGAGAACGGGGAGGTGGAGACGATGACTGCGGAATTCCTGTGCGCCAAGCGCACCACCAACAGCCATGTCATTATTCCTGCCCCGGACACCTGCACCCACTAGCCTCTCCAGCTTCCAAATTCACCGGCAGAGCGGCACGCGCCCGGGGCCCCATCAAAGGGTTTTCGTTGACTTCTACTTTTGCACGTATTCCTGCACAAAATTCTGCACGTCCGGGCACGCCCGGCGCACCGCACACCACCACCACCACCGCCACGAACACCAACGGTCCGGAGGGTCCGGCGGGCTTTGGTTTCACCGCCGCCGTGGCCGAACGCTTCGCGGCCCATCCCGTCCCGGGCGGCACCGGCGCGGGCCGGGTCATCCGCGTGGACCGCAACCTCGTCCTGATTGCCACGCACGACTCGACCCTCCATCTGCCCTACCCCGCTACCGGGGAGCTGCCCGCGACCGGGGACTGGGTCTGGCTGGGATCCAATGCCGCGGGGGAGCCCGCCATCACAGGGATCTTGGCGCGGCACTCGGAACTGAGCCGCAAACGCGCCTTTGAAGCCTCTTCGGAGGCGCAGGTGCTCGGCGCCAACATGGACATCGTCGGCGTCGTGGTGCCCGTGGACCGGCCGCTGACCCACAACCGGCTCGAACGCACCCTCGTCGCGGCCTGGGACTCGGGAGCCACCCCGCTCGTCATCATCACCAAGGCGGACCTTGCCGACCTGGCGGACGACGTCGTCGGCACGGTGATCCGCCAGGCCGCCGGCGTCGCGGTGGTCACCACCTCCGCCGAACATGGCGACGGCCTCGATGAACTGCTCCGCCACCTGCCGCCCGGCGGGACGCTCGTGCTGCTGGGTCCCTCCGGGGCCGGCAAATCCACCCTCATCAATGCCCTCGCCGGCGTCGAGGTCCAGGAAACGGGGGCCGTCCGGGCCGGTGACGGCAAGGGCAAGCACACCACCACCTCACGGGAGCTCGTGCCGCTGCCGGGCGGTGCCGTGCTGATGGACACCCCCGGGGTGCGCGGCTTCGGGCTGTTCGACGCCGACGGCGGAATGGCGGAGATGTTCGGCGACCTCGAGGAGCTATTTGGGCAGTGCCGGTTTTCGGACTGCGCGCACGGCAGCGAACCCGGGTGCGCCGTGCAGGCCGCACTCCTGGACGGATCCCTCGATGACCGGCGCTGGGCAAGCTACCTGAAACTCCAGCGTGAGCTCGCTGCCCTGGCCCGGCGGCACGACGCCGCCGCCAGCCGCGCCTACGCACGTGAATGGCACCAGACGATCTCGGCCGCCGGCAAGAGCCAACGCGCGGCAGAAAGGGACAGACATGAGAAGGCTGACAGGCAGAGCGCAAAGGGTCGCGACAAGGGCCGCGGGCGGACAAGGTGACCGGGGGCGCCCGACGGACCCGCTGACCGGGAACGGAGGCCAGGAGGCAACGCGGGGTCACTCACGGCCCATTCCGCCCGATGGAATGGGCGCGAAGTGACCCCGCGTTGCAGGTGTGGCACCCCCGATGGCGGTGGATGGGTGCTGCTGGAAAGTATTTCCGGCCCGGCACCCATCCGAAATCGTCTGCGCTACGAATGACTAAGTCAGCCCGGTGCCGGTGTTCAGGTCCCTGACTTTGTCAGCCGCGCTGGCTAGGCTGTGTTCTACCGTCTTTACAGCCAAAAATCAGCGTGTCTATGATCAGTTGGCTGGACCGTCCGATGTTGCCGCCAACAGTTAGGTAAGCCCGGAAATGGCTGAAGCCATGATCGAGTTCCAGAGCGTCACCAAGCAGTACCAGGGCGGGCAGGCTGCCGTGGATGACCTGACCATGTCCATCGACAAGGGCGCCATCACGGTCTTCGTCGGACCCTCGGGCTGCGGCAAGACCACGTCGCTGAGGATGATCAACCGCATGGTCGAGCCGACCTCCGGAACGATCACCGTTGCCGGTGAGGATGTCACCGCGGTGCCGGCCGCAAAGCTGCGCCGGTCCATGGGCTACGTGATGCAGTCTTCCGGGCTGATGCCGCACCGTTCCGTGCTGGACAACATCGCCACCGTGCCGCGGCTCAACGGCGTGCCAAAGGCCGAGGCGCGCAAGCGTGCGCAGGAGCTGCTCGACGTCGTCGGGCTGGCTTCCGCGCTGGGCAAACGGTACCCCTCACAACTCTCCGGCGGGCAGCAGCAACGGGTCGGCGTGGCCCGGGCGCTCGCCGCCGACCCGCCCGTGCTGCTGATGGACGAACCCTTCAGCGCCGTGGACCCCGTGGTCCGCGACGAACTGCAGCAAGAACTCCTCCGGCTCCAGCGGGACCTGGCCAAGACCATCGTCTTCGTCACCCACGACATTGACGAGGCCACCGTACTGGGGGACAGGGTGGCCGTGTTCGGCCTCGGCGGCAGACTGGCGCAGTACGCCACCCCCGAGGAAATCCTGCGCGCCCCCGCCAGCGACTTCGTGGCGGCCTTCGTGGGCCGGGACCGCGGCTTCCGGCACCTTGGCTTCAGCCCGTCCGACGGCGTCACCGTGCACCCGGCCCGGACGATCACCCCCGCTGGACTCGAGCATGACGGGAACGCCTCGGCCGAATGGCAGCTGGTGGTCGACGACGACCTGCACCCCCTGGGCTGGTCGGGTCCGGGCAAAGGCTCCACGACGATTCCCGGCGGATCCCTTTTCCGGAAGGGCGACACACTCCGCCGCGCCCTCGACGCCGCACTCTCGTCGCCCTCCGGCCTTGGCGTCGCCGTCGACACCGACGGCCGGGTGGCCGGCGTCATCACCGCCGAGGAAGTCCTTGCCGTGATCGAGTCGGACCGCCGCACGCGGCAGGGCGCACGCTGATGGACTGGTTCCTGGCCAACAGCGCACAGGTCTTCAGCCTCGCCGGCCAGCATCTGGTCCTGGCCATCCTGCCGATGATCTTCGGTGTGCTGATTGCCGTTCCGCTGGCCCAGGTTGCCCGGCAGAACCGCGGGCTTCGGTCCGTGGTGCTGACGGTTTCCTCGCTGCTCTATACGATCCCGTCGCTGGCACTCTTCATCATCCTGCCGACCGTTCTGGGCACCCGGATCCTGGATCCGCTCAACGTTGTTGTGGCGCTGACGATCTACGCCGTCGCCCTGCTGGTGCGTGCCACCCTGGATGCCTTCGACTCGGTGGATGAGGACCTCCGGCAGGCCGCCGTCGCGATGGGGTTCAAGCCGTTCGCCCGCTTCCTGCAGATCGACCTGCCCCTGTCCCTGCCGGTCCTGTTCGCCGGACTCCGCGTGGTCTCGGTCAGCAACATCTCGCTGGTCAGTGTCGCGGCCCTGCTCGGCATCGGCAACCTTGGGATGCTCTTCACCTCGGGCCTGCAGCGTGATTTCGTCACCGAAGTGGTGGTGGGCATCATCGCCATCCTCGTCCTCGCCCTGCTGATGGACGGCGTCCTGGTCCTGCTCGAGCGGCTGCTGACGCCGTGGACCCGCGCCGCGGCAGCCACCGGCTCCGGCAGCGCGACCGGCAGCGCTTCCGACGACGGCCGCGTCACGACCGGCACCGCGGCACTGCGGCTATCCGATGCCCGGACTGCGGACGGTGCCTCATGAGCAACGTCGTCACCGACACCTTCGACTGGCTCGGCAATCCGGAGCACTGGTCCGGCAGCGCCGGAATCCCGGAACGGCTGGCCGAGCACCTGATGTACACCGGCCTGGTCATGCTGATCGCCACCGCCATCGCCGTCCCGATCGGCCTGTACGTGGGGCATACCGGC
This sequence comes from Pseudarthrobacter sp. HLT1-3, assembly GCF_059383535.1. Classification (NCBI taxonomy): domain Bacteria; kingdom Bacillati; phylum Actinomycetota; class Actinomycetes; order Micrococcales; family Micrococcaceae; genus Pseudarthrobacter; species Pseudarthrobacter sp. HLT1-3. The sequence continues at coordinate 188,032 of NZ_JBWZCJ010000007.1, read as the reverse complement.
CGCGGGCGGGTCGCCGCGGTGGCCGTCGCCGGCGCCCTCCGCGCCCTGCCCACCCTGGGCCTGCTCACCCTTTTCGTGCTCCTCGCCGGGATCGGGCTGATGCCGCCGATCTGGGCCCTCGTGATCCTGACGGTCCCCCCGCTGCTCGCCGGCACCTACGCCGGCATCGCCAGCGTGGACCGGAACGTCGTCGACGCCGCCCGGGCCATGGGCATGACGGAGCTGCAGGTGCTGTTCCGCGCGGAATTCCCCAATGCCCTGCCCGTTATGTTCGGCGGCTTCCGGACCGGTGTACTCCAGGCCATCGCCACCGTCTCGGTCGTGGCGTACATCAACCTCGGCGGCCTCGGCAGGTACCTGTTTGACGGGCTCGTGCTCTCCGACTTCCCCCAGATGCTGGGCGGGTCCCTGCTGATCGCCGGCCTGGCGATCGCCGTCGACCTCGTCCTGGCCCTTATCCAGAGGCTGTTCCTGTCCCAGGGCGCCTCTACCAAGCCAAACCGGAGCCAGCAGGCTGCGGTTGATCTCACAGACCCTGTAACCGCGGGGACTGCTGTTCAAGGAGGTACGTCATGAAGGAAACCCGCCAACGAGCACTCGGCAGGCGCGCATTCGGCGGCCTGGCCGCCGGCGTCGGCCTGGCCATGGCACTGTCCGCCTGCGGAGGCTCGTCCGATCCGCTCTCCACAGCACCGGCGACGGGCGGAGCCACGTCCGGTGCGGGCTCGGCCCTCGTGATCGGTTCCGCCGATTTCCCGGAGAGCCAGATCATCGCCGAGGTGTACGCCGGAGCCCTGAACGGCGCCGGCGTCACGGCGAGCACCAAGCCGAACATCGGCTCGCGCGAGGTCTACTTCAAGGCCGTCCAGGACGGATCCGTGGACGTCATCCCCGACTACAGCGGAAACCTGCTGCTGCACGTCAGCAAGGACGCAACCGAGGTCTCGGCCGAGGACATTTACAAGGCACTGCCCGGCAAACTGCCGGAAGGACTCGCCGTGCTGGAAGCCTCCACGGCTGAGGACAAGGACGCGATGGTCGTCACGAAAGCCACCGCGGAGAAGTACCAGTTGAAGTCGATCGAGGACCTCGCCAAGGTCTGCAGCGAAATCGTAGTGGGGGCCCCGGCGACCTTCGCTGAACGCGCCTACGGGCTCCCGGGCCTGGCGAAGAACTACAACTGCGTGCCCAAGAAGCTGGAGCCGTTCAGCGATGGCGGCGGTGCCGTGACGCTCAAGGCCCTGCTCTCCGACCAGGTCCAGGTGGCCGATATCTACACCACCACCCCGTCCATCGCGGACAACGACCTCGTCGTGCTCGAGGATCCGAAGAACAACTTCATCGCCCAGCAGGTCCTCCCGCTTTACAACAAAGCCAAGATGACCGACAAGGCGAAGGAGACCCTGAACGCCGTGTCCAAGGTCCTCACCACGGAGGACCTGATCAACCTCAACCGGGCGGTCAGCGGCAGCCAGAAGCAGAACCCCAAGGACGCCGCGGCTGCCTGGCTCAAGGACAAGGGCCTGGTCAAGTAAGAGACACTCCCGCACAGTCTGACGCCCGACGGCGGCTGCCAGCTCCTCCGCTTCGTGGGGGAGCGCGGCAGCCGCCGTCGCGCGTTTGGTGCCCGTGCCGGTTGCCGGTACCGGCCTGTGACGGCCGCACACCCCTGTGAGTCAGATCTCAGCGGAAGTACATCCTCCATATGGCATATTTGATGGATGGCAGAATTCAAGCAGTCCACCAAGCTTCATAATGTCCTTTACGACATCCGTGGACCGATTCTTCAGGCCGCCCAGCAGATGGAGGCAGAGGGTCACCGCATCCTCAAACTGAACATCGGGAACCCGGCCCCGTTCGGATTTGAAGCCCCGGACGCGATCCTGGTGGACATGATCCGCCACCTGCCGCATGCCCAGGGCTACAGCGATTCCCGCGGCATCTTCTCCGCCCGGACGGCCGTCTCGCAGTACTACCAGACCCGCGGCATCCAGAACATCCATGTCGATGACATCTACCTGGGCAACGGCGTCAGTGAGCTCATCACGATGTCCCTGATGGCGCTGCTCAACGACGGCGACGAGGTCCTGATCCCCACCCCGGACTACCCGCTCTGGACCGCCTCGGTCGCCCTGGCCAGCGGACGGCCCGTGCACTACCTCTGTGACGAGGAGTCCGGCTGGCAGCCGGACCTGGAGGACCTGGAGGCCAAGATCACCCCGCGCACCAAGGGCATCGTGGTGATCAACCCGAACAACCCCACCGGCGCCGTCTACCCGGAGGACACCCTCAAGAAGATCGTCGCGCTGGCCGAGAAGCACGGACTGGTCCTCTTCGCCGACGAGATCTACGAGAAAATCCTCTATGAGGACGCGGTCCACGTGAACATGGCCAGCCTCACGGGCGACGACGTCCTTTGCCTGACGTTCAGCGGCCTGTCCAAGGCCTACCGCGTGTGCGGCTACCGGGCCGGGTGGATGGCCATTTCCGGGCCGAAAAAGGACGCCGCGGACTACCTCGAGGGCATCAGCCTGCTTGCGAACATGCGCCTCTGCGCCAACGTGCCGGCCCAGCACGCCATCCAGACGGCGCTCGGCGGCTACCAGAGCATCAACGACCTGATCCTGCCGGGCGGCCGGCTGCTCGAGCAGCGCAACAAGGCCTATGACATGCTCAATGCCATCCCCGGGGTCAGCACGCAGCAGGCCCGTGGCGCCATGTACCTCTTCCCGAAACTCGATCCAGAGGTATTCCACATCCGCGACGACGAGAAGTTCGTCCTGGACCTGCTGCGCGAGCAGAAGATCCTGGTCTCGCACGGCCGGGCCTTCAACTGGGTCCGCCCGGACCACTTCCGGATGGTCACCTTGCCGCTCGTGAAGGACCTCGAAGAGGCAATCAACCGCATGGCGGACTTCCTGAGCCGGTACAAAGGGAACTAGCCTGAGCTCAGCAGCGCGGCGCGGGCGGTTGTCCCGGCGATCCGACCGGAGGCTGCCCGAACCGGAAAGAGGCAAGGGATGTCAGACATAGTGGGATTCAAGGAGCGCCCCTCCGACACCCTGAAGGTGGGTAAGGGCTTCAAGCTGAAGGACACGGACCCGGACTCCACCCCGGGCTACCCGGGGGACAAGAACGACGGCGAGGTGCTCCTCGACGCCCTGGATGACACCCTCGCCGAGCTCCAGGAGCAGCTTTTCGCCGAATCGCGCTTCGGTGGGACCAGGCGCGTCCTGCTGGTCCTGCAGGCCATGGATACTGCCGGCAAGGGCGGGATCGTGACGCACGTTATGGGCGCCATGAACCCGCAAGGCGTGACGATGAAGTCGTTCAAGGCGCCAACGCCGGAAGAGAAGTCCTACGACTTCCTCTGGCGGATCGAGAAGGAAGTGCCGGCTGCCGGCATGGTGGGGGTCTTTGATCGCTCGCATTACGAGGATGTCCTGATCCACCGCGTCCACCGCTGGGCAGATCCAAAGGAACTGGAGCGCCGCTACACCGCGATCAACGAATTCGAGGCGAGGCAGACAGCCGCCGGCACCACTATCGTCAAGGTCATGCTCCACATCAGCCAGGACGAGCAAAAGGAGCGGCTGCTCGCGCGGCTGGATGATCCGGCGAAGCTCTGGAAGTACAGCAGCAACGACCTGAAGGAACGCGCGTTCTGGAGCGACTATATGGACGCTTACCAGAAGGCCTTCGAGAAGACGGGCACCGAGGTGGCCCCGTGGCACGTGGTCCCGGCCAACAAGAAGTGGTACGCCCGGATCGCGGTCCAGCAGCTGCTGCTCGACGCGCTGGAAGGTCTGAAGCTGGAGTGGCCGGTCCCGGACCTTGACGTCGCGATGGAACGGGACCTGGTCGAGCGGTCCTGACCGCCTCGCCGGTCAGCCGGACTGGGTGGCCCCGTTGATTGGTCGGCCTAGCCGGCCTGGGAAGCCTGGGGAGACTGGTCACGGGCCGCGGCCAGGCGTTTGCGGGCACCTTCGAGCCACTGTTCGCAGCGCTTGGCCAGGGCCTCGCCGCGTTCCCACAGCGCCAGGGACTCCTCCAGGCTCGCCCCGCCGGCTTCGAGCCTGCTGACGATGCCAACGAGTTGCTCGCGGGCTTCCTCGTAGTTCAGGCCCTCGATGTCGGTGTTGGGCTTGGTTTCTGCTGTCATGGCGTGCTGCTCCTTGCTGTGTCCCGAAGGACGATGGTTTGGGTGGGATGGACTGTTCGGATGGGACGGCCTATCAGTCTTCGGTGGTTTCCTGGCCGCCGGTCGACTCCGCGGTGAACCGGCCACCGGCCACGCGGACGGTCAAGGCCGTGCCTGCCGGTGCCTGGTCCGGGTGCCGCACAACGTCCCGGTGGGTGCCGGGAACCGCGCCGCCGTCCGCGATTTGCACCACGGCGTACCCGCGGTCCAGGGTCTTTTGCGGCGAGAGTGCCCGCACCTGGGCCTTGAGATGCACCAGCTGATCGGCGGCCCTGGCGACGGCAGTGGTGACGGCTGCCTGCGAACGGCCCTTGAGGCGTTCGACCTCCTCGTGCCGGATGCTGACCATGACGTCCGGGGAGGCCAGTACCGGGCGGGAGCGCAGCGAGGCCATGCGGTCCGTTTCACGTTCCACCAGCCGGGTGACACCCCGCCGGAGCTGGTCCCGGGCCTGGCGCACCCGCGTGAGCTCCTCCACAACGTCCGGAACGATCCGCTTCGCCGCATCGGTCGGCGTGGAGGCACGCAGGTCCGCGACGTCGTCAAGGATCGGCCGATCGGCCTCGTGGCCGATCGCACTTACCACCGGAGTGGACGCGGCGGACACCGCCCGGATGAGTTCCTCGCTGCTGAACGGCAGCAGATCCTCCAGGGCCCCGCCGCCGCGGGCGATCACGATCACGTCCACAACAGGGTGCGCATCCAGCTCCCGAAGCGCTGCGATCACCTGCGCGACGGCGGTGTTGCCCTGGACGGCCACCTCACGGATTTCGAATTCGACGGCGGGCCAGCGCAGGGCGGCGTTGCGCAGCACATCCTTTTTGGCGTCTGAGTCGCGGCCGGTGATCAGGCCGATCCGGTGGGGGAGCAGGGGCAGTCGCTTCTTGCGGGCGTCGGAGAACAGGCCTTCCGCGGCCAGGGCGTGGCGCAGCCGCTCAATCCTGGCGAGCAGATCCCCGAGTCCCACCGGCCGGATGTCCTTCACGGACATGTTCAGCCGGCCGGTCTTAAGCCAGAATTCGGCCTTGATCAGGGCCACGACGCGGGATCCGCGTTCCAGCGGGATTTCCTGCCGGTCGAGCACCTTCGTCCAGACGGAGGCGGGGAGAGAGATCTCGGCGTCGATGTCCCGCAGCGTCAGGTAGGCGTTGGTTCCGCGCCGGTTCAGTTCGATGACCTGGCCCTCGACCCACGCGGACGGTGCACGGTCGATGTGCATCTTCAGTTTCTGGGACAACAGCTGCAGCGGCCAGGGGTTATCCGGGCTGGTTTCCGCCGCCGTGCCGGGAACCGTGCTGGCAGCGGCGGTACCCTCAGACATGCCGGTGCCTCCGGGCGGAGATTGCCTTGTGCATGTGGTTATGTCCTTTGCCGGGGCCGGGGGCTGTCAGCAGGTTCGCCCCCAGCGATGGCTCGTCTGGAGTTACGACCGGCGGACAACCCGAACTTGTCGGTTTCAACTCTATCCATAGCTCTATCACCGGGGGCCGACTTTATCGTTCCGGGGCCACCCCCATAGGATGGAACTACCCACCAACCAGCGAGGAATTTCGTGCGCACTTTTATCTCGGCTGCAGCGGTACTCATCGGGCTCGTCCTGGCGGCCGTCGCCGTTCCGGCCATGTGGGTGGAACGGAACATTGTCCAGGAGGACGGCTTCGTGGGATTCACCGCTCCGCTGGGCAAGGACCCCGTGTTTCAACAGCGGCTGGCGGCAGCAGCTGTGGGCAGCCTCGGCGCCGAGCGGATCCCCGAAGCGCTGAGAGGGCTGGTCACGCCGATCCTGGACAGCGCGGCCCGGTCCCTCACGACCATGCCCGGATACCCCGATGCCTGGACCGACACCCTGCGCAAAAGCCACCGGCTGAATTTTTCCGACGCCGGGACGCTGCCGGCCGAGGTCGGCGGCCCCACCTCGCTGACCCTGGACCTTGCGCCGCTCGTCGCCCTGGTGGCGAAACAAGTGGCGGATGCCACCACCCTGCCGCTGGAAGCCCCCGACCAGCTGCTGATCACCATCGGAGCGCCCGAGCACCGGCAGGTCCTGGACCGGGTGGCCGCCTTCGCGCCGATGGGCTACGCAGCAGCCGCCGGCGCGCTCATCGCCTTCGCACTTGCCTTCGTTTCCGCCCGGCGGCGCTGGACGGTCGTGGCCGGCATCGGACTCGGTGCCCTTGTGCTGGCCGGCGTCTGGACGCTGGCCGCAGACGCCGTCGGGGGTGCCGTGGCGCGAACCAGCAGCGGCAACGAGGTGGCGGAGATCTTCAAGAGCGAGTTCGTCTCGGCCGCCAGCGCCAGTTTCGGGCAGTGGACCCTGGTGGCCGTTATGGTTGGCGGCCTCCTGCTGGCGGTCGGACTCGTGCTGCGCCTCGTCGGCGGGCGCCGACGCGGGCCCGCGGCCGGGCCACGGTAGCGCCGCCCAACACCGGTAGCATTGGGGCATGACCTCCACCGCTGTTTCCATTCCGATGCCCACCGTTCCCCGCCGGCGGCGTTCGCCGGAAGAAGTGCTGGCGGCGGCAACCGTCTCCGGCACGAAGAGGGTCCTGCTCGCAGCCCCGCGCGGCTACTGCGCCGGCGTCGACCGCGCAGTCATCGCGGTGGAAAAGGCCCTGGAGCACTACGGTCCGCCGGTGTACGTCCGCAAACAGATCGTCCACAACGTGCATGTGGTCAGCTCCCTGGAGGAAAAGGGCGCAATCTTCGTGGACGAGACCGACGAGGTCCCCGAGGGGGCCCTGGTGATTTTCTCCGCGCACGGCGTCTCACCCGCCGTCGTGCAGTCCGCCGAGGACCGGGGGCTGCGGACCATCGACGCCACCTGCCCGCTCGTGACCAAGGTGCACAAGGAGGCGGTCCGCTTCGCTAAGGACGACTTCGACATCCTGCTCATTGGCCACGACGGCCACGAAGAGGTCGAAGGAACCGCCGGCGAGGCCCCTGAGCACATCCAGATCATCAACGGCCCCCATGAGGTCGACAAGGTCACGGTCCGGGACCCGGAGAAGGTCATCTGGCTGTCCCAGACCACCCTCAGCGTCGACGAAACAATGGAGACCGTCCGGCTGCTTAAGGAACGGTTCCCGACCCTGCAGGATCCGCCCAGCGACGACATCTGCTACGCGACCACCAACCGCCAGGTGGCGATCAAGAAGATCTCGCCGCAGGCAGACCTGGTGATTGTGGTCGGATCAGCCAACTCCTCGAACTCGGTCCGGCTCGTGGAGGTGGCGCTGGAGTACGGTGCCAAGGCCTCCTACCGCGTGGATTTCGCGAATGAAGTGGACGAATCCTGGTTCGAGGGAGTCGCCACCGTCGGCGTGACCTCGGGTGCCTCGGTTCCCGAAGTCCTGGTCAAGGATGTCCTGCGGCTGCTCGCGGACTACGGCTATGGATCGGTCGAGGAAGTCGTCACGGCCGAGGAGGACCTGCTCTTCTCGTTGCCCAAGGAGCTTCGCGCCACGCTAAAGCAGGCGGGCGACGTCACCCGTGCCCTCGGGGGACGCGGCACACGCCCGGCCCAGACCTCCTAGACCTTCCGGACGTCCCGGGACCTCCTAGGGCTCCTTCGCGGGACAGCTTCCTAAGCCGCGGACTCCTGGTCCGTTTCGGCGGACCCGATCCCGGGTGAGGACCCGATCCCGGGCGCGTGCCCGGGCTGGAGTTCCGGGGCAGCAACCGAACGCGGCGTCACCTCCACGGCCGCGGGCGTGGTCAGCCCGGTCGCGTCCAGTGAATTGAGCTTCCGGGCGGTCGGCAGGACGCGGGCCTCCAGCGTGCCGACCATGGAGTTGTAGCGGTCCACCGACGTTTTGAGCGAGGCGCCCAGTTTGCTGACATTCTCCCCGAGGGTTCCCATCCGCTCATAGAGCTGGTGGGCCAGCTCGAAGAGCTCACGCGCGCTGTCGGTCAGGACGTCCTGGCGCCAGGTGAAGGCGACGGACTTCAGGACCGCGAGCAGGGTGGACGGGGACGCCAGCACCACGTTCCGGGACAGCGCGTAGTCCAGCAGCGCCGGGTCGGCCGACAGGGCGGCCGCCAGAATCGACTCGGCCGGCAGGAAGCAGACCACGAGTTCCGGGGAGTTGCCCGGTATGTCCCAATACTTCTTGTTGCTCAGCGCGTCCACGTGGGATTTCAGGGCCTTGGCATGCGCCAGCAGGTGGGTCTGCTGGCCGCCCTGTCCCTGTGTGTGCAGTTGCCCGCCGGCGGACGCCCCGAGCTCCTGGGCCGCCAGGTAGGAGGCGAGCGGCACCTTGGCGTCAACCACCAGCTGCTTCTGGCCGGGAAGCTGCACGACCAGATCGGGCCGGAGGCTCGAATCGGTCGCGGCACCCTGCTGCTGCGCACTGTGCACCTGTTCGTGGAAATCGACGTGGCGCAACATGCCAGCCGCCTCGACCACTCGTCGCAACTGGACTTCGCCCCACTGGCCACGGGCACTGTTGGACCGCAGCGCGGACTCCAGCGCATGCGTTGAGCGCAGCAGCTGTTCGTCGGACAGCCGGGCCTCCTGCAGCTGCTGGGCCAACTGTCCGTACTGCTCCAGCCGGTCGCGCTCCAGCAGCGACACCTGCTGTTGGACTGCCGTGAGCTTCTCCGCCACCGGCGCCAAGGCCCGCAGGACGCTGCCGTCCTGGTTCCGGGACTCGCCGAGTTCCCGGTTTTGGACAGCCAGCAGCCGCCGCTCGGCGTCGGCCGCGGCGAACTGGGCGCTGACCTCGGACAGCCGGCCGGAGACGGCGTCGAAGTCCTGCTCCACCGCGAGCGTTCGCCGGCGGACCAGAAGATAGACCACGGCTGCGCCGGCGACTGCGCCGACAAGCAGCATGAGGAGGGAAAGAATCAGTGCGAAAGCGTCCATGGCTTCACTCTGGCATGCCCCTGCGACAGTTTCCGGCCGACGCCCTGCAGGCATCCAACCGGACGCCGGCCGGGCCGGCGTGGGGGGAGCGTGGGGGAGAACGGGCAGAGCAGGTAGAATTAGTACTCGTGGCTCTTACTATTGGCATCGTCGGACTGCCCAACGTCGGCAAATCAACTCTTTTCAACGCACTGACCCGCAACCAGGTGCTCGCTGCGAACTATCCGTTCGCAACGATCGAGCCGAACGTGGGCGTCGTCAACCTGCCGGACCCGCGTCTCGCCAAGCTTGCCGCCGTCTTCGGATCCCAGCGCCTGCTGCCCGCTCCGGTGTCCTTCGTAGACATCGCCGGCATCGTCAAGGGTGCCTCGGAGGGCGAAGGCCTGGGCAACAAATTCCTCGCCAACATCCGCGAGGCCGAGGCCATCGTCCAGGTGGTGCGCGTGTTCGATGACCCCGACGTCATCCACGTCGACGGCAAAGTGGACCCCCGCTCGGACATGGAGATCATCAACACCGAGCTGATCCTGGCTGACCTGCAGACCATCGAAAATGCCATCCCCCGGATCGAAAAAGAAGTCAAGATCAAAAAGCGGGACGCCGCCGAGCTCACGGCCATCAAGGCGGCCCAGGCAGTGCTGGAACGTGGCGACACCATCTTCTCCTCGGTCAAGAGCGCCAAGCTGGAGATGGAGCACCTCAGGGAGCTCAGCCTCCTGACCGCCAAGCCGGTCATCTATGTCTTCAACGCGGACGAAGGCATTTTGGGCAGCCCGGAGAAGCAGGCGGAACTGCGCGCCATGGTGGCCCCGGCGGACGCCATCTTCCTGGACGCGAAGCTCGAATCCGACCTCGTTGAGCTGGACGAGGAAGAAGCCCGCGAAATGCTCGAAATGAACGGCCAGGACGAATCCGGCCTCGACCAGCTGGCCCGCGTCGGCTTCCACACCCTCGGGCTGCAGACCTACCTGACCGCTGGCCCCAAGGAAACCCGGGCCTGGACCATCCACCAGGGCGACACGGCCCCGCAGGCGGCCGGAGTGATCCACTCCGATTTCCAGCGCGGCTTCATCAAGGCCGAAGTCGTCTCCTTCGACGATCTCATCGAGGCCGGTTCCATGGCGGAGGCGAAGTCCCGCGGCAAGGTCCGGATCGAGGGCAAGGAATATGTCATGGCCGACGGCGACGTGGTGGAGTTCCGGTTCAACGTGTGACGGAATGATTATTCATCAAGTAATTAAGGATTAACTCGAGGAGCCCCGATTTTCGAATCGGGGCTTTTCTGTACCCGCGGAGATTAGCGCCGAGCATGCGCCGCGTCAATAATCGTGGCGGAATTCGCGCGTTGACGATTCGGCTAATGTTGCAGCTCGGTAACGAACTTTACAGTCGGTCAACTTTGCGTGCCGATCGCCGGATTTGGGTTTACGCTTCATCCCATGTGAGACGGCCCACACTGCCGATGGGGGAGTGTGGACGTCTGCCCGGTGCCTACGGCCTCGGTCTCAACCACACCACAGAAACAAGGAGGCGGAATGCGCTTCGGTCGTATTTCCAAAGCAGTGGGCGTGGCAGCAGCAGCTGCCCTCGCCCTCAGCGCCTGCGCAGGCAACGGCGGCGGGACATCCCCGACCACTGCTGCGGCAGCAAGCAAGACAGGCGGATCGGCAACTGTCGTGGAGGTGAACGCCTTCAACACGTTCAACCCCAACACAGCTGACGGCAACACTGACATCAACTCGAAGGTCAGCTACGCCACCCACTCGGGGTTCTTCTACATCGACAACAAGCTCAATGTCGTGCGGAACGAGAAGTTCGGCAAGATGGAGAAGACCTCCGACGATCCGCTCACGGTGAAGTACACCATCAATGACGGCGTGAAATGGTCGGACGGAACTCCCGTTACCACTGCTGACCTTCTGCTGCAGTGGGCCGCCTTCTCCGGGTACTACAACGATGCCGACGCAGAGGCAAAGACCGGAACCTCCTACTTCTCCTACGCCGGTGATCCCACCGGTATTGCGCTGTCTGACTTCCCGGAGCTCAGCGACGACGGCAAGTCCATGACGGTCAAGTACTCCAAGCCGTTCTCCGACTGGGAAATCGCGCTCGGCGGCCCCGGCATCGACATCCCGGCCCACGTGCTCGCCAAAAAGGCCGGCCTGACGGATGCCAAGGCTTTCGTTGATCTGCTGAAGGGCATGAAGCGCGGCGACGCGGCAGCCCCCCAGCCGGCCAACACGCAGCTCCAGGCCATGGCCGAGCTGTGGAACACCGGCTTCGACTCCAAGACCCTGCCGGCGGACCCGAGCCTCTACCTCTCCAACGGTCCCTACATCGTCAAGGGCGTCAACCAGGACCAGTCCCTGACCATGGTCAAGAACAAGGACTACAACTGGGGGCCGGAAGCCAAGCTGGACGAAATCACCGTCCGCTACATCGGTTCCGCGCCGGCCCAGGTACAGGCGCTCAAGAACGGCGAAGCCGACATCATCGCACCGCAGGCTTCGGCTGACACGGTGGAGCAGCTCAAGGCCCTGGAAAGCCAGGGCGTCACGGTCGAGATCGGAAACCAGCTTTCCTACGACCACATCGACCTCAACTACAGCGGCGTCTTTGCTGAGCAGAGCGTCCGCGAAGCGTTCATGAAGAGCGTCCCGCGCAAGGACATCGTCGACAAGATCGTCAAGAAGCTCGACCCGAAGGCTGCACCGCTGGACTCTCAGCTGTTCGTGCCGGACCAGGCCCTGTACACCGAGTCCGTCAAGGACAACGGATCCTCGGCCTACGCGGATGTCGACATCGAGGGCGCCAAGAAGCTCCTCAACGGTGCCACGCCTGAAGTCCGCATCATGTACAACAAGGACAACCCCAACCGTGCCGACATGTTCGCACTGATCAGCGAGTCCGCCGCCAAGGCTGGCTTCAAGATCGTCGACGGCGGACTGGGCAAGTCTGACTGGGGCAAGGCCCTGGGCGACGGCAGCTACGATGCCACCATCTTCGGCTGGATCAACTCGGGTGTTGGCGTTTCCGGTGTTCCGCAGATCTTCAAGACCGGCAACGACTCCAACTTCAACCAGTTCAGCGATCCGGAAGCCGACAAGCTCATGGATGAACTGATTGTCACCACCGACAAGGGCAAGCAGGACGCCCTGATCAAGCAGATCGACAAGAAGATCTGGGCTTCCGCCTACGGCCTTCCGCTGTTCCAGGCAGTCGGCGTGGACGCTTACAGCGACCGCATTACCGGCGTGAAGTACATGCCGAACCAGACCGGTGTCTGGTGGAACTTCTGGGAGTGGGCACAGAAGTAGCCGACGACCGCAAGTGACACTTGCTAGCTAAAGGCGTCGGGACCGGGCATTCTGGTTCCGGCGCCTTTCTAGCGACACCCCCTCATGATGGCGGGCCCTGCCACACCATCCGCGGGGAAACGGCCAAACTCTGCGACCGGTCCGGGCAACCCCTGGGCCCGAATACCGAGGTTCTATTCCCATGGTGACCTACATAGTCCGGCGGCTTATTACCGCCGCCCTCATACTCCTTGGCGCATCCTTCCTGGTGTATCTCCTGACAGCGGCGTCAGGCGATCCCCTCGAGGAATTCCGTGCCAGCAGCGCCCCCAACAAACAGCAGCTGATGGACGCACGCACCGAGCTGCTGCAACTGGACACCCCCGCCCCGCTCCGGTACTTCCAGTGGCTCGGCGGCGCGGCCAAGTGTCTTATCCCGTTCGCCGGCTCCTGCGACCTGGGCAAGAACATCGCCGGCCAGCCCATCACCGATGCCCTGGGGCACGCGCTGGTCCAAACCCTGACCCTCGTCACGGGCGCCACCGTGCTGGCGATCCTGATCGGAATCACGCTTGGCATCATCACGGCCCTGCGCCAGTACAGCACGCTGGACTACGGCGTGACCTTTATGGCCTTCCTGTTCTTCTCCCTCCCGATCTTCTGGGTCGCGGTCCTGCTGAAGGAGTTCGGCGCCATCGGGTTCAACAACTTCCTTCGAAATCCTGAGGTGCCGATGCCGGTAGCCCTGCTCATCGGTGCTGTCGTCGGCGTGCTGACAGCAGTGGCACTCGGTGGCGAGCTGAAGCGCAGGGTGCTCGTCGGCGGCGTCGTTTTTCTGTTCGTCTCCGCTGTGCTCGTGTATTTTTCTGCCACGGAGTGGTTCAAGACCCCCGGACTTGGGCCGGTCGTCATTGTGATCGCCGGCGTCGGCATTGCGTTCGCCGTGACCCTGCTGTCGGCCGGACTCAAAAACCGCAAGGCGCTGCAGTCGGCGCTGATCGCAGTCGGCGTCGGTCTGGTGGTCTACTTCGTCATCCAGCCGCTGCTCAATGAGGCGACTTTCCTGATGATCGTGCTCCTCGCGGTGGCCGCTGTGCTCGTCGGCCTGGGCATCGGCTACCTGATGGGCGGCTACGACCGCGGGCAGTCCATGCGGGCCGCCGCGCTCACCTCGTTCCTGGTCGGCTTCCTGATCCTGCTGGACCGTTACATGCAGGCGTGGCCGACGTACTTCAACAACAGCCGGGTCCGGGGCCGTCCCATTGCCACCATCGGCGCCGGCACGCCGAACATCGAGGGCGATTTCTGGATCCTGAGCCTGGATTCCTTCACGCATCTGATCCTGCCGACCATGGCGCTGATCCTGATTTCGCTGGCCGGCTACACCCGGTTCACCCGGGCCTCAATGCTGGAAATCATGAACATGGACTACATCCGGACCGCCCGCGCCAAGGGCCTGTCGGAGCGGACCGTCGTGATGCGCCACGCCTTCCGCAACGCGCTGATCCCGATCGCCACCATTGTGGCCTTCGACATCGGCGGGCTGATCGGCGGCGCCGTCATCACCGAAACGGTCTTTTCGGTCCGGGGGATGGGCTTCCTGTTCCTGGACGGCATCCAGCACATCGATCCCAACCCGGTGATGGGCGTCTTCATCTGTGTGGCCATCACAGCCATGGGCTTCAACCTCATTGCGGACCTCGCGTACTCCGCACTTGATCCACGCGTAAGGGTAAAAGCATGAGCCAGCCAAGTCAGCAGGACGAAATCATGGCCGAGGACGCCGGGCTGCCGGCGGCCGGCATCGAGCCGATCCTCGAAGCCAAAGGCCTGAGCCAGGGCCAAATCGTACGGAAACGGTTCCTGGGCCACTCCGGCGCCATCATCGGGCTTGTCGTCTTCGCCATCATCTTCCTCACCGCCTTCACCTCCGTCGGCTACTGGGGCATCCCCGGCTGGTGGAAATACAGCCACGACCAGGTCACGCCCCTGGTCAACGATGGGGTGCCCACCGCCTCGCTGTGGCCACTGGCCTGGGGCGAGCACCCGTTCGGCCAGGACCGGATCGGCCGGGACCTATTCGCCATGACGATGCGCGGCGCCCAGCAATCCATCACCGTTATGGTCGTGATCGGCCTTATTGCCGGCCTGGTCGGCGTCGTGGTCGGTGCACTGTCCGGCTACTTCCGCGGCTGGACGGAAGCGGTGCTGATGCGCCTCACCGACGTCATCATCATCATTCCCGGGCTGCTGCTCGCCGCGGTGATGGCACAGATGGCCGGCCGGCGGGACTCCGGCAGCTGGTTCGCCTCCTTCGCCAGCAACAACGGCATCCTGGCGCTGGGCATCTTCCTCGGCCTGATCACCTGGGTCGGACTCGCGCGGCTGATGCGCGGGGAGTTCCTCTCGTTGCGCGAACGCGAATTCGTCGATGCGGCGCGGATTTCCGGGGCCAGCAATGCCCGCATCATCTTCAAACACATCCTGCCCAACGCCGTCGGCGTGTTGATCGTCAATGTCACGCTGACGATGTCCGCCGCGATCCTCACCGAGACGGCCCTGAGCTACCTCGGCGTCGGGGTCAAAGCCCCGGATACCTCGCTCGGGCTGCTGATTTCGCAGAACCAGGAGGCCTTTGCCACCCGGCCGTGGCTGTTCTGGTTCCCCGGCCTGTTTATTGTGCTGATCTGCCTGAGCATCAACTTCATCGGCGACGGCCTGCGGGACGCCTTCGATCCGCGGCAGAAGAAATTCAACGCCAAGAAGGCCAAAGACACCGGAAAGCACCCCGTCGAAGCGACCCCGGTTACCGCGTTCGACGGAACCAAGGGCGACTAGATGGCTGCCCCCCGCAGTGCCGGCACGGCCAAGCTACAGGGCCGCGATAGCCCAGTAGCTGGCCGCCGTCAACAGTACGACGGCGGCGGACGCCGCCCAGCGGTAGCGCACCGTGACCTTCGTGGTGGCGGCATCGCCGGCCGCCAGTGCGCCGCTCTCCACCAGCTCCTGCCAGCGCGTCCGCACCAGGCGGGCCGCCTGGCCGGAGTCCGTGGTCTTGAGATCCCCGGGACGGACAGACTGGCCGGGACCGTAGGTGGTTGCCGGCAGGCCCCGGAGGTCCTCCGGGTGGGCATTGCGCCCGCCCCAGATGCCGGGCGCCGGCGCTGCCCAGGCCGCGTAGCTTTTGTGGGCCGTGACCAGGGTGAGGGCAAAACGCGTGTCGACGTGGACCAGGGCTTCCCAGGGCACCAGGATCGACCGGAACGGATTCTCCAGGGTGATCCCGCCGTCATGCACGATGACGGCCGGCAACCAGAACAGCTGCCAGCCCAGGAACGCGACCAGCAGCAGCGGCGCCGTTCCGGTCAGCGCCCCCGGTCCGGCCACGATCATCGTAACGGCGATTCCGAGGGCAGCGACCGACCAAGACAGCCATGCGAACCAGGTGTTCGTGCGGGCTTTAAAGATTTCGACGTGACCGGCGTGCGGCGCAGAGCTCATGCCCCCAATAATTCAGTATTCCGAGCCGCAGCACTAATCCCCGGTGGACCGGCGGCCCGGGTGGAAGGAAGACCCCCTCATGACTGACTTCATCACCCTCGATCCGGCTATTATCCCGGCTCCGGGCAAGAGCGAACCTGTCCTGGAAGTCCGCGGTCTGAGCGTCGACTTTGGTGTGGACAAGAAATGGGTTCCGGCCGCGATCGGGCTGAACTATGAGGTGCGGGCCGGCGAAGTGCTCGCCATCGTGGGGGAGTCGGGCTCGGGCAAGAGTGCCAGCTCAATGGCCCTGCTGGGTCTGCTGCCGAGCAACAGCCGCGTGAGCGGGAGTGTCAAACTCGCCGGCAGGGAGCTGCTGGGCGCGGATGAGGCCAACATCCGGGCCGTCCGCGGCAAGGAGGTGGCTGTCATCTTCCAGGAGCCGATGACCGCCCTGAACCCGGTGTACACGGTGGGCGCCCAGATCGTGGAGACTGTCCGGCTGCACAGCGAGGTCTCACCCGCCGAGGCGCGGCTGCGCGCCCTGCGGATGCTCGAGCTTGTGGAGCTGCCGGATCCGGAGAAGGCCTTCCGCTCCTACCCGCACCAGCTCTCCGGCGGCCAGCGGCAGCGCGCCATGATCGCCCAGTCCCTTTCCTGCGATCCCAAACTGCTGATCGCCGACGAGCCCACAACCGCCCTCGACGTGACGGTCCAGGCGGAAATTCTGGACCTCATGCGCAACCTGCGCAACAAGCTGGACAGCGCCATCGTCCTGATCACCCATGACATGGGCGTCGTGGCCGACCTGGCAGACCGGATCGCCGTGATGCGCCGCGGCGTGATCGTGGAAACCGGCACGGCGGCGGAGATCTTCCACAACCCACAGCACGAGTACACCAAGGCCCTGCTCGCAGCCGTTCCGCACCTCGGCCAGGGCGGCACGGACACCGCCGCGGAAGTGGATGTCACCGCAGCCCTCGCCGCCGCCACCCACGTCGAACTCAGCACGATCCCGGAGTCGCAGCTGCTTCGGCGCGAGCGGGAAAACGCTGCGGCCCTGGCTGCCGCGGAGGCCGCCAGGCCGCAGGGTGAGCCGGTGCTGGAGCTAACGGACGTGGCCATCGAATACCCCAAACAGGGCCGTGTTCCGGCGTTCCGGGCCGTTGAAGGCGCCAACCTCGTGATCTATCCGGGCCAGGTTGTCGGGCTGGTGGGGGAGTCCGGTTCCGGCAAGACGACCATCGGCCGCGCCGCCGTCGGGCTGTTGCCGGTTGCGGCCGGCACCATGAAAGTCGTCGGCCAGGACATTTCCGCCGCCAAGCGGAACGGACGGCAGCTGCACGAGATGCGCCGCCACGTTGGCATGGTGTTCCAGGACCCGTCGTCGTCGCTGAACCCAAGGCTTCCGATCGGCGAGAGCATCGGCGAGCCGATGTACCTCTCCGGGGTGGCGAAAGGTGTCGAACTGCAGAAGCGGATCGAGGCGCTGCTGGACCAGGTGGAGCTCCCGCGGAACTACCGCAACCGTTACCCGCACGAGCTCTCCGGCGGCCAAAAGCAGCGGGTTGGCATCGCGCGGGCACTTTCGCTCAAGCCGAAGCTGATGGTCGCCGACGAACCCACCTCGGCCCTGGATGTCTCCGTGCAGGCCAAGGTGCTCGACCTGTTCCAGAACCTGCAGAAGGAGCTCGGGTTTGCCTGCCTCTTCGTCACCCATGACCTTGCCGTCGTGGACGTGCTGGCAGACCGGATCTGCGTGATGCAGCGCGGCCGGATCGTCGAGCAGGGCACCCGGGACCAGATTCTGCGCAATCCGCAGGAGCCCTACACCCAGCGGCTGCTGGCCGCGGTGCCGCTGCCGGATCCGGAGAAACAGCGGGAACGCCGTGAATTGCGCGCCCAGCTAATGCAGGCTGAAAAGAGTTAACCCTCCTTAACCCTGCTGGACCGGGGCACGAATATTACCAGCCGGTAAGGTGTGACCTAAAATACATTGCGCTTGACGAATCAGTCACGCTTTTGTCGGGTCACGGTTTGGCAACAGAGTTCCACCATCTGGACAGTGTGGGGCTAAGCTACTCGGGTATGTAGGCCACGTCACAGGGATATCTCTGTGCCTGCCTGCGGGGAAGCATAAGATTTTCCCTCACGAACTCCCACAACTCATAGGAGGCGGAATGCGTTTTTCGCGCACTTCCAAAGCACTGGGCATGGTGGCCATCGCCGCTCTCGCCCTGACCGGATGCGGCGCCGGAGGCGGCACCTCAAACGGAGCCAGCCAGGCTGCCGGCGACCCCAACAAGGTCATCACCGCTTACAGCAACGAACCCCAGAACCCCCTGATGCCCGCCAACACCGGCGAAGTCTACGGCGGCCGCGTTGTCGAACTCCTCTTCGAGGGACTGACCAGCTACGACCCCAGCGGCAAGTCGGTCAACGCCCTGGCCGAGTCCATTGAATCCGCGGACGGCCAGAACTACGTCATCAAGGTCAAGACGGGCACCAAGTTCACCAACGGCGAGGCAGTCACCGCCAAGAGCTTCGTTGACGCCTGGAACTTTGCCGCGCTTAGCACCAATGCGCAGGGCAACAGCAGCTTCTTCGAGTCCGTGGAAGGCTACGACGCAGTCAGCGCCACCACGAAGCAGGCGGGGGCCGACGGCAAGGAAACCGAAGTCCCCGCCCCCACCGCCGAAACCCTCTCCGGCCTCGTCCTGAAGGACGACACCACCATTGAGGTCAAGCTGACGCAGCCGGAAGCCGACTGGCCGCTGCGCCTCGGCTACTCGGCCTTCATGCCGCTGCCCGCCGACGCACTCAAGGACCCGAAGAAGTTCGGCGAGAACCCGATCGGCAACGGCCCGTACAAGATGGAAAAGGAAGGCGCCTGGCAGCACGACAGCCAGATCGCCCTCGTCAAGAACGCTGACTACAAAGGTCCCCGCGAAGCCAAGAACGGCGGCGTGACCTTCAAGTTCTACACCGACCCGGCCCCGGCCTACACGGACATCCAGGCCAACAACCTGGACGTCACGGACGTCCTGCCGACCAACGCGCTGAAGACCTACACCACGGACTTCCCGGAGAACAACCTGAACAAGCCGTACGCCGGCAACTCCACCCTGAACATCCCGGGCTACCTGCCCGAGTTCCAGGGCGAAGCAGGCCAGCTGCGCCGCCAGGCCCTCTCGATGGCGATCAACCGCGAGGAGATCACCAAGGTCATCTTCTCCGGCACCCGCATCCCGGCCAAGGACTTCACCTCCCCGGCTGTTGACGGCTACAACGAAAACGTTGCCGGCTCCGAGGTCCTGAAGTTTGACGCCGCCAAGGCGAAGGATCTCTGGACCAAGGCTGACGCAATCAGCCCGTGGCCCGCCGACAAGACCCTGCAGCTCGCGTACAACACCGACGGTGGCAACAAGGAATGGATCGACGCCGTCGCCAACAACTTCAAGAACAACCTGGGAATCAAGGCCGAAGGCCAGCCCTTCGCCAAGTTCGCAGAAATCCTGAAGCTGCGCGTCGCCAAGGAGCTGCCGGGCCTGACCCGCGCCGGCTGGCAGGCCGACTACCCGTCGCTGTTCAACTTCCTCGGCCCGCTGCTGAAGACCGACGCCAGCGCCAACTACGAGGGCTACACGAACCCCGAGTTCGACAAGCTCCTCACCGAAGGCCTGGGCGCCAAGTCCACGGACGACGCCAACAAGAAGTTCACCCAGGCACAGGAGATCCTGTTCAAGGACCTCCCCAACCTGCCGCTGTGGTACTCCGCACGCCAGGCTGTCTGGAGCCAGAATGTCAGCAACGTTGACTCCGGCTGGAACGGCGTTCTGCAGTACTGGGCCATCACGGCCAAGTAGTTCCTGAGTTCCTGGAACTCATTTCCACATCACTAAAGCTTGGGGGTCCGGCCTTGCCGGGCCCCCATACGCTTGAAACCGGCAGGAAGCTGTCCCATGATTTCCCTTCGTACGACCATCTCACCGGAGGTGCGGCTGTGATCCAGTTCATCCTTCGGCGCCTGTTGCAGGTTATTCCGGTCTTTCTCGGAACCACTCTGCTCGTCTACTTCATGGTCTTTGCCCTTCCGGGCGACCCCATCCGCGCGCTCTTCGGCGACCGCCCGCCGAGCGAGGCGGTCATCGCGCAGCTGCGCCAGCAGTACAACCTGGACCAGCCGTTCTGGGTCCAGTACGGCCTGTTCCTGAAGAACCTGTTCACCTTCAACCTCGGCGTCGACTTCACCGGCCAGCCGATCGCCGCCACCCTCGCCCGCGTCTTCCCCGTCACGGCCATGCTCGCCATTGAGGCGCTCATCATCCAGGGCGTCTTCGGCATCGCCTTTGGCCTTGTCGCCGGTCTGCGCAAGGGCGGCATCTTCGACAGCACAGTCCTCATCCTGTCGCTGGTCGTGATCGCCATTCCGACCTTCGTGCTCGGTTTCGCGCTGCAGCTGCTGATTGGCGTCCAACTGGGGTGGGCCAAACCCACAGTCGGTTCGGATGTCACCTGGGGAAGCCTGATCCTTCCCGCAGTGGTCCTCGGCATGGTGTCCTTCGCCTACGTGCTGCGCCTGACGCGTGCGTCCGTCATCGAAAACATGAACGCCGACTATGTCCGCACCGCCACCGCCAAGGGCCTGGCCCGGCGCCAGGTCGTGGTGACCCACGTCCTGCGCAACTCGCTGATCCCTGTGATCACCTACCTCGGCGCGAGCCTGGGCGGCCTGATGGGCGGCGCGATCGTGACCGAAGCCATCTTCAATGTCCCCGGCGTTGGCCAGAAGCTGTACCAGGCCATTCTCCGAAGTGAAGGCCCCACCGTGGTCGCCATTGTGAGCGTCCTGGTGCTGGTTTTCGTTCTCGCCAACCTGTTGGTCGATCTGCTGTACGCCTGGCTTGACCCGAGGATCCGCTATGAAAACTAATCGAACATCCGAGCACTTTGTTGCCCCGGTCGAGGAAACCCCTCTGCTGGCAACGGATGCCGTCAAGGTCGAAGACGCCCCGCTGAGCCTGTGGGCAGACGCCTGGCGCAAGCTCCGGCGTCGTCCGCTCTTCATCATTTCCGCGGTGATGATCGCGCTGATTATCGTGGTGGCGGTCTTCCCCGGGCTCTTCACCCAGGTTGCCCCGGACAACGGCTGCGAGCTGGCCAACTCCAACGGTGCCCCCACCGATGGTCACCCGCTGGGCTTCACCTTCCAGGGCTGCGACATCTACTCGCGCATCATCCACGGCACCCAGGCTTCGCTGATGGTCGGGGTGTTCTCGGTGATCTGCGTGCTGATCATCGGCGTCACCCTCGGCGCGCTGGCCGGCTTCTTCGGCGGCTGGGTGGATACCGTGATCGCCCGACTCGGCGACATCTTCTTCGCCCTTCCGATCGTCCTGGGAGCCCTGGTCCTGACACAGCTTCCGCTGATGCGGGAAAACCGCGGGGTGTGGACAGTGGTCCTGGTCCTGGTGGTGCTCGGCTGGCCGCAGATGGCCCGCATTACCCGCGGCGCCGTCATCGAGGTGCGCAACGCCGACTTCGTGACGGCCGCCCGGTCGCTCGGCGTCTCCCGGCTGGGATCCCTGGTCAGCCACGTGCTCCCGAACGCGTTGGCACCGATCATCGTGCTGGCGACCATGGAACTCGGCGTCTTCATCGTCGCCGAAGCCACGCTCTCGTTCCTCGGCATCGGCATGCCCGGCTCCGTGATGTCGTGGGGCAACGACATCTCCGCCGCGCAGTCCTCCATCCGCACCAACCCGGCTGTGCTGCTCTACCCGGCAACAGCCCTGTCCATCACCGTCTTGAGCTTCATCATGCTGGGCGACGCCCTCCGTGATGCCCTCGATCCGAAGAGCCGTCAGCGATGAAGGAGGCAAACATGACAACTTCCGACGTCACGATTCACGAGGCCGGAACCCCGGTAGACCGGCCATTGCTGGAAATCCGCGATCTCGCGATCTCGTTCAAAACCGGCAGCGGCGAGGTCCAGGCCGTGCGCAACGCACACCTGACCATCATGCCCGGCGAGACGGTAGCCATTGTGGGCGAGTCTGGCTCCGGCAAGTCCACGACGGCGCTGGCAGCGATCGGGCTGCTGCCCGGCAACGGCCGCGTCGCCGGCGGGCAGATCCTGCTCGACGGCGAGGACATCGCGCATGCCTCCGAAAAGCGGATGATCGAACTGCGCGGCAACATCATCGGCATGGTCCCGCAGGACCCGATGTCCAACCTGAACCCGGTCTGGAAGATCGGTGCCCAGGTCAAGGAGACGCTGAAGGCCAACGGCCGTCCCAGCGGCCCGGACGACGTCGCAAAGGTCCTGGCCCAGGCCGGGCTGCCGGACGCCGCCCGGCGGGCCAAGCAGTACCCGCACGAGTTCTCCGGCGGCATGCGCCAGCGCGCCCTGATCGCGATCGGGCTATCCTGCCAGCCGCGCCTGCTCATCGCCGATGAGCCGACGTCGGCCCTGGACGTCACGGTGCAGCGCCAAATCCTGGACCACCTGGAGGCGATGACCGCGGAACTGGGCACCTCCGTGCTGCTCATCACCCACGACCTCGGCCTGGCCGCAGAGCGTGCGGACAAGGTCGTGGTGATGTACCGCGGCAACGTCGTCGAGGCCGGTCCGTCCCTGGAGCTGCTGCAGAACCCGCAGCACCCGTACACGCAGCGGCTGGTCGCCTCGGCGCCGTCGCTGGCGTCACGGCGGATCCAGGCGGCCAAGGAGCTGGGCTTCTCGACGAACGAGCTGCTGGCCCCCGCCGAGGCTGCCGTGGTTGCCCCGACGCTGACGGAAGACGTGCTGCAGATCCAGAACCTGAGCAAAGTCTTCAAGCTACGTTCCGGGCTCGGCAAGTCAACCGACTTCACCGCCGTCGACGACGTCTCCTTCAGCGTCAAGCGGGGAACGACGACGGCGATCGTGGGCGAGTCGGGTTCCGGCAAGTCCACCGTGGCGCAGATGGTGCTGAACCTGCTGGAGCCGACGTCGGGCAAGATCATTTTCGACGGCGTCGACACGTCTGCGCTGAAAAGCAAGGAACTGTTCGCCTTCCGCCGCCGGGTGCAGCCGATCTTCCAGGATCCGTACGGTTCGCTGGACCCGATGTACAACATCTACCGGACCGTCGAGGAGCCGTTGCGGGTCCACAAGATCGGTGACAAGGCCAGCCGGGAGAAGAAGGTCCGCGAGCTGCTGGACCAGGTGTCACTGCCGCAGTCGACCATGCAGCGGTACCCGAACGAACTCTCGGGCGGGCAGCGCCAGCGTGTCGCGATCGCGCGGGCCCTGGCGCTGGATCCCGAAGTGATCATCTGCGACGAGGCCGTGTCCGCGCTGGACGTCTTGGTGCAGGCGCAGGTGCTGAACCTGCTGGCGGAACTGCAGTCCCGGCTCGGCCTGACCTACCTGTTCATCACCCACGACCTCGCAGTGGTCCGGCAGATCGCCGACCACGTGTGCGTCATGGAGAAGGGCAAGCTGGTGGAAACAGGCTCGACCGACGACGTCTTCGACGCGCCTCAACAGGACTACACCAAGGCGCTGCTCAACGCCATCCCGGGTGCGCGCCTGATGCTGCCCCCGGAAGTTGCCTGACAGATTGACGTGAGCCGGTCAGCAGCTCGCTGATCGGCCTCAGCTGCAGTGCACCGGAGCCGGTGTCCGCCCCAGTGGGGTGGGCGCCGGCTCCGGCCGTTTAAACGAGTGTGGGCGGCGCCTGGTGTCCGGAAAATCAGTGATCTTGCTCACCTCCGTGGGTCGATTTCCCGTCCTGACTACCCCGGCCGCGCTGCGGGATTTAGCGAATTTAGGCCAATAAAACCCCTAGCGTTTAGAATGGATGAAGGTGCCCTGTGCCAAAGGGGCGTAACCGTCGTGCGTTCCGGTTGGAAATGTCGCGATACAACAGCTGACTTCACCACTGAATCGAGCAATAACGCATGTCTGAAACCACCACCAACACCGCGGTAGCCACTGCATCGCGCAGTGACCTGCGCAACGTCGCGATCGTGGCCCACGTTGACCACGGCAAGACCACCCTGGTCGACGCCATGCTCAAGCAGACCAACTCCTTTGCCGCACACAACCACCTCGAAGACCGGGTCATGGACTCCGGCGACCTCGAGCGCGAAAAAGGCATCACCATCCTGGCCAAGAACACCACCGTGGCCTACAACGGACCGTCCTCCAAGGGCGAGACCATCACCATCAACGTCATTGACACCCCCGGCCACGCCGACTTCGGTGGCGAGGTCGAGCGCGGCCTGTCGATGGTCGACGGCGTCGTCCTCCTCGTTGACGCCTCTGAGGGCCCGCTGCCCCAGACCCGCTTCGTCCTGCGTAAGGCCCTCGCCGCGCACCTGCCGGTGATCCTCCTGGTCAACAAGACCGACCGTCCCGACGCGCGGATCGAAGAAGTTGTGCACGAGTCCATGGACCTGCTCCTGGGCCTGGCCTCCGACCTCGCCGACGAAGTTCCGGACCTGGACCTGGACAAGATCCTCAACGTTCCGGTCGTCTACGCCGCAGCAAAGGTCGGCCGCGCGTCCCTCGAGCAGCCCGCCAACGGTTCCGCTCCCGAGAACGAGGACCTCGAGCCGCTCTTCCAGGCCATCATGGAGCACATCCCGGCCCCGACCTACAACCCGAACGGTGTCCTCCAGGCGCACGTCACCAACCTGGACGCCTCCCCGTTCCTCGGCCGCCTGGCACTGTTGCGTATCTACAACGGAACCCTGCGCAAGGGCCAGACCGTTGCCTGGGCCCGCGCGAACGGTGAAATGAAGAACGTCAAGATCACCGAACTGCTGGCCACCAAGGCGCTGGACCGCGTTCCGACCGAGTCCGCCGGACCGGGCGAGATCGTCGCCGTCGCCGGTATCGAGGAAATCACCATCGGTGAGACCCTGACCGACGTCGACAACCCGCAGCCGCTGCCGCTGATCACCGTTGACGACCCGGCCATCTCGATGACCATCGGTATCAACACCTCGCCGCTGGCCGGCCGGGTCAAGGGCGCCAAGGTCACGGCCCGCCAGGTCAAGGACCGCCTTGACAAGGAACTGATCGGTAACGTCTCCCTCAAGGTGCTCCCGACCGAGCGCCCGGATGCCTGGGAAGTCCAGGGACGTGGCGAGCTCGCGCTGGCCATCCTGGTCGAGCAGATGCGCCGTGAAGGCTTCGAGCTGACCGTCGGCAAGCCGCAGGTTGTCACCAAGATCGTCGACGGCAAGGTCCACGAGCCGATGGAGCACATGACCATCGACGTGCCGGAAGAGTACCTGGGCGCCGTTACGCAGCTCATGGCTGCCCGCAAGGGCCGCATGACCAACATGGCGAACCACGGCACCGGCTGGTGCCGGATGGAGTTCATCGTTCCGGCGCGTGGCCTGATCGGTTTCCGCACCAAGTTCCTCACGGACACCCGCGGCGCCGGCATCGCAGCCTCCATCTCCGAGGGCTACGAGCCCTGGGCCGGCCCGATCGAATACCGCACCAACGGTTCGATGATCGCCGACCGCGCCGGTGTTGTGACGCCGTTCGCGATGATCAACCTGCAGGAGCGCGGCTCCTTCTTCGTGCGCCCCACCTCCGAGGTCTACGAAGGCCAGATCGTCGGCGAGAACTCCCGCGCCGATGACATGGACGTCAACATCACCAAGGAAAAGAAGCTCACCAACATGCGTGCCGCTTCCTCCGACACCTTCGAGAACCTGACGCCCCCGCGCGACCTGACCCTCGAAGAGTCACTCGAATTCGCCCGCGAAGACGAGTGCGTCGAGGTCACCCCGGATTCCATCCGCATCCGGAAGCTCATCCTGGACGTCAACCAGCGCGCCAAGTCCAACCGGGCCCGCGCGAAGGTCTAGTCTCCGCGTCCTGCGCTGAAACGGACTATTTGTGAATAGAAGAGCTGCCGGTACGGCAGGCGGTCTTGCCGCCGCCGTGCCGGCAGCTCTTTTTGCTGCCCTCGCGGGCACCGCGCTGCATGGCCAGGACATCCTGCTCGCCGGGGTCGAGTTGCCGTGGGGTGCCGCCGCCGCGCTGCTGCTGCTGGGCGCCGTCCAGCTCTGGCTCGGCGCCGCCTTCCGTTCCGTGCTGCCGACCGCGGTCTGCGGTGCGCTCTGCTACGCGCTGGCAGGCTGGTGGTCGACCCTGGAGAACGGCAAGCGTCTGATCATCGGTGACCTGGCCGGGAATCTCTGGATCTACGGCATCGCGGTGGTCACAGTCGGCATGCTGGCCTGGTGCCGGCGCTACCGGCCCACCCGGACGTAGCCGCGCCCGCCCGCGGGACATGCCCATTCCTCAGGGCTGCCAGCGGGCATATTGCCACTATGTCCACCGACCGCTCCTGCCACCGGACCTGCCCCTCCTTCGCGCGCCGCCCGCCCGCGGGACATGCCCATTCCTCAGGGCTGCGAGTGGACATAACGCCACTATGTCCACCGCCCGCTCCTGCCACCGGACCTGTCCCTCCCTCACTCCCCGCCCCACCCGGGGGATATGCCCAGTGCTGACGGTGGGAAGTTCCTCACAGGCCGAGCGCGGGGGACATGCCCTTTTGCACATAGCGGCGCTCGGCCCTGTCCGGGGCGCTGGCGCCGGCGCCACGATGTCCGCATGGTCAATATCACCGAAGTGCTTGCAAACTACGATGGCGTCGCCCGCGCCAAACATCTCGCTGCCGCGGGAGTCTCGGACTGCCAGCTGAAGTCAGCCCTAGCCCGGGGCGCGGTGTCCCGGGTGGCCCGCGGCGTTTATGCAGTCCCGGGTGCCGACGCCGGACTCGTCTCCATCCGGTCGCTGCCGGCGGAGCCCGCGTGTGTCACGGCAGCGCAGTTCCAGGGCCTTTGGGTTCTTGAACCGCCGTCGCACCCGCATATCTCGGTCCCGCACAGCCGCAGCTATCACGGATTTGTCTGCCACCGGTCCGCCGCACCGCCCACTCTGCTCGACACAGTGGTGCAAAGTCTGCGTTGCCTTCCCGACCTCGACGGCCTCGTCATTGCGGAGTCCGCCGTCGTCGTCAAAGGCTTGCCGCTCTCCGGGCTCCGGCAACGCTTGGCAGGCCGCAACGATCTGAGGCAGCGTCGGACGGTGGCCAGGATCGTCCCGCAATCACAGTCGATCATCGAGTGCATGGCCCGCTACTGGCTGCGGAGGGCAGGCTTTCATGTGGAGTCCCAGGTCAACATCCCCGGCATGGGCCACATTGATCTCATGGTCGATGGCAGGCTCGGCATCGAGGCCGATGGGGCGGAATTCCACATGGACCGCGCGAGCTTTGAGGAGGACCGGCGCCGGTGGAACGTCACGACCCGGCGCGGCATCCCCACCCTTG
Organism: Pseudarthrobacter sp. HLT1-3; assembly: GCF_059383535.1. Classification (NCBI taxonomy): domain Bacteria; kingdom Bacillati; phylum Actinomycetota; class Actinomycetes; order Micrococcales; family Micrococcaceae; genus Pseudarthrobacter; species Pseudarthrobacter sp. HLT1-3. The sequence goes on along the minus strand of NZ_JBWZCJ010000007.1, from coordinate 160,840 downwards.
TTGTCAGCTATCCAATGCTCCGGTACCGGCCCGAAGAGTTCATTGCCATGGTCCGCGACACGCTGAACCAGCTCACCGCCGCCGCCTAACACCCGTCTCATCCGCCGAGGCAAGGTCGAGCCCCGCTGGTGATGTCCTGCTTTCACAGCGCTCGCTGGACATGTCCAACGTTGCGTGCCGGATCGCCGGGACATGTCCATCGTTTGCTGGCCGGACGACTGGGCATGTCCACCGGTCGCGGGCAGGGATGGACAAAGTGGCAACATGTCCGTCGGCTGCGGTCGGGGGAGTGCATGTCCGGTGGGCGGGGAGGTCAGGGGAGGGCATGTCCCTGGGCCGGGGTGCCGCGGCGGGGCGGGGCGGGCGGGACCTGCTTGGCGGCCACCACCAGGGCGAGCGGGACCACAACATCGGAGCGGCGGGTGCGGATCGTGCAGGCGCTGTCGGTGCGTGCCACGAGGTCACCGAGGGCATCCGTCAGGCCACCCTCAATCCGGTACCGGACAACGACCCGGGTTCCCAGCTCAGCAGCGGCAAGGAACGCCTGGGGCAACGGCATCGGGGAATCCATCCCTTCATCCTAGGGCCGCGAGATCGGACAGTTCCGCCCCGTGTGACGTCCGGCTAGGTTCGCGGGAATAGGCTGGGAGATAATAGGCTCAGTAGTCAGCAGCCCGGCGCTCAGGCCGGGAGCAGTGATCCGGCAGCCGCCGGAACCAACGTGGAGAGGCCAGGGACGTGACGTACGTAATCGCGCAGCCGTGTGTAGATGTCAAGGACAAGGCATGTATTGAAGAGTGCCCCGTCGATTGCATCTACGAGGGTGAGCGCTCCCTGTACATCCACCCCGACGAGTGCGTTGACTGCGGTGCCTGCGAGCCGGTCTGCCCCGTCGAGGCCATCTACTACGAGGATGACACCCCCGAGGAATGGGCCGACTACTACAAGGCCAACGTGGAGTTCTTCGATGTTCTGGGGTCACCGGGCGGGGCAGCCAAGGTCGGCAATACGCACACGGACCACCCGATGATCGCCGCCCTGCCGCCGCAGAACCAAGAGAGCTAAGGCGGGGCGTCGGTGACATCTGCGCTGCGCAGCTTCGGCCTCAGCCTGCCCGACTACCCGTGGGAAGCCATGGCGCCGTACATCGCCAGGGCAGCCGGCCACCCCGGGGGAGTCGCTAACCTGTCCATCGGGACCCCGGTGGACGACACCCCCGAAGTGGTCCAGGAGGCGCTGCGCGCGGCGGCCAACGCCCCCGGCTACCCCACGGTCCACGGCACGGCCGGGCTCCGCGACGCGATTGCGGCCTGGTTTGAACGCCGCCGCGGCGTGCCCGGGCTGGATCCGCGGGACGTCATGCCCACGGTGGGCTCCAAGGAACTGGTGGCCTGGCTCCCGTTCCTGCTTGGTCTCAAGCCCGGCGACGTCGTCGTCCGCCCCACCGTCGCCTACCCCACCTACGACATTGGCGCCACGTTCGCCGGGGCGGAGCACATCGCCGCGGACGATCTGGATGAGCTCGACGCCGCCACCCGGGCACGGGTGCGCCTCATCTGGGTTAACTCCCCGGCGAACCCCACCGGCAGTGTCCGGGACGCCGCGTCGCTCCGCCGGATCGTGCGGCAGGCCCGTGAGCTCGGCGCCGTCGTGGCCTCGGACGAGTGCTACGCCGAACTCGGTTGGGGCGAATGGGACGTCCAGCGCGGCGGTGCCCCGGTGCCCAGCATCCTGGATCCCCAAGTCGCGGAGGGCTCGCACGAGGGCCTCCTGGCCGTGTACTCGCTGAGCAAGCAATCAAACCTTGCCGGCTACCGTGCCGCCTTTGTCGCCGGAGACCCAGCCATCATGGCGAACCTGGTCAACAGCCGCAAGCACGCCGGCATGATCGTCCCGTACCCGGTCCAGGAAGCCATGCGGGTGACCCTCGGCGACGATTCCCACGTCCAGGCCCAGAAGGACCGCTACCGCGGGCGCCGGGAACGGATCGTGCCGGCACTGGAGCGCTTCGGACTGACCATCCACGAATCCCGGGCGGGACTGTATCTCTGGGCCACCGCGGGCGAACCCACTTGGGACACTGTCGGCCGGCTCGCGGACCGCGGGATCGTCGTCGGCCCCGGGGTGTTCTACGGCGAGGCGGGCAACGGATTCATCCGCGTCGCGCTGACCGCCAACGACGAGCGGATCGACGCCGCGGCATCACGTCTGGCCATCGGCCCGTAACAATGCTGTGACACGCGCCACAACTGGCGCGTTTTGGGTCGTACCGGACCGCCTTGGATTAGTTCCACCCGGAATCTGGCGGTAGTTTTTAACTGACTATCAATGGTGGCTTTCCACAAGAAGGCAGCGCAGCCGTTGGAATCCGTGTCTAAACAGGTTCCGTGGGCGGCTTCACCAGAAGTAGGACCAGCTTTCTACAGAGGCCCCGAGGCCTCAGAGGAGACTCCATGACTGAGACCACCAGCGCAACCCTGCGCCATGCCGGCGGCGAGCTCGTACTCCCGCGCATCCAGGTTGTAGAAGGAAACGAAGGCTACGACGTTTCCAAGCTGCTGAAGCAGACCGGGGCCGTTGCTTTTGACCCCGGTTTCATGAACACCGCGGCGACCACCTCCGCGATCACCTACATCGACGGCGACGCCGGTATCCTTCGGTACCGCGGCTACCCGATCGAGCAGCTCGCCAAGCACTCAAGCTTCCTGGAAGTTTCCTACCTGCTGATCTACGGCAACCTGCCGAGCGCCACCGAACTGGAAGCGTTCGACCAGCGGATCCGCCACCACACCCTGCTGCACGAAGAGCTGAAGGGCTTCTTCAGCGGCTTCCCGCGCGACGCCCACCCGATGCCGGTGCTGTCCTCGGCCGTGTCAGCGCTGTCCACGTTCTACCAGGACTCGCTGGATCCCTTCAACGCCGAGCAGGTGGAGGTCTCCACCTACCGGCTGCTGGCCAAGATGCCGGTCATCGCCGCCTACGCCCTGAAGAAGAGCATCGGCCAGCCCATGCTCTACCCGGACAATTCCCACAACCTCGTGGAGAACTTCCTGCGGCTGAGCTTCGGCCTGCCCGCCGAGCAGTATGAGGTGGACCCGGTCGTCGCCAAGGCGCTGGACCTGCTCCTCATCCTGCACGCCGACCACGAGCAGAACTGCTCGACCTCCACGGTCCGGCTGGTCGGCTCGTCCAACGCCAACCTCTTCGCGTCCGTGTCCGCCGGGATCAACGCGCTGTTCGGGCCCGCCCACGGCGGGGCCAACGAGGCCGTGCTGAAGATGCTGCGCCAGATCCAGGCCGACGGCACCAAGCCCGAGGACTACATGGAGAAGGTCAAGAACAAGGAAGACGGCGTCCGCCTCATGGGCTTCGGACACCGTGTCTACAAGAACTACGACCCGCGCGCCAAGATCGTCAAGGCCACGGCCCACGAGATCCTCTCCAAGCTCGGCGGCAACGACGAACTCCTGGAGATCGCCTTGCGCCTCGAAGAGAAGGCCCTGAATGATGACTACTTCATCCAGCGCAAGCTCTACCCGAACGTTGACTTCTACACCGGCCTGATTTACAAGGCCATGGGCTTCCCGGAGAAAATGTTCACCGTGCTCTTCGCGATCGGCCGGCTGCCCGGCTGGATCGCCCAGTGGCGCGAAATGATCAGCGACCCGAACACCAAGATCGGCCGCCCGCGGCAGCTCTACATCGGTGAGCCGGAGCGCAACTACCCCTCGGTTTAATGCTTTAGAAGCATCAGGAGTACGACGCCGGCCGCGCACCTCACGAGGTGCGTTGCCGGCGTCGTTTGCGTCCGGGGACAGGCCCCGGGGACGGTGCCCATGGGGGCGGAGATGACCATCGGCCGAGGTGGGAGGCCGATTGCCGGTGTGGCCCGCCTTCGTGCAGGCACAACCGTGCTAAAAAGGACGAATGCCCAAATTTGTCGACGCCGCACTGCGGCGCCAGGAAGTCGTCGAAGCAGTCTTCCGGATCGTCGGAGCGGACGGACTGGAACGGGCATCACTCCGCGAAGTTGCAGACGAGGCCGGACTGGCGGTCGGGTCGGTCCGGCACTACTTCGCCAGCAGCGACGAACTCCTGCTGCATTCCTTCGGAGTCGTTGTGGACCGGATCCTGACCCGGCTGGCGGCAGCCGATGACCGGCTCGCGGAGGCACGGCCCGGCACCCCGGAACACCATCAGGGCGTATTAACCCTGCTGGGCGAGTTTCTTCCGCTGGATGACGAACGAGCCATAGACGCCTGTGTTTGGATGGCGTTCAAGAACGCCGCCCGGACCAAGCCTTTCCTGGTTCCGGCAGCGGACCGGAGCCACCGCGCCGTGGCAGCAATCGTCGGACGGGTCGTACTGGACCTGGCGGGTTCGGCCGGTCCCGACGACGCAGACGCCGGCAACGACCAGCAGCGTCTGGTCACCGAGGCGGAACGGCTGCTGGCCACCTTGGACGGGCTCACCATGCACGCCCTGCTGCAGCCCGAATGGATGACCGCGCAGATGTGCAGCGACGTGCTGGAGTCCCACCTCGCCGGACTGGGCGCTGCGCCCGCGGCCATTAACCTGCGTTAACTTGAGGAATACACTGGAGACGTACGTCTTGCCAAGGAGGCAATCGGATGCACCACACAGGCGGGCCGGGCTGGCGGATCACCATGGACACTTCGGGTCAGATGCTTATTGCACTTTACGTTCGCGACGCAGCCGGCCTGGACAGTGCGGGGCACCCGGCGCTGTCCCATGCGGCACCCAAGATCCGGCCGGTCGACCACACCCATCTCATCGCGGAGGTGGGCGGGCTCAGCGCCCTCAAGACTGAATGGGAAGCGTGGTGGGAGCAAATCCTGAAATCGCACCCCGAGATGTCGCCGGAACTGGGACCGCCCGGGTTCCGCGCCTTCAGTAATTCCCCCGCGCTCCGGCGGGTGCTGCAGGCGCACTTCGGAGCGGCGCTGTCGTGGGCCCGGGAGCGCCGCTCCGAGTACCTTGCCGTGGAGGCTGAACGCGAAGCCGTCGGCGGGGTGCAACTGCTGCAGGACATGGTCGACGACCGGCTGCTCGAGGTGGGCCGCGCCGCCAATGACTTCGCCCTGACCATCATCGAACTGCCCCTTGCCGAGCCGCGGGCCTGGTACCTGGAGCCCGACAAGATCATCATGAGCGCCGACCTGCTGTCCCAGCCGGAATTGTTCCGCAGCTACGTGCAGCCCGTCGTGGACCTGTTGGTCTGAGAGCCTACGTTGGTCTGAGACGCTACGGCGCCTCGGCGACCGTGATCCTGATCTGTCCGGCAGGTGTCTCGGCGGACTGCCAGCCGTTGCGGGCCTCCCGTGTCCAGCTCCGCCCCTCCGCCTGCACTTCCGTGACGGAGAGCGCCTTGGCGTTGGCCACCGCCCAGTGCGCGACAGCCCAGGCCGGGGTTCCCGCTGCTTCCAGCACGAGGGTGCTGCCCTCCGTGGAGGCCGGAAGGCCGCCAAAATCAGCGGCCAGCCGCTCCTGCACGGCAGCCGGATCGCCGGCCGCCTCCGGGTCCCGCAATGTGCAGTCGAGGCCCGCTGCGGTCTGCCCGGTCAGCGATGAGGCGAAAGCGCGGCCCATCACCTCGTGCTGGGCGTAGGCGTCAGGATACGCGGAGCGCTGGACGCGCTGCGCTGCGACGGTAATGTCCAGCGTCTCGTAGCCGGGTACCTTCACGAGCGCATTGTAGAACGCGTTGCTGGCGTGGTACGGGTCCATCACCTGCTCCGTGGTGCCCCAGCCCTGTGAGGGGCGCTGCTGGAAGAGCCCGCGGGAATCCGGGCCCGCCTGGTCGCCGTGGCCGATATTCCGGATCTTGGACTCCTGCATGGCCGTGGCCAGCGCAATGCTCGCCGCCCTGGCCGGTAATCCCCGGCGGACGGCCACCGCGCTGATCAGGGCGGCATTGGCGGCCTGGTCCGTGGCCAGCTCGAAGCTGCCCGCGCCTACCGCCGTGCAGCGCTCCGTGATGAGGACCTCCGACCGCTGCACGAACGCCACCGCGGTGTAGATCCCGCCCACGACCAGGGCCAGGGTTAGCAGCAGCACGACCCGACGCCGCCACTTGCCTCTGCGTGCCACGTAACTACTCCCTCGGGCCCATTGAGGGCCGGTATCTTCCGCCAAAGCCTGGCTTTGCGAAGCCAAGCTTAGTTGGCGTGCAGGGCCTCGTTGAGTTCGACGGTCTGGCCCTTGCGGGGGAGGACCTCAACTTCACCGGTGGAGGAGTTGCGGCGGAAGAGCAGGTTGGGGACACCGGAAAGCTCCACGGCCTTGACGATCTGGCTGGTGTCCTCGCCGTCGGCGTCCTTGGCGCCGACCACCCGGATGCGGGTACCCGCCGTGACGTAGAGGCCGGCCTCGACGACGCTGTCGTCGCCGATGCTGATACCCACGCCCGAGTTGGCGCCCAGCAGCACCCGCTTGCCCAGGGAGATCTTTTCCTTGCCGCCCCCTGACAGCGTCCCCATGATCGAGGCGCCACCGCCGACGTCGGACCCGTCGCCGGTGACGACACCGGCCGAAATCCGGCCTTCCACCATCGACGTTCCCAGGGTGCCGGCGTTGAAATTGACGAAGCCCTCGTGCATGACCGTGGTGCCTTCGGCCAGGTGCGCGCCGAGGCGGACCCGGTCGGCGTCGGCAATGCGCACGCCGGAGGGGATGACGTAGTCGACCATCCGGGGGAACTTGTCCACGCCGTAGACGGTGACGGCGCCGCGCTTGCGCAGCCGTGCCCGGGTCAGCTCGAAGCCCTCGACGGCGGCGGGGCCGAAGTTGGTCCACACCACGTTGGGGAGGTTGCCGAAGATGCCGTCCAGGTTGATGCTGTTCGGCTGCACCAGGCGGTGTGAGAGCAGGTGCAGGCGCAGGTACGCGTCGGCGGTGTCGGCCGGCGCCTCGTCGAGGTGGATCTGGACGAACACGACCTTCTGTTCGGTGCCGCGGTCGGCGTCGGCTCCGGTTTCGGCGATGTCGATCAGGGTCTGGTCCGCGTTGGCCACATCGCGGAGGACTTCCGTCGCGGTGCCGAGGGCAGGGGCCGGGAACCAGACGTCCAGGACGGTGGCTTCACCGTTGCCGGTGGCGATCGTGGCGACGCCGTAACCATAGGCGGAGCGGGCGTCTGCGGGCACAGCGGAAGAAGCGGTTTCAGTCATGCCCCAAGTCTATAGACGGCGCCCGCGCTCCCCGAAACCCGTGACAGCGCAACGGGGGAGCGCAGCGGATAAAGTGGGACGGTGACTGCCTCGGACCTGAACGCCCAAACAAACCCCCGCCCGCACGCGGCCCCCCGCCTGGATCTGCACCAGGACGTGGCGCTGCTGACCGCCGGGCTCATCGACATCTACAGCGTCTCCGGCGCGGAGGGGGAACTGGCCGACGCCGTGGAGCATGCCCTCCGGTCCGTCCCGCAGCTGGAGCTGGTCCGAGACGGCGACTCGATCATCGCCCGCACCAATCTGGGCCGCGCCGAACGGGTCATCCTCGCCGGTCACCTGGACACCGTCCCACTGCCCGCCACCGACGGCTCGCTCGGGACCGTCCCGTCCTACTGGCCCTCGGGGGCGCCCGGCGAGGGGATCCTCTACGGCCGCGGTGCCACCGACATGAAGGGCGGCGTCGCGGTGCAGCTGGCGCTGGCCGCAGGGCTGTTCGACGGCGGCGCGGAACCGGACAAAGACGTCACCTTCGTGTTCTACGACCACGAGGAAGTCGAGGCCGTCAAGAGCGGGCTGGGCCGGCTCGTCCGGAACCATGGCAGCCTGCTGGGCGGGGACTTCGCGATCCTGCTGGAACCCACGGACGGGACGGTGGAGGGCGGGTGCAACGGCACGATCCGCTTCGAAGCCACCACAGTCGGTGAAGCCGCGCATTCCGCCCGGGCCTGGATGGGCAGCAATGCGATCCACGCGGCGGCCCCGATCCTCGCCCGGCTCGCCGCGTACGAGCCCCGGACCATCACCGTGGACGGCCTGGACTACCGGGAGAGCCTCAACGCCGTGAAGGTCAACGGGGGGACCGCCGGCAACGTCATCCCGGACCGGTGCGTGGTGGAAATCAATTACCGTTTCGCCCCGGACAAGACCCCGGACCAGGCGGAGCAGCACGTGCGGGAGCTGCTGTACGGTTACGACGTCGTCCGCACCGACGCCGCCGCCGGAGCGCGGCCGGGACTCAACCACCCGGCGGCGGCGTCCTTCATCGCCGCGGTCGGTGCCGCGCCCAAGCCGAAATACGGCTGGACCGACGTCGCCCGCTTCAGCGAGCTGGGCATCCCGGCGGTCAACTTCGGGCCTGGCGACGCCCTGCTGGCGCATAAGGACAACGAACACGTCGAGGCCGACGCGATCCGCGAATGCCTGCGGGTGCTGCGGAGCTGGCTCACAGCGTAAGGCCGGAGGCTACCCAAGAGGCAACGCAAAAGGTCCGGAACCCACTCGGGGTTCCGGACCTTTTGGCGTTCCGGGCGGCCCCGCCGGGCGGCCGGCTCAGGAGCAGGCCGTGCGGCGGGGACCGCTCAAGGAGGGGACCCTGCGCGGCGCCTACTTGACCGGGATCCCGGCGACCGGCACGTTCGCCACGCCGCCGGCGGCCTTCTTGGTACCGCGCTTCTCAATCCAGATCGCGAGGCGGGAGACGGAGAAGTTGATGGCGATGTAGATCGCCGCGGCCACGAAGAACACCGGAAACAGGTAGTCCGGGCCGAGGAAGTCGGCCATGATCTGCACTTTGCGCAGCAGTTCCTCGTAGGACACGATGTAGCCCAGCGAGGTGTCCTTCAGCAGCACCACCAGCTGTGCCACGAGGGACGGCAGCATGCGCCGGATGGCCTGCGGCAGTTCGATGCTGCGCCGGGAGGCGAAGCTGGTGAGGCCGATCGCGAGGCCCGCCTCACGCTGGCCTTTCGGCAGGGACTGGATGCCGGCGCGGATGATCTCCGCGAAGATCGCGGAGTTGTAGAGCACCAGGCCGGCCACGACAGCGACGAACGATCCGGTCGCGAACACCAACAGCACGAAGAACATCATCAGGACGACGGGCATGCCGCGCAGGAATTCCAGCACGATCCGGGTGGGGACCCGGATCCAGGCGACATCGGAGATGCGCATAAGGCACAGCAGCAGACCCAGCGGGAAGGCGATGACCGCGGCAAGGGCCGCCGCCGAGAGTGTGGCTACGATACCGTTGCCGATCAGCGCCCACACATCGGGAATCTGGAAGACAGCCCAGCGGTCGGCCTCGAAAATGCCCTGCCGGGCGAGGATGGTGATCGCCCACCAGAGCAGCCCGGCAATCACAACGGCACCGACGATCGAGCCGATCAGTGACACACGGCGGGCCTTGGGGCCGGGGACGTCGTAAAGGACTGAACTCATCGGGCGATCGCCACCTTTCGTTCAACCAGGTTGGCCACATAGCCAAGCGGGACGGTTATCAGCAGGTAGAAGAAGGCGACACCGACGAGGACCCACAGCACGGCGTCGCCGTTGGCGTTCGCGAGCTGGCGGCCGTAGCCGAAGAGTTCCAGCACGTAGAAGGCGCCGGCCACCGAGGAGTTCTTGACGAGGGCGATAAGGATATTGATCATCGGCGGGATCACCGTGCGCAGGGCCTGCGGGAGGATGATCAGGTTCAGGACCTGGCTGAACTTCATGCCGATGCTGCGCGCAGCCTCGGCCTGGCCGACCGGGACGCTGTTGACGCCGGAGCGCACCGCCTCGGCGATGAAGGCCGAGGTGTAGGCGCTCAGGGCGATGATCGCGGCGACTTCGAACTGCTGGAACGTCACCCCCAGGCGGGGCAGGACCACGGCCGCGAAGAAGAAGGCGATGGTCAGCGGGGTGTTCCGGACGATCTCCACGTACGTCATGCTGAAGCCGCGCAGCGCGGCGATGGGCGAGACGCGGGCGGCTGCCAGCAGGGTGCCGAAGATCAGTGCGAAGATCCCCGAAACCACGGACAGGAAAAGGGTTCTGAGAAAGCCGTCCCAATACTGGGGGAGGCTTTCAATGATGACGTCCATAGGTTCCTTCGGCTGCCTTGAGAGGGGTGGGACGGGAGACAGGATTGGCGGCTGCCGGGGCCGCGTCGGGCGCGTGCCCCGGCAACCGCCAGACCTGGCTAGTAGCGGTTGATCGCGGGAAGCGCGGGAGCGGTCTTGATGACCGTACCGGCAGTGGCCTCCCAGGCCTTCTTGTAGGCACCGTCCTTGTCGAAGGCTTCCAGCTGGTCGTTGATCCAGGTGCGGAAGGCGGTGTCGTCCTTCTTCAGGCCGATGCCGTACGGCTCCTTGGTGAAGGTCTCGTCCGAGGCCAGCTTGAAGGCGTCCGGCTCCTTGGCCACGAAACCGGCCAGGATGACGTTGTCGGTGGTGATCGCTTCAACCTGCTTGTTGCGCAGCGGCTCAAGGCAGGCGGAGTAGGTCGCGGCCGGAACCAGCACTGCTCCGTACTTCTCGACGATCGTGCCGGCGGGGGTGGAACCGGTCACGGAGCAGACGTTCTTGCCCTTGACGTCTTCGGGCTTGGTGATGGTCGTGTTGTCCTTGTTCACCATCAGCGCCTGGCCGGCCTCGTAGTACGGTCCGGCGAAGTCGACTTCAGTCTTGCGCTTGTCGTTGATCGTGTAGGTGGCGACAATGATGTCGACCTTGCCCTGCTTGATGAACTGTTCGCGGTTGGCGGAGACCGTCTCGACCCATTCAATCTTGTCGGCGGGGATGCCCAGCTTGCCGGCGATCAGTTTGCCGATTTCGACGTCGAACCCGACGGGCTTGCCGTCGAGGCCCTTCTGGCCGAACAGCGGCTGGTCGAACTTGGTGCCGATGACGATCTTGCCGGCGGATGAAAGCTTGGCCATGGTGGTGTCGGCAGCGAAGCTGGGCTTCTCGGCGACGGGCGGGTTCGAAGTGGTGGTGCCGCCGCCACAGGCGCTCAGGCTGAGGGCCAGAGCCGCTGATGCGGCTACCAGAAGGGATTTCCTTCGGGTCAAAAATGCCTTCATGACATTCCTTTCATTGGACGGCCGCCATACGGCGGCCAGGGTGCGGAAACGGGGGATCACTCTTGGAGGAAAATTGCGGGAAATCAGCGCGAACCAAGTGCTAAATCAGTGCGTCAGCAGCTTGGAGAGGAAGTCTTTGGCGCGGCTGCTCTTGGGGTTGGTGAAGAACTCTTCAGGGGTGGCGTCCTCGACGATCTGGCCGCCGTCCATAAAGACCACGCGGTCCGCGGCCTTGCGGGCGAAGCCCATCTCGTGCGTGACCACGATCATGGTCATGCCTTCCTTGGCCAGCTGGATCATCACGTCGAGGACTTCGTTGATCATTTCCGGGTCCAGCGCGGAGGTGGGCTCATCGAAGAGCATGACCTTCGGCTTCATGGCCAGGGCGCGGGCGATCGCCACGCGCTGCTGCTGTCCGCCGGACAGCTGGGCGGGCAGTTTGGGCGCCTGGTGTCCGACGCCGACGCGCTCCAGGAGCGTCATGGCGTCCTTGTCCGCCTCGGTCTTCGAGATGCCCTTGACCTTGATCGGGCCCAGCGTGACGTTCTCGAGGATCGTCTTGTGGGCGAAGAGGTTGAAGGACTGGAAGACCATGCCGACGTCGGCGCGGAGTTTTGCGAGTTCCTTGCCCTCTTCGGGCAGGACCTTGCCGTCGATCTTGATCACACCGTCGTCGATGGTCTCAAGACGGTTGATGGCCCGGCAAAGAGTCGACTTGCCGGAACCCGACGGTCCGATGACGACAACAACCTCGCCCTTGCGGACATTCAGGTTGATGTCCTTCAGGACGTGCAACTGGCCGTAATGCTTATTGACGGCATTCAGGGAGACGAGCGCGTCGCCGGGCACTTGAGTAGTCATAAGAAGAATCTAGCGAACATTGCCGCAATATGACTGCAATCACTCCCACTTCGTGGAGATCGTGATTCAAGAGATACCTGCAGGTCAGGATGCCTCGGGGGGCTTCAGGTATCCTGACCGGCAGGCCGGGGGAGTCATTGCCGCCGGGAAATTGCCCGGGACTGCCGGCGCGGCGCGGACCAACATCCGCGCTACCCTGTGGGCATGAGTACCGATTCGCAGCAACAGGGAGACCCGGCGCCAGCCGTAAAGTCAGCTGGCACGTCAGGCGGAAAGACAGCCGGAAAGCCCGCCGGAAAGCCCGCCGGAACGACAGCTGGCACGCCTGCCGGAAAGCCCGCCGGAAAGACCGCCGCGGCGGCAGGGGAACCCCGCGACCCGGCGCCCGCGCCCGGGATCCGGCACAAGGGCCCCCTGGAGCTGCGGCGCAAGGCCGCCAAGGTCACGATGTCGGACCGGACCCTGCTGGACACGAAGGGCCCGGGCCAGTTTGTCCATACCGACCCGTGGCGCGTCCTGAGGATCCAGAGCGAGTTTGTGGAAGGTTTTGGCGCGCTGGCAGACCTGGGCCCGGCAGTCAGCGTCTTCGGCTCGGCGCGGACCATCCCCGGCAGCCTGAACTACGAACTCGCCGTCGAGGTGGGGCGCCAGCTGGCCGAAGCCGGACTGGCGGTAATCACCGGCGGTGGCCCCGGCTCGATGGAGGCAGCCAACAAGGGTGCTGTGCAGGGCAACGGCGTATCGGTGGGACTCGGGATCGAACTGCCCTTCGAGCAGGGGATGAACCAGTGGGTTGACCTGGGGATCAACTTCCGTTATTTCTTCGCCCGCAAGACCATGTTCGTGAAGTACGCCCAGGGGTTCATCGTGCTCCCGGGCGGCCTCGGGACCCTGGACGAACTCTTCGAAGCAATGGTCCTGGTCCAGACCCGGAAGGTCACCTCGTTCCCGATTGTCCTGATCGGAACGGCGTTCTGGAGCCCGATGGTGGAATGGATCCAGTCCACCCTGGTGTCCGAGGGCATGATGTCCGAGGAGGACCTGGACCTGATCCAGGTTGTCGATGATCCGGCGCTCGCCGTGGAACTGGTGGTGGAAGGTGCCGCCCGGCACCGGAACCCCAACGGCAGCGGAGGTCCTGGCGGCTCGCGGGGCTGACGGGCCACCAGCCGGGCACGCCGTCGTCTGGCACGATGGGGGTGTGAGTTTCTTCCTGGTTTTCCTTGCGATTGCGCTGGCCGGCGCCGCTTTCCTCCTCGGCACCGGCAGGGCGTCGAGAGTCTTCCGCAGCCGGCGGGGAGCGGACGACGGCGGGCCGCGGGCCCTCGATGACGGCTTCGACGCACCGGTGGCGAACCTCCCGCCGGTGCTGCTGCCGGCCGAGGCGGAACCGTCCGACGTCGACCGTCTCCGCTTCGCTGTGGGGCTGCGGGGATACCGGATGGACCAGGTCGACCAGGTGCTGGACGACTTGCGGGACCAGCTGGCAGCCAGGGACCGGAAGATCGCGGATCTCGGCGCCGAACTGGGACGCCGGCGCGTTGACACAGAGCACGCTCCGTGAGCAGTGAGCACCCCCCTGCCGGGGCGCCGGACACGGTGCAGCGGGACCGCCGCGACGGCGGGGCCGGGAACGCCGGACACCCCGGGCAACCGGGGCTCACCGGCTCCGCCTGGAACGTTGTCGCGGCAGCTGCCACCAGGGCGACGCGCTGGCCCTGGTGGGTGCAGGTGGGCGGGCTCTATCTTGGCGCACGGCTGATAAGTGCCTGCATCTTCATGGCCGCGGCCCTGCACCAGGGCGTTAACCCCTGGTTTCCGGCCAAACCGGACTACTGGTCGTTCGTCAATATCTGGGATGCCCGCTGGTACGGCGAGGTCCTTAAGAACGGCTACCCGGAAGTCCTGCCGACCGACGGGACTGGCGCCGTGCAGGAAAATGCCTGGGCCTTTTATGCGCTTTTTCCGCTGCTGGGCCGCGTCCTCTCGGTCCTGACCGGAATGCATCCGGCGTTTGCCCTGACGCTCATCGCCATGGTCTGCGGCCTGGGGGCGGCACTGGTCATCTACCGCCTGTTCCGGTGCCGGGCATCGCACGCCACGGCTTTGTGGGGAACGGTGTTCGTCTCCACCTTTCCGGTGTCGCCGGTGCTCCAGGTGCCGTACGCCGAGTCGCTGAACCTGCTCCTGCTGGCCTCCGCCCTGCTGCTGGTGCTGGAACGCCGGTACCTGTGGGCCATGCCCGTCGTTGTGCTGATGTGCCTGTCCCGGCCGACCGGTGTGCCGTTCGCGGCGATGATCGGGCTGCTGTTCCTCTACCGGCTCTGGCAGTACTTCCTGGCAACCCGCCGCACCCCACCAGAGGCAGAGACGGCTCCCGGGGCAGAGACGGCCGGCGCAGTGCGGTCCAGGTCAATACCGGACGGCCGCAGCCAGCTCTGGTCGCTCGCGGGGCTGACAGTGGTCAGCGGAGCCGGGGCCCTGCTGTGGCCGGCCATCGCCTGGGCCGTCACGGGGGACATCCAGGCCTATACCAAGACCGAAACCGTCTGGCGCGGCCACGACCTGGTGCCGTTCAAGCCCTGGTTCGACACCGGAGTCCTGCTGTTCGGGCCGGTCCTGGGGCTGCTGGCACCCTTCGTTTTCGTTGCGCTCTTCGCCCTGCTGATGATGTGCCGCCCGGTGCGGGCCCTGGGCACCGAACTGCGGCTGTGGTGTGCCTGCTACCTGGGCTACCTGCTGCTGTTCCTGCATCCCCAGACGAGCACTTTCCGGATGCTGCTGCCACTCTTTCCGCTGGCCCTGGGCGCGGCCCTGCTCTCCCGTTCCCGTGCGTACCGGGGCGCGGTGGTGGTGATGTTCCTGCTGCTGCAGATCGTCTGGATTGTCTGGCTGTGGGCCTGGGCGCCGCTGCCAGGCGGCGGGGACTATCCGCCGTGACGGGTGGCACGTTTCGCGGCTCCCGGCCCGGCGTGACACGGCGCGGCGGAAAGTCCAACGATTAGCTACCGCCGCGTTGTTACGCGATAATAGATGGTAAGCAAGGACAAGAAGCAAACTGACTTTATGGCCCCGATGGCTACCATCAGGGCCGCCGGGCAGCTTGATTGACTAAGCGGACGCAGCCCGGCCGGGCTGGTATGTCATTGGACTAATGAAGGGGATATTCCTTATGGCGGCTATGAAACCACGAACCGGCGACGGCCCGATGGAAGTAACCAAAGAAGGACGAAGCTTGATCATGCGCGTCCCGCTCGAAGGCGGCGGACGGCTCGTGGTCGAACTCAATTCTGCCGAAGCTACCAACCTGAAGGAATGCCTCGTCGGCGTCACCGAATAGCTTCACCCAACTCTTTGACAGAGGGCGGGGTCCGCAGCCGGATGGCTGCGGACCCCGCCCCCTTTTCTCTCCGGCAGCGTTGGGAAACCTACTTCTTGACGGCGACCAGCAGGCCGTTGCCCGTGGGCAGCATGGCGGACGCGAGGCGGTCGTCGTCGCGGATGGCCTTGCCCACCTGGCGCAGGACCACGGTGGTGGCCTCCCGGGCGGCCGGGTTGGCGACGCGGTCCTGGTCCAGCGCGTCGTTGACGATCAGCAGCCCCCCGGCCTTGAGCAGGCGGACAGCCTGTTCCACATAGCCGGGGTAGTTCGGCTTGTCGGCGTCAATGAAGACCAGGTCGTAGGCGCCGTCCGTCAGGCGGGGGAGGACGTCGCGGGCCCGGCCGGAAATGGTGCGGGTGCGGTTGGCCGGGCTGCCGGCTTCCTGGAACGCCTCCCGGGCGGCTTTCAGGTGTTCAACGTCGACGTCGATTGTGGTCAGCACGGCCTGCGGACCCAGACCCCGGAGAAGGCAGACGCCGGAGACACCCGCGCCGGTGCCGATTTCGACGGCCGTCTGGGCCTTGGACGCGGCGGCCAGGACGGTCAGGACGGCTCCGATGCCGGGGCCGACCGGGGTGACACCCAGTTCGAAGGACCGTTCGCGCGCGTGCAGCATGACCTCGTCCTCGGCAGGCAGATCTTCTGCGTAGGACCAGCTCGTGGACTTATCGGCGCTCATGGAATTCGCTTTCTGGGCGGCAGGGGGATTGTTCCCCCCAGCCTACTGTGTCCGGTGGTACCGGGCCGGGAGGCGCCCCCGCGACAGGGCCGCCGGCTGCCGGTTCCGCCGTGGGCTGAAGGGCCGCCGGCGTCAGGAAATTCACAGCTTGTTTTGAAATGATGGGAATCCGCTCATCCGTGTGGTGATCGGCGCCGAATCAACGATGCAGGAGCTTGCGCCCGCAAGCACCGTCCACGGCGAAAGCACCATCCACGAGGGGAGCGGACAATGTCGGTTTTGGCAGCTGTCCCTGCAACTGAAGAGACCCAGCCCGCGGCGGAGGCCGAATGGGTCCGGCCCACCTGGGAGGAAGTGGTCACCAACCACTCCGCGAAGGTGTACCGCCTCGCGTACCGGCTGACCGGCAACAAGTACGACGCCGAGGACCTCACCCAGGAGGTGTTCGTCCGCGTGTTCCGTTCGCTGGAGAACTTCAAGCCGGGCACCCTGGACGGGTGGCTGCATCGGATCACCACCAACCTCTTCCTGGACCAGGCCCGGCGCAAGAGCCGGATCCGCTTCGACGCCCTGGCCGACGATGCCGAATCCCGGCTGCCCGGGCGCGAGCCGGGACCGGAGCAGAGCTTCGAGTTCAACAATCTTGACATCGACGTGCAGGCAGCCCTTGAGGAACTTCCCCCGGATTTCCGCGCCGCCGTCGTCCTCTGCGACCTCGAGGGACTGTCCTACGACGAGGTGGCCGTCGCCCTGGGCATCAAACTTGGGACGGTCCGCTCCCGTATCCACCGCGGCCGGACCATGCTCCGGGAGAAGCTGGCGCACCGCGACCCGCGGCCGCAGCAGTCTGCCAAGACCACGCTGAAGCCGCGGCTGAAGCTGCCCCGCATCGCCGGCCTGCTCTGAACCAAGCGATGCGTCTGCTGCAACGCCTGCTGCGCGGCCCCCACGACCGGCGTCGCCAGCACCTGGACTCGTGCCCGGAATGCCGGCTGCAGCAGCGCCGCGAACGCCAGTATCTGGAGCGGCTGCGTGGAGCCGACGTGCCGACGGCCAGCGACGACCTGACCGCGCGCCTGCTGGCCCGCACCGAGGAACTGGCCCGCCGGGAGCCCTCCGCATTGCACCGGCCGGTGCCGGGCCGCGGCTTCCGTCCGGCACTCCGGGCGGCAGCGCTCGTTGCAGGCGGGGCAGCCGCGGCGACCGTCCTGCTCGGCGGATCGGCCTACCTGGTGGGCGGGGATCCCGGCCTGACGGCCGGCGGGGCACCTGCCTCCGTTTTGCTGCAGCGGGACCTAACAGTTTCCGGGGCTGCTGCCTTGGGGACAGAGCCTGGGGCCGGGGCAGGGGCGCCGACCAGCTGGGGCCTCACGGGGGAACCCGATTTCACTCCGGCGGGCGCCCTCACCGGCGCCCAGCTCTCCACCCTGCGCTCCGCCGGCTGGACCTGCCCCGAGCTCCGTGATCTCGGTTACCGCCTGGTCTGGGCGCAGGCCGGGGAGCTCGCCGGCGGGGAACTGCTTGAGTTGCGTCTGACCAACGGCCGGAATTTTGTCACCGTGCTGGAACAACACGGTGACTTGCCGGGGCAGGCCGGCAGCCCGGGCGCCGGGGGACAAACTGGCGTGCCGGTCCCGGTCAACGTGCTCACGGGCCGCCTTGCGACGTCAGACGGTTTCACCGCCGCGACAGTGCCGGAAGGCGACCCGGTGGCCGGTGCCGCAGCCGGGACCGGCAACGGGACCCTGTGGATCAACCACACGTCACCCTTTGCCGCCATCTACCAGGCCGGCGATACCACCTTCACGTTCGTGACCGACCAGCCGGCGGAACAGGCCGCCGACGGCGTGGCAGCGCTGGTGCGGTCCCGCAGCTCGGCAGCGCGGACAGCCAGTGAAGGGACAGCCGGGGAGCCTGGCACCCCCGGCGCAGGGTCTGCCAAAAGCAGCGCCGCAGCGGCCGACGCCGGCCCCGACATCGCCGGGAGGCTGGAGCGCGGGCTGGCCAGGATCGTGGAGCTGCTGGCGCCGTGACCGCGCCAACCGTCGCGCACCGGCAGCGCAACCGCCCGGGCCGGGCGCCGTGTGTCGGGGCCGAATCGTTCCGGCCCCGATGGAAAGGGTAATCTTCCTACAGTGCTTGGAATCAATGGACCGGAGTTCTTACTTCTGCTGATCATCGGACTGATGGTGATTGGTCCCAGTAGGCTGCCCGAATACACCCAGAAACTTGCCAATATAGTCAAGGAAGTCCGCCGGATGGCATCGGGGGCCCGGGAGCAGATCAAGGAAGAAGTCGGCATCGACATCGATGACGTCGACTGGAAAAAGTACGATCCCCGGCAATACGATCCGCGCCGGATCATCAAAGAAGCGCTGCTGGACGATGACACCAAACCGGTGAGCGCCGGCGCCCCGGCCGCCGTCGCCACCGTGGCAGCCGCCTCCGCGGCGGCTGCGGAACGCCGGCCCGAGCGGGCGGTTGAGCGGCTCCCGGACGGCGAGCCGGCGCCCTTCGACTCAGAAGCCACCTAGCCTCAGAAGCCACCTGGCTCAGAAGCCACCTGGCCGCAAAAGCCACCTAGCGGGGCTGCAGGCCGAGCGGCTTTCCGCTCAGCCCGCGCGGGACCGAGGCGAGCGCCCCGGCGATGTCCAGCAGTGCCATGGCTGCCGGCGTTTCGGGCCGGCCGAGCACCAGCGGAACGCCGGCGTCGCCGCCTTCCCGCAGCAGGATGTCCAGCGGAATCTGTCCCAGCAGCGGAACATCGGTCCCGACCGTGGCGGACAGCCGTTCGGCGAGCACCGCGCCGCCGCCACTTCCGAACAGCTCCATCCGGCCGCCGTCGGGCATTTCCAGGTACGACATGTTTTCCACGACGCCGGCGACGCTCTGGCCGGTCTGGGTCGCGATGGCGCCGGCCCGTTCAGCCACGTCCGCGGCCGCGGCCTGGGGGGTGGTCACCACCAGGATCTGGGCCTGCGGCAGCAGCTGGGCCACGGAGATGGCGATGTCGCCGGTGCCGGGCGGAAGGTCCAGGAAGAGGACGTCGAGATCGCCGAAGTAGACGTCGGTGAGGAACTGCTCCAGGGCCCGGTGCAACATCGGCCCGCGCCAGGCAACCGGCTGGTTGCCGGCGACGAACATGCCAATCGAGATGACTTTGACCCCGTAGGCCACCGGCGGCAGGATCATGTCATCGACCCGGGTGGGGGCCTGGGTGATGCCCATCAGCGCGGGCACGGAGAAACCGTGGACGTCCGCGTCCACGATCCCCACCCGCAGCCCCTGGGCGGCCAGGGCGCAGGCGAGGTTCACCGTGACGGAGGACTTGCCCACGCCGCCCTTGCCGCTTGCGACGGCGTACACCCGGGTCAGCGAGCCGGGTTCGTTGAACGGGATCCCGCGCTGGCCGCCGGCGCCCCGGAGCTGCTCCTTGAGGGTGTCGCGCTGCTCCTGCGTCATGACCTGCAGTTCGACGTCGACGCCGGTGACCCCGGGCACGGCAGTCAGGGCCGCCACGCAGTCGGCGGTGATGGTGCCGCGCAAGGGGCAGCCGGCGATGGTCAGGAGCACCACGATCCGCACCAGGCCGTCGTCGGAGATCTTTACCGAGTCGAGCATGCCCAGTTCGGTGATGGGACGGCGCAGCTCGGGATCGATCACGGTGGCGAGTGCGGCGCGCACCGCCCTTTCCCTGGCCGAAGCCGGGGAAATGCCCTGGGTGGTGCTGTCCTGGCTGGGGTTCATGCGGTGGCTGCTCAGTTCTCGGGGAAAGCGGGGGGTAACGGTGCGCCGGCGCTGTCCGGTCCGGCAGCCGGCAGCCTGTCCGGCACCGTGTCCGGCGCTGTGGTGGCGGTGGTGTCCGGCGCGGCGACGGCGGTCTTGCCCGGCCGGGGGTCGTTCTTGCCGCCGGACTTGACCCGGGCGACCTGTTGGGTCCGGGGGTTGCGCTGCTTGTCGCGGCGTTCCTTCAGTTTGTCCTTGACCTTGTCCCGCGGCGTCTCGTGGACACCGGCGGAGGGATCGTGGGTGCGCAGTTCCTCCTGCGCCTCCAGCATGTCCTCGAGCAGGCTGCGCAGTTCGGCCCGGACGTAGTCGCGGGTGGCGACTTCGCGCAGGGCGATCCGCAGCGAGGCGAGTTCCCGGGTCAGGTATTCGGTGTCGGAGAGGTTGCGCTCCGCGCGCTGGCGGTCCTGCTGGAGGGAGACGCGGTCACGGTCGTCCTGCCGGTTCTGGGCCAGGAGCAGGAGCGGCGCGGCGTAGGAGGCCTGCAGCGAGAGCATCAGGGTCAGCAGGGTATAGCCGAGGGCACGGGAGTCGAACTGCCACTCCAGCGGGGCAAAGGTGTTCCAGACCAGCCAGACGACGACGAACACCGTCATGTAGACCAGGAACTGCGGTGTGCCCATGAAGCGGGCGAAGCCTTCCGTGGTCTGGCCGAAGGCGTCCGGGTTCGGGGAAAACTTCGGCAGAATCCGTTGCCGGCCGCTCAGGGGTGTATCCAGGCCGCCTTTATCCGATTTGCTGCCCGGCCGGACTTGGGGGTTCCGTGGTGCGCTGTTATCAGCCAATGCGGCCTCCAAGCTTCCTTATCGGGACATCGTCCTCGTGGGCGCGCCAGTCATCGGGCAGCAGATGATCCAGCACATCGTCAACAGTCACCGCCCCCACAAGCCGACCGTCGCTGTTGACGACGGGGAGCGAGTTGAGGTTGTAGGTGGCCAGCGTGCGGGCCACCTCGCTGATGTGGGCCTGGTCCGACACCGGCTCCAGCGTCTTGTCCACCAGGTTGCCCAACGGTTCGGGCGGCGGGTAGCGCAGCAGCTGCTGGATGTGCACGACGCCGAGGAAACGGCCGGTGGGCGTCTCCAACGGGGGCCGGGCGATGAAGATCGACGATGCGAGGGCGGGGGAGAGCTCTTCGCGGCGGACGTGGGCGAGGGCCTCGGCCACGGTGGCTTCCGGGGGCAAGATGACCGGGACCGGGGTCATCAGGCCGCCGGCGGTGTCCTCGTCGTACTCAAGCAGCCGGCGGACGTCTTCGGCGCCTTCGGGTTCCATCAGCTGCAGCAATTGTTCGGCCTGCGCGCTGGGCAGCTCTGCGAGGAGGTCGGCGGCGTCGTCCGGATCCATTTCCTCCAGCACGTCCGCGGCCCGGTTCACGTCGAGCGCGGAGAGGATCTCCACCTGGTCGCCCTCCGGCATCTCCTGCAGGACGTCGGCGAGGCGTTCGTCCTGCAGCTCGCTGGCGACCTCGAAACGGCGCTTGTCGCTCATCTCCTGCAGCGCTTCGGCGAAGTCGGCGGGCTTGAGGTCCTCGTGGGTCGCGACGAACTGGGTGGCGGCCTGGGGCTCGGTACGGGCTCCCTGCTGCGCGTCGGCCCAGTCGATGATCATGGTTTCGTTGCGGCGCAGCCTGCTCAACGGGGAGAGGGAATGGCCGCGGCGGACAAAGAGCTTGCTGACGAACCAGTCGCCGGAGCGGTGCCGGTCCATCGCGATGTCCTCGATGGTGGCGTCCCCGCTGCCGTCGGCCAGCGTGACCCGGCGGTCAAACATCTCGGCCACGACCAGGGTTTCGGCGCCGCGCTGCTCGAAGCGCCGCAGGTTCACCAGCCCGGTGCAGATGATCTGGGTCTGGTCGATCGAGGTGATCCGGGTCATCGGCACGAAGACCCGCTTTTTCCCGGGAACCTCGACGACGATGCCCACCACGTGCGGGGCGCCGCGGGTCCCGCGGGAGAGCACCACAACGTCGCGCAGCCGTCCCAGCCGGTCGCCCAGAGGATCGAAGACGTCGAGGCCGAGGAGGCGCGCAACAAACACCCGCGATATATTTGTGCTCACCTGTACAGGCTACCGAGTCCGCTCTCTTTTAGCTGAATTTACAGCCGGTGCCCAGCCGGATAGGTAAGAATGGTCGTATGTCAAACATTTTTGGTGCTCCCAGGGCTGGCGCCCCCAACGGCCCGGACGAGGCCCGCAGTGTCCCCAAGGGTGACACCGTCGGTTCCTACCACTCCTACCTGGATGCCCAGAAGGCGGTGGACTACCTCGCGGACCAGCAATTTCCGGTGCAGATGGTCTCGATCGTCGGCAACGACCTGAAGATGGTGGAGCGGGTGACGGGCAGGCTGACGTACCCACGAGTGGCGCTTTCGGGTGCGCTGAGCGGCATGTGGTTCGGCCTGTTCGTCGGCATCATGCTCTCCTTCTTCTCCACGACCGACGGGGCTTTCTCGATCATTACGTCGGTGCTCATGGGTGCAGCGTTCTTTATGCTGTTCGGCATCGTGACCTACGCCATGCAGCGGGGGAAGCGCGACTTCACCTCCACGAGCCAGGTGGTGGCCACCAACTACGACGTCGTCGTCTCCTTCGAAGCGGCCAACGAGGCGCGGCGCTTGCTGCACCAGCTGCCGATGACCCAGCAGGACGCCTCTTCGTCGGCCGGATATTCCCAGCGCGACTACCAGCACCAGCCATACCAGCCGGGTCCGCAGCAGGGTTCCCAGCAGCCGGGCCAGGAGCCGCAGCGTCCGGCCGGCTGGAACGACCCCTACGGGCAGCGGGCCCCCGACGCCGGCGGGCAACAGCCCGGTGCACAGCAGCCTGGAGGACCGCAGACCGGCAACCAGCCGGCCGGAGGCCAGCAGGCGGAGCCCCACCTTCGGCCGGCAGGATCTGCCGATACCGCGGCGGAGACCGAAGAGGTCGCCAAGTCGGCCGGGTTCGCCTACCCGGACCTGCCGGACGGCCGCCCGCAGTACGGGGTCCGCGTCACCGATGCGCCCAAGCAGGGACCCGACGAGGGCGATTCGCAGCACTAACCGGCAATGCAGGAGGCCTCCGCCCCGGAATGATCCGGGCGGAGGCCTTCTGCATGTCAGCGGCGGCAACTGTAGGCCGGCGGAATTACGCCGTCTGGCCGTCAGCTTCCTGGTAGATGCCGGCCATCCAGGACTCGACGTCGTCAGCCTTGCGTGGCAGGGCAGCGCTGAGGTTGACCGGACCGTCGGCGGTCATCAGGATGTCGTCCTCGATGCGGACCCCGATCCCGCGGTACTCCTCGGGGATCGCGAGGTCCTCGGCCTTGAAGTAGAGCCCGGGTTCGATCGTGAAGACCATGCCAGCGGTCAGCACGCCGTCGAGGTACAGGTCGCGCTTGGCCTGGGCGCAGTCGTGCACGTCGAGGCCCAGGTGGTGGCTGGTGCCGTGCGGCATCCAGCGGCGGTGCTGCTGGCCCTCCGCGCTGATGGCTTCCTCGACGGAGACCGGCAGCAGGCCCCATTCGGCCAGCCGTTCCGCCAGCACGGTCGTCGCTGCCGTGTGGATCTCGCGGAACCTGGTGCCGGGCCGCGCGGCGGCAAAGCCGGCGTCGGCGGCGTCCAGTACGGCCTCGTAGACTTTGCGCTGGATCTCGGAGAACGTGCCGTTGGCCGGCAGGGTGCGGGTGATATCGGCGGTGTAGAGCGAATCCGCCTCGACTCCGGCGTCGAGCAGCAACAGCTCGCCGGCGGTGATTTTCCCGGTGTTCCGGGTCCAGTGCAGCACGGTGGCGTTGTTGCCGCTGGCGGCGATGGTGTCGTAGCCGAGCTCGTTGCCTTCCTCCCGGGCCCGGGCGAAGAACGCGCCCTCGACGACCCGCTCGCCGCGCTGGTGGGTGAGCGCCCGCGGCAGGGCCTTGACCACCTCGGTGAAGCCCTGGACGGTGGCGGCGACGGCGGTTTTCATCTGTTCGATTTCCCACTCGTCCTTAAGCAGGCGCAGCTCGGAGAGGGCTTCGGTGAGCTTTTCGTCGAGGGCGTCGAGAATGCCCATGTCCAGGTTCTCAGGGTCCTTGGCCGTGTTGTACCGGGCGGTGTCCACGAGGGCGTCGATGTTCTCGTCCGTCTTCCGGACCAGCCGGATGGAGATCCCGCCGATTTCGGGGGCACCAACGTTCTTGGTGATCGCCAGTTCGAGTCCGCTGATGTCCGCCGTGTCCAAGCCGAGACGGGCCTCGAACTCGGCCAGGGTGGGGCGCGCTCCGACCCAGAATTCACCGGCGCGGGAGTCGGCGTAGAACTGCTCGGTGTCGCGGCCGGCCAGCGGCCGGAAGTACAGCGTCGCGTGGTGGTGGCCACCGTCGTCGCCCTTGCCTTCCCCCGCGGGTTCCAGGATCAGCACGGCGTCGGGCTCATGGTCCAGGCCGAGGCCGGTGAGGTGCGCGAAGCCGGAGTGCGGGCGGAAGCGGTAGTCGCAGTCGTTTGAGCGGACCTTCAGCGGTCCGGCGGGGATGACCAGGCGTTCGCCTTTGAACTGCTCTGAGATGGCGCGCCGCCGGGTGGCTGCATGGCCGGCGACGGTGTCGCGCTCCGGGAGCTGCACGCGGGACGGGGCCCAGTTGCTCGCCATAAACGCCTTGAAGGCGTCGGAGCTGGGCCGCTGTGAGCGGTTGTTGACGCGCTCGTCGAGGGGCTGGGAAGCGGAGACTTGGGTGTTATCTGCATCGTTCACCGTCCCATCGTCTCACCAGCGGAGCGGCTGGGGCGAACAGGCCGGCGGTGCGTCCCGGCGGCGCCGGCGCGTCGATCTACTAGGCTGGAGAGGTGAGGATTGACCTGCATGCCCACTCGAATGTTTCCGACGGCACCGAAGCCCCCGGCGCCGTGATGGCCGCCGCGGCGGCGGCGGGCCTCGACGTCGTCGCCCTCACCGACCATGACTCCACCGACGGCTGGGCGGGTGCCGCGGCCGGTGCCCGCGAGCGCGGCGTAGCGCTGGTGCCGGGGATGGAGATTTCCTGCCGGACGCCGGAGGGCATCAGCGTCCACCTGCTCTGCTACCTGCATGACCCGGCGCACCCCGGGCTGCTGGAGGAAATCACCAAGGCCAAGGACGCCCGTTTCACCCGGGCCGAGCGGATGGTCAGCCTGCTCGCGGAGGACTACCCGCTGAGCTGGGACGATGTCATCCACCACGTCGCGCCGGGCGCCACCCTGGGCCGGCCGCACATCGCCGATGCCCTCGTCGCCGCGGGCGTGGTGGCGGACCGCACCGAGGCCTTCGAATCGATTCTGACCTCGAGATCACGTTATTTCGTGCAGCACTACGCCCCGGACCCGGCGTTCGCCGTCGGACTCGTCCGGGAGGCCGGCGGCGTGCCGGTGTTCGCCCATCCGGTGGCGTCCGCCCGCGGCCGGGTCGTGGGGGAACGCATCTATCAGGAAATGATCGACGCCGGGCTGGCCGGGCTGGAGGTCAACCACCGGGACAATCCCGAGGAGGGCAGGGTGTTCCTGCGCAAACTCGCGGCCCGGCACGGGCTGCTGGTCACGGGGTCCTCCGACTACCACGGGGCCGGGAAGCCGAACCGGCTGGGCGAGAACCTGACCTCGCCGGAGGTTTTTGCCCGGATCGAGGAACTCGGAACCGGGACCGCAGTGGTCCGCTGATCAGGTGCGCGGGAACTCGGTGAAGCTGGCGTGCGGGTACAGCCGCTTGGCCATCACGTCGATGGCGGGCTGGTTCTGGTCCACACAGACGAACTTCCGGCCGAGCTTCGCGGCGACGGCGCCGAGGGTTCCGGACCCGGCGAAAAAGTCCAGGCACCAGTCGCCGGGGCGGCTGGAGGCCGCCACCACGCGGCGGATCAGCCCTTCGGGCTTCTGGGTGGGATAGCCGGTCTTTTCCTTGCCGGTGGGGGACACAATCGTGTGCCACCAGACGTCGGTGGGCAGCTTGCCGAGTTCGCGTTTGGCCGGAGTCACGAGCCCGGGGGCCATGTAGGGTTCCCGGTCCACTTCGGCGCTGTCGAAGTGGTATTTCGTGGGGTTCTTGACGTACACGAGGATGTTGTCGTGCTTGGTGGGCCAGCGGTACTTGGCGCGGGCGCCATAGTCGTAGGCCCAGATGATCTCGTTCAGGAAACACTCGCGGCCGAAAATGGCATCGAGCATAACCTTGGCGTAGTGCACCTCGCGGTAGTCCAGGTGCAGGTACAGGGTGCCGTCGTCGGCGAGCAGCCGCCAGGCCTCGACGAGCCGCGGCTCGAGGAAGGACCAGTAGTCGCTGAACGCGTCGTCGTACTTGTGCAGCGCGCCCTTGATCGTGTCGTAGGAGCGTCCCTTGAACCCGACCCGGTCGCCATCGCCGCCGGCGTTGAGCACCATTCTGGTTTCCTGGCGCTTCTGGACCCGGCCCGTGTTGAAGGGCGGATCCACGTAAATCAGTGTAAAAGCGCCGTCCGGCAGCGTCGGGAGGTACTCCGCGTTGTCCGCGTGTACCACCAGATTGCTGCCGTCCGGCGCCCAGACGGTGTCAGTCATAGAGGGGTTTAGGCCTCGGCGCTGCGTGCCGGTGCCCCGGCCTCGCCTACGACAACTTCGCCGTTGTGGCGGCGTGTGCGGGTGCGGCGGCGCGCGCGGGTGGCGCGGTCGACCTCGGTCGGTGCGCTGGCGGTAGCCTTGGCCGGAGCCTCGGCCGCGGGGCCGGTGCTGGCGTCCGCCTCGGCCGGACGACGACGGCGCTCTCCCGAGCGGACGCTGTCCTTGCTGCCGGTGGCGCCGCCGCTGCGGCGGCTGTCGCGTCCGCCGCCGGTGCTGTCGCGTCCGCCGCCGGTGCGGGCGCTGTCGCGTCCGCCGCCGGTGCTGCCGCTGTCCCGGCCGCCGGTGCGGGCGCTGTCGCGGCTACTGTCACGGCCGCCCGCCTGGCCGGTGCGGGGGGCATTCCTTTTGCCGGTCTCGCCCAGGTCCTCGAGGACCTCGGCATCAACACCGGCCAGCACACGCTTGTCCCGGGGCAGACGCCCCTTGGTGCCCGCGGGGATGTCGAGTTCCTCGAAGAGGTGCGGGGAGGAGGAGTAGGTTTCCACCGGCTCAGGGACGCTCAGGCCCAGGGCCTTGTTGATCAGGCCCCAGCGGGGCATGTCGTCCCAGTCAACGAAGGTCACGGCCGTGCCCTTGTTGCCGGCGCGGCCGGTGCGTCCCACGCGGTGCAGGTAGATCTTTTCATCTTCGACGCACTGGTAGTTGATCACGTGGGTGACGTCGTCGACGTCGATGCCGCGGGCGGCGACGTCGGTGGCGACGAGGACGTCCACCTTGTTGTTGCGGAAGGCGCGGAGCGCCTGCTCGCGGGCGCCCTGGCCGAGGTCGCCGTGGATGGCGGCGGCGGCAAAGCCGCGGTCCACGAGTTCCTCGGCCACCTTGGCGGCGGTGCGCTTGGTCTTGGTGAAGATGATGGTCCGGCCGCGGCCGCGGGCCTGCAGGATGCGGGCCACCACCTCGATCTTGTCCATGCTGTGCGCACGGTAGATCAGCTGGCGGATGTCGCGCTTGGTCAGGCCTTCGTCGTCCGGGTCGGCGGCGCGGATGTGCGTCGGCTTGGTCATGTAGCGGCGCGCCATCGCGACGACCGGACCGGGCATGGTGGCCGAGAACAGCAGGGTCTGGCGGACCGCGGGGGTGCCGGCGATCAGGGTTTCGACGTCCGGGAGGAAGCCGAGGTCCAGCATTTCGTCCGCCTCGTCGAGGATGACCATCTTGACGTTCTTCAGGACGAGGTGCTTCTGCTTGTACAGGTCGATGAGGCGGCCGGGGGTGCCAACGACGACTTCGACGCCGTTCTGCAGCGCTTCGACCTGCGGCTCGTAGGCGCGGCCGCCGTAGATCGTGGTGATGCGGGCGTTGCGCTTGCGGGCGGCGTTCTGCAGGTCGTTGGCAACCTGGACGGCCAGCTCGCGGGTCGGCACGATCACGAGGGCCTGCGGGGCGCCCGGGGCGGGAAGCTTGTCATAGCCGGCGTCGTCCGGTCCGACGACGCGCTGCAGCGCCGGGATGCCGAAGCCGAGGGTCTTGCCGGTGCCGGTCTTGGCCTGGCCGATGATGTCGTGGCCGCTGAGGGCGACGGGCAGGGTCATGGCCTGGATCGGGAAGGGATGCGTGATGCCGGCGTCGGCCAGCGATTCGACGATGTCTGCGCGGACGTTGAAGTCGGCGAAGGTCTTCTCGGCGATCTCATGCGGCTTCTCATCCGAGATGATGGTCTCTTCAGGCTCGAGCGTTTCCGTTCCGGATTCGTCGGTCAGAAGCTGGTGTGTGTGCAATTCACTCACTAGGGGAGTTTCCTTATTCATTTGGGCTGCGCTGCTTGCTCAACGGGGCCGGCCGGGTGGCCGTTCCGGAGCACGCTCAGGCGCGCAAGCAAATCCAGTGGAAGCCGATCGCGGGCTGCTAAATGCTGGCACTGGGGACCAGCGGGTCTGACTCAAGATCGCGTAGGGGCGGGCTTGTTGAATTCGAAAATCGAGGAAATCAACGACCGGGCATCCATATCTACCTTCCCAGTCTAGCTGTACCCGGCCCGGAACCTGGACGGTCACCGCCGGCGGCGCGCGGGAGGCTGCCGGATGCTCAGCCCACGAGCTCCAGTTTGACCTCGCGGGTGGCGATGTCGGAGGAGACGATGCGGACCCGGACCTGGGTGCCGGGTTCCAGTTCGCCGGGGCAGCGGGCGGTCACCGCGGGCTCGGCGATCTGCACGATCCCGGAGGGTCCGTTTCCGTTGCCAGGCTTGGTGCCCCCGTTACCGTTCTTCCCGTTAGCGCTTTTCCCGTTCCGGGCTATCCTGCTGCCGGAGATCACCACGGCGTCGAACTCCTGGCCGACGTGGTTGACCAGCAGCGCAGCCTCGACGGTGTCGAGCGCGAGGCGCTCCAGCTTGGCGGCCAGCTGGTCCGAGGTCGCCATGATCGCGGGAAGGGACGGCAGGGCGGCGCGGGCCCAGCCGGGGACGGCCGTGCCGTTGCTGAGCGCCTCGCAGATCACCAGGACGAACCGGTCGATCAGCCGGCGCAGCGGGGCCGTGGAGTGGGCGTAGGCGGCGCCGATGGCGGCCTGGGTGGCTGCCTCGGGGACCGTCCCGTCGAAGGGTGTGTAGCCGGCGCCGCGGAACAGCATGCCGGCCGAGTGCACGATCGCCAGCTGCCGGGCGTCCGTGGGGTCAAGGGTGCGCAGGTATTCGCCGTAACTCATCTCGCCGTCCCAGGGCTTGCCCAGGGCGCGGGTCTGGCGGTGGAAGTGCGCCAGTGAGGCTTCATCCGGCGGCGGCATGGTGCGCAGGATGCCGACTTTGCCGGCCAGCATGATTTCCGCGGCGGCCATCCCCGTCATCAAGGAAATCTGGGCGTTCCAGTCCTCCACGGGCAGCGGCGGCGCCGCGACAATCCGGTAGCCGCCGTCGGGCAGCTGTTCGATTTCCTGCTCCGGCATGTTCAGGCTGGCGCCGCCGCGGAGCCGTTCCAGCTCCACCCGCTTCATCCCGACCTCCCTGAGCAGCTGCAGGACGGGGGCGGCGGTTCCGGCGTCAAGCTCGGCCTGCACCCCGCGGTAACTGAGCTTGGCCCGGCTGCGGACCGCCGCGCGGCGAACCAGCACCGCGGACACCTCGGCGGCGGCGTCCAGCTCGAATTCCCAGACGAAGGCGGCGCACAGCTGGCCGGCCAGCAGGCTTCCGGCCTCCTCGCTGATGACTTCAGGGTGCAGCGGAATCCGGCCGTTCGGGGTGTAGAAGGTCTGGCCGCGGCGCCGCGTCTCGGCGTCGAGCGCACCGCCGGGGGAGACAAAGGAGGGGACATCGGCGATCGCGTAGTAGACCTTGTAGCCCTCACCGGCACGGTCGATGAACAGGGCCTGGTCCAGGTCGGTGGAAGACGCCGGATCGATGGTGACAAAATCGATATGGGTGAAATCCAGCTCCGGCAGCTCGTGCCCGGCGACGGCCTCCTTGGCCTCCCGGAGCGCGTCCTCGGGGAAGGGCCCCGGCAGCTCCAGCGTCGTGCGCAGCGCATTGAGCGCCTCGGCAAGTTGGTTCTTCTGCTGGTGGACGCTTGGGGTCAGGCGATGATGGGACACGAAAATCAGATTAGCTTCATTTGCGCCATTAGTCTTGGATCATGAGCACATCCCCGGTCGATCCTGCCCGTTACAACAGCTTCCTGAGGGACCTGCTGGGAGTGATGGCCTACGGCGAGCTGTCCGCCTTCGAACGGCTCTCCTCCGATGCGCGGTATTCACCCACGCTGCACGACCGGGCGGTGCTGGGCCGGATCGCGGTGATCGAGTTCCAGCACTACGAACTCGTGAGCGCCAGACTCGACGCCATGGGGCTGGACGTTGAGGCCGCCATGCTGCCGTTCCAGCCGTCTGTGGACCACTTCCACGAACGCACCCGCCCCGCGGACTGGTACGAATCCCTGATGAAGGCGTATGTGATCGACACGGTCTCCGCCGATTTCTACCGCGCCGTTTCCCGCGAGGTTGACGCCGGCACGAGGGCCCTGGTGGAGCAGATCCAGGCCGATGCGGAGGCCACGGCGGTGCTGCGGGAGCTGCTCAAGACCGCCCTTGCCGACGACCCGCGGTTGGCCTCGCGGCTGGCGCTGTGGGCCAGGCGCCTGCTCGGGGAGGCCCTGACCCAGGCGCAGCGGGTGGGTTTGGAGAATGCGTTCGTCGGCGGCCTGGCCGGCGCGGACCGGGACCTGTCCGGGGACCGGTCCCGGGAACTCGCCCGCGGGCTGATGGCGGAACTGGCGGCGAACCATTCGCGCCGGATGAGGGAGCTCGGCCTGGCCGGCTGAGCGGACGGACCGCGCTCAGTTTCCCGCGGCATCGAGTGCGGCCAGCAGTGCCCGGGCGGCGTCGGCCGGATCATCGGCCTCCGTGATCGCGCGCACCACCACGATCCGGCGGGCCCCGGCGTCCACCACCTGCTCCACATTTCCGAGGTCAATGCCCCCGATCGCGAACCACGGCACAACTCCTGCGGCGGCGCCGGTGTTGGTGCCTTCGGACTCGTCCCCGTCCCTCTCCGCGGCCCGGCGGACCGCGTCCGCCGCGTGGCGCACCAGTCCGAGCCCGACGGCGGCGCGGCCGGGCTTGGTCGGGGTGGCCCAGACCGGCCCGACGCAGAAGTAATCCAGGCCGAGGCGGCCGGGGGTCGCGGCGATGGCTGCTTCCACCTGCTCCGGGCTGTGGGTGGACAGTCCGATCACGGCGTCCTGGCCCAGGAAGTCCCGGGCTGCCGCGAGCGGGAGGTCCTTTTGCCCGATGTGGAACACCGGAGCGCCCGAGAAGGCGGCGAGGTCCGCCCGGTCGTTGACTGCCCAGAGCTTGCCGTGACGCTCGGCGGCCTGATGCAGGACGTCCAGGAACTCCAGTTCCTCGGCCGCTTCCAGCGACTTGTCGCGCAGTTGGATGATGTCGACCCCACCGGCATACGCTGCGTCCACGAAGTCCGCGAAGTCCCCCTGTTCCTGGCGGGCATCGGTGCAAAGGTAAAGGCGGGCGGTGGTGTGCAGGGCATCCGGACTCATGGTTCCAGCGTAGTTCCCCTAAACTGGGCCAGTACCGCGGGAGCCCGCCGCAACCGTGCACGCCCTTGGCGTCCGGGACCGGCAGGCTGAGAGGGCGTCCCAGCCGACCGCTTGACCTGATCCGGTTAGTACCGGCGTAGGGAAGGAATCCTTTATGGGCGAAACATCGGCCCGCAGCCCGGCCGCCGGCAGCCGGAGCGCACGAGCGGCAGCCGGACATGACGCCGCAGCCGGCCCATATTACGACGTGGCCGTGATCGGCGGCGGCGTGGTCGGCCACGGGATCGCCTGGGCCGCGAGACGCTCAGGCCGTTCAGTAGCCCTGATCGACGACGCCCCCGGCAGCGGCGCCAGCTGGGCTGCGGCAGGGATGCTCGCCCCGGTGAGCGAACTTCACTACCAGGAGGATGCCCTCCTGGAGCTCATGCTGGAATCCTCCCGGCTCTGGCCGGGATTCGCTGCCGGACTGGAGCTCGGCGGGGGGCCGGGAACGGATCTCAGCGCCTCCGAAAGCACCAACACCGGGTACCTCACGACGCCGACCCTCGCCGTGGGCGCCGATGCCGCGGACCGCCGGGCGCTCGCGGACCTGCGCACCGTCCAGCAGTCGTATGGACTCGCCGTGGAGCCGATGACCGTCCGTGCGGCGCGCGGCCGGGAGCCGCTGCTGAGCCCGGGGATCTCCTGCGCCTTCGACATCCCCGCCGACCACCAGGTGGACCCCCGCCGGCTGCTCGCCCGGATCGGCGAACTCCTGGCCGCGGACAGCCAGTGCCACACCATCAGGGCGCGCGCCGCGGGGCTGCGCCGCGAGGACGGACGCGTGGCCGGCGCCCTTCTCGCCGGCGGCGGCTCCGTCCGGGCCCGCGAGACGATTGTGGCCAACGGCCTGGGCGCCGCCGGGCTCACGGGCCTGCCTGCCGGGCTCCGGTTGCCGCTGCGGCCGGTCCACGGCGACATTCTCCGGCTCCGGGTGCCCGAAAAACTCCGGCCGCTGCTGACCTCAACGGTGCGGGGACTCGTCCGCGGCGTGCCGGTCTACATCGTGCCCCGGCAGGACGGCACGGTCGTGATCGGAGCCACCCAGCGCGAGGACGCTCCCGGCGGCGACAACCACCCGGCAGTCCTGGCCGGCGGCGAACTGGCCGGCAGCGAACTGCCCGGCGCCCTGGCCGGCACTGCGGTGTCCGCCGGCGGCGTTTACCAGCTGCTCCGCGACGCCCAGCAGCTGCTGCCCGCGGTCGCGGAACTGGAACTGCTGGAAGCAACCGCCAGGGCCCGGCCCGGCACACCGGACAACGCGCCGCTGCTGGGCCGGGTGGCGGACCAGGGAAATCCTGGGGACGTTGCGGGACTGATCATCGCCACGGGGTTCTTCCGGCACGGAATCCTGCTCACGCCCGCCGCCGCGGAGATCTGTTGCCAGCTGATGGACGGCGTCGCCGACCCCCGCTGGGCCCGCTTCCGGCCGGACAGGTTCGCCGCGGACCGCCACCACCCATCCACCCCCGAGCACAGCAAGGAAACGCTATGAACATCACCCTGAACGGAACCGGGCGCACGCTCGCCGAGGGCGCCTCGGTTGGCACGCTGGTCAGCCAGGTCACCGGCCGGCCGCTGGCCCCGAACGGCCAGTCTGCGGACGGCACCAAACTCGGCGTCGCCGTGGCCCGCAACGCCGAGGTGGTTCCCCGCAGCCAGTGGCACGGCACCGTGCTCGCCGACGGCGACAACATCGAACTGGTCACGGCGGTCCAGGGAGGATGAGCGGCATCGCGAACACCACGGCGGCCGTCGCGCCGGGAGCATCCCCGGCGACAGCGGATCTGTTCACTCTCGACGGCGTGCAGCTCGGGTCGCGGCTGATCATGGGCACCGGCGGCGCGCCGAGCCTGCACGGTCTGGGGGCGGCACTGCTGGCGTCCGGCACGGAACTGACCACCGTGGCGATGCGGCGCTACTCGCCAGCGGAGGCCGGGTCGTTGTTCCAGCTGCTGCTGGAGCACAACATCCGGGTGCTGCCCAATACCGCGGGCTGCTTCACCGCCCGGGACGCCGTACTGACGGCCGAGCTGGCCCGCGAAGCCCTCGAAACGGACTGGGTGAAGCTGGAAGTGATCGCGGACGAGCACACCCTGCTGCCGGACGCGGTGGAACTTGTCGAGGCCACGGAGCAGCTCGTGGGCCGCGGCTTCAAGGTCTTCGCCTACACCAACGACGACCCGGTACTGGCGCTGCGGCTCGAGAACCTGGGCGCCACCGCGGTGATGCCGCTGGGCGCGCCAATCGGCACGGGTCTGGGCATCCTGAATCCGCACAACATCGAACTGATCGTTTCGCGGGCCTCGGTGCCCGTGGTCCTGGACGCCGGGATCGGCACCGCCTCCGACGCGGCCCTGGCCATGGAGCTGGGTTGCGACGCAGTGCTGCTGGCCACGGCGGTGACCCGGGCGCAGAATCCGGTGCTCATGGGGGAGGCCTTCAAGCACGCGGTGATCGCCGGTAGGCTGGCAAAAAGGGCCGGCAGGATTCCGCGCCGGGAGCATGCGCTGGCGTCCTCGGCGATGGAAGGCCGGGCCGAATTCCTTTAGGCAAAGGAGCCTGCCATGGCAGCCACCGGGGACGTCCTCACCGAGGAGCAGGTTGACGCGGCCCTGACGGCGCTGCCGGACTGGCGGTACCGGCTCGGCGGCCTCGTTACGGTCTACAGGGCGCCGACAGCGGCCGCGGCGCTGGAGCTGATCGCCGCTGTCGGACGCCTGGCCGAGGGGCAAAACCACCACCCGGATCTGGACTGGCGCTACAACCGGGTCTTCCTCCGCTACAGCTCGCACGACGCCGGGGACGAAGTCACGCGGCGGGACATCGCGGCCGCCACGGCCGCCGGTGCAGCGGCCGCCGGGATCGGGGCCACCGCGGAGCCTGGCCTGTACCGGACCGTCGAGGTGGCGATCGACTCAGAGGACCCGGGCGCCATTTCGGAGGTCTGGCGGGTTGCCCTCGGCTACCGCCGGGGCAGCTCCGATGACCTGGTGGACCCGTATGGACGAGGACCGACGGTCTGGTTCCAATCCACGTCCACCCCGACCCCGAACCGGCTTCACCTCGACATCCACCGCAGCAATGCCGAGTCCGGCACCGTGCTGGAGAAAACGGCAGCCACCGGGGCGTTAATGAACCGTGACCACGCACCCAACTGGGTGGTGGTCACGGATGCGCAGGGAAATCAGCTGTGCCTCTGCACTGAAGCCGGGCCCGTGCCCGATGTGCCGGCGACCTGAGCCCCGGCCAATCGGCCGCAGCCTGGCAACCAGCTGCCGCTAGCAGCGACCGCTAATAGCGCAGGATGGCAGTGAGCCGGGCAGTATCCCGGCGGGTGCGGGACTTGCCGAGGTACAGCACGGCCGCCACAGCGGCGGCTGACCCGAGGACCATGGGCAGCACCCACGGAATCCAGGTCAGCCCGGGCTGGTACCCCAGCCCGGCGGCGATGAAGCTGATCCAGCTCAGCATCCCGACGGCGAGTGCTACTCCCGCCGGCACGGCGATGCCGTATTTGGCATGCCGCTTGTCATTGGCCCAGACCACAAAGCCCGCGGCCACGGTCACCAGGGCAACCACAATCAGGGAAAGCATGTTCGGACTCCTCGCGGGTCGGGATGGAGCGGCGGCGGCGCGGCAGCCGCACCGGGTAAAGGCTAGAGGACGCCGAAACCGACCCGGCGCGATTCCTGGGCGCCGATTTCAACATAGCCCAGGGCATTGGCGGGAACGATGATCAGGCGGCCTTTTTCGTCGGTGAGGCGCAGCTCGCTGCCCTTCGCTAGGGCATCGCCGACCACCTTGGCCACGGCGTCGGCGTCCTGGGCCGATTCCAGGACAATTTCGCGGCCGATGTTCTGAATGCCGATCTTTACTTCCACTGCAAGGCCTCCCAGCCAATCAAAGTTCTCTTGGGTGTTATGTCTATTTGTAGTCTAGGTTTCCTTGGGGAAGCGGGAGATTCCGCGCCAAGCTAAACGGTAGATCAGATCGCTGGCCACATCGAGGTCAAGATTGCCGTCGGTTTCCAGCCAGTAGCGGGCGCTGATCTGTGCCATTCCCGCGAGTCCGCGGCCCAGCAGCTGGGCCTCCAGCTCCGGCAGCTTGGTGTCCTCCGCGATGACCCGGGCGACGGCGTCGGCGAAGGTCTTGTTGAAGGCTTCCAGCCGGGCACTGACGTCCACGTCATTGACCAGGTCGGACTCGAAGACCAGGCGGTGGGCCTGGTCGTCGCTGGCGATGAAGCGGAAGTAGGCGCGCATCACGGCTTTGACGCGCTCGTCGTTGTCCGTGGTGGAGTTGAGGGCACCGAGCAGCAGGGCGATCAGTTTGCTGAGCTCGCTGTCCAGCAGGGCCAGGTACAGCTCGCGTTTGGACGGGAAGTGCTGGTACAGCACGGGCTTGCTGACGTGGGCGGTCTCGGCTATTTCGTCCATGGCGGCTCCGTGATAGCCGTTGGCGACGAAAACTTCCTGGGCGGCCGCGAGCAGCTGAGTCCGGCGTTCATCGCGCGGCAACCGCGCGGAGCGCTGCCCGCTTCGTGCCGGCTCCGTCGACTTTCCGGCGTTACCGCGCTCAACCGGTGCCTGATGAACCACTGTCGGCCTTCTTTCGCTTGCTGTTACCTTCACTTTACGTGCCAGTAATATGACCTGGCGCATCTTCGGGCATAGATTGAAGTATGGCTTCCAAGTTGACTCCAAACGCAGCCCCCGCTAGCCCGGAAAAAACGCCCGCAACGCCCGGGCCGCTGGTGGAACCGGCGGACGGCCTGAGCCCGGCGGAAGTTGAACGTTACTCCCGGCACCTGGTCATTCCGGAAATCGGGGCGATCGGGCAGCGCCGTCTGAAAAACGCCAGGGTCCTGGTGATCGGCGCCGGCGGCCTCGGCTCTCCCGCGCTGCTCTACCTGGCCGCCGCCGGCGTGGGCACCCTGGGAATCATCGACGACGACACCGTGGACCTGAGCAACCTCCAGCGGCAGGTCATCCACGGCGTCGCGGATGTGGGCCGGCTCAAAATCGAATCCGCCCGCGACGCCATTGCCGCGCTGAACCCGCTCGTGGACGTCCGGCTGCACGATGTCCGGCTTGACGCCTCAAACGCGCTGGAACTGTTCGCCGGCTACGACCTTATCCTCGACGGCGCCGACAACTTCGCCACCCGGTACCTTGTAAACGACGCCGCGGCGATCCTGGGCAAGCCCTACGTCTGGGGTTCGATCTTCCGTTTTGACGGGCAGGTCAGCGTTTTCTGGGAAGAGTACGGACCCACCTACCGGGACCTGTACCCGGAGGCCCCGCCCGCAGGCTCCGTGCCGTCCTGCGGGGAAGGCGGAGTCTTCGGGATGCTCTGCGCCGCGGTTGGCGCGCTGATGGTGACCGAGGCCGTCAAACTGATCACCGGCGTCGGGCGCTCCCTGCTGGGCCGCGTGGCGCTCTTCGACGCGCTCGGCGGGACCTGGCGGGAAATCCGTGTCTCCCGCGATCCCGAGGCGGAGCGGATCACGGAACTGACCGACTACGAGGCTTTTTGCGGCATCACCCCCGCCGCGGAGGTTGGCACCGAGCGCACCGTGACGGCGACCCAACTGGCCACGATGCTGGCCTCCCGGAAGGCCGGGCTCAAAGACTTCCGCCTCATCGACGTGCGGGAGGCCGGGGAGCACGAGATCGTCCGGATCGACGGGGCGGTGCTCATCCCGCAGGGCCGGATCCTGGCCGGCGAGGCCTGGCACGAGCTGCCCCAGGACACAGACATCGTCTTCCACTGCAAGGCAGGGACACGTTCCGCTGCCGTCCTCGCCGCCGCCCGGGCGGCCGGGTATGAACGGGTCAGCCACCTCGACGGCGGAATCCTGGCCTGGGTGCGCGACGTCGAGCCCGGCAAACCGGTGTACTGAGGCTGAGCCTGAAACCGGTCTCCCAACGTCACGGCTGAAGCGGATTCATAGGGAAGCCAGAGACGGCTGAAACCCGGCTACGCATGGGAAGCCTGAGGGGGAGTGGCTGTCGGTTTAAGCTGTGTGCCGGCGGGGTTGATCCACGGCAGCGGTCACAACGACGGTGTCCGCAGCCGGATCGTGCACAACCGGGCAGGCAGCGTCCGGCGCTTTCGCTGCGGGAGGTTCAACCGTAATGCCGTACAGCGCTTCCAGGGCGGCCACATAGTCTTCCTGCTGCCCGTTGGCGGCCAGCTCGCGGGCGCGGACCGTGGGGACGTGCAACAGCTGCTTGACCATCCGGCGGAGCGCGAATTCGACCTCCTCGGCCGCGGCGGTGCAGCCGTGCCGGGCCCGGACCTTTTCCATTTCCGCGTCCAGGACATTCATGGTGTGCCGGCGGAGGGCGACGATTGCCGAGTCCACCGAGCGGGACTCGCGTTCCTGCTCGAAGGCGCTGGCCGCGCCGGACACGATGCTGCTGGCCTGGGCCAGCGATTCGGCCTGTTCCTGTGGGGCGGCCAGCCGGACCGACTCCAGCGTAAGCAGTTCGACGCCGTCGAGTCCGCCAACCGCGGGATCGAAGTCGTGCGTGAGGGCCAGATCGATGGCGATCAGGGGCTGGGGTGAGTCCGCCCGGACCTTGGCCAGTTCTGCGGCTTCGACACGGGTATCCGCGCCGCTGCAGCCGATCATAACGTCGGCGGCGGCAACGGCCGCCGGAAGGCTTTCACCGTCCAGCGCGGTCCCGCCGCGGGTGGCGACGAAACCGGCGGCGCGGCCGGAGGAGGAATAGACGGAGACGTCCGTGCAGCCGCGTTCGCGCAGCAGGGACATGGTGGCGCCGGCGTAGGCGCCGGTGCCGAACACCACGATCTTCTTGGTGGACCAGTCGGGGTCCTCGGAGAGATCGGTGGCTAGGTCCAGGGCAACGGAGACGACGGAGAGGCCGCGGGCGCCGAGGGCGGTCTGGGCGCCGACGTCCTTGGCGGTCTTGGACGCCGCCTGGAACAGCCGGACGAGGCCGGAGCTGGCCGTGCCTTCGTGCTGGGCGGTAATCAGGGCCCGGCGCACCTGGCCGGCGATTTCGCGTTCACCGACCACGGCGGAGTCCAGCCCGGAGCTGACCGAGAACAGGTGTTGGGTGACGTCCGGGCCGGTGCGGGTGCTGAAAGACTGCGCTACGAGCTGTTCGTTGAGCCCGGTGGATCCGCTGAGCTGGGCGATGAGGGCAGCGCGGGCGTTGTCGACGTCGTCCGGGCGGGGCGCTTCACCATAGATTTCGAAGCGGTTGCAGGTGGCAAGCACAATGGCACCCGCCACGGCCGGCGATCCGGCGAGGGCGGATGTGGCGAGCTCCGAAGCGCCGGTGCTCAGTTGAGCAACGGTCTCGAGATCGATGTCGGCGTGTGTCGCCACCAGAGAAAAAAGAACCACAGCAGGACAATCATAGCTTTTTCGTTCATGCGTAGAACAACTAACCGACATGTAACCGCACACACCGGGCTGTGACTCCCGCCACCGCGGGTCGCAGCCCGGGTCGCTGTGCGCGTCGCTGCCCGTGCCGGTGACAACCTGTCGTTATCTTTTGGGGCCGATTTTGGGCACAATCGAAGGCATGACTCCTAGCGCTGCGGCAACACCTGAAATTTCCGGCCTGGACGCCGGGCACCCGCTGATGGACGGCCGCACCGCGGATTCCCCGCTGATCACCGCCTACCGCGGCGGCAAGCCGTCCCGCCGTCCGGTCTGGTTCATGCGCCAGGCAGGCCGCTCGCTGCCCGAATACCTGAAGCTGCGCGAGGGGGTCGCGATGCTGGATTCCTGCCTGCGCCCCGAGCTGGCGTCCGAGATCACCCTGCAGCCCGTCCGCCGGCACGGCGTCGACGCGGCCATCTTCTTTTCGGACATCGTTATTCCACTCAAGCTGGCCGGAGTAGGGGTGGACATTGTTCCAGGTGTTGGTCCCGTGCTGGACAAGCCGGTCCGCACCGCGGCCGACGTCGCCGCCCTGCCCCAGCTGACCTGGGAAGCCCTGGAGCCGATCCGCGAAGCAGTCCGGCAGACCGTGGCCCAGCTCGGGAACACCCCGCTGATCGGCTTCGCCGGCGCGCCGTTCACGCTTGCCGCCTACATGGTGGAAGGCAAGCCGTCCCGCGACCACCTCGGCCCGCGCACCATGATGCACGCCGATCCCGAGACCTGGACAGCGCTGGCGAACTGGGCCGCTGACGCC
This sequence comes from Pseudarthrobacter sp. HLT1-3, assembly GCF_059383535.1. Classification (NCBI taxonomy): domain Bacteria; kingdom Bacillati; phylum Actinomycetota; class Actinomycetes; order Micrococcales; family Micrococcaceae; genus Pseudarthrobacter; species Pseudarthrobacter sp. HLT1-3. The sequence goes on along the minus strand of NZ_JBWZCJ010000007.1, from coordinate 121,307 downwards.
TCGGGCATGTTCCTGCGCGCCCAGCTGGAAGCCGGCGCCTCGGCCGGCCAGCTCTTCGACTCCTGGGCGGGATCCCTCGGCCTGGCCGACTACCAGCGCTTCGTCGCCCCGGCCTCCGCCCGGGCCCTGGACCATGTGCGGCACCTCGGCGCCCCGCTGATCCACTTCGGCACCGGCACCTCCGAGCTGCTCGTTGCCATGCGCGACGTCGGCGTCGACGTCGTCGGTGTGGACTACCGGCTGCCGCTGGACGAAGCCAACCGCCGACTGGGCGGCACGGTGCCGCTGCAGGGCAACATCGACCCGGCCCTGCTGTCCGCCCCGTGGGAGGTGCTGGAGGCCCACGTCCGCGCCGTCATTGCCGCCGGCGCCTCGGCCCCGGGCCACGTCCTGAACCTCGGCCATGGCGTCCCGCCGGACACCGATCCCGGCGTGCTGACGCGCGTCGTCGAACTTATCCACTCGATCTCTCCGGAGTAAGACCGGTGGAGGCACCCGGCAGCACCGCAGCCCCGACCCCAGCACCTGCCGCAGCGCAAACCGCCGTGGTGGTCGGCGGCGGGGTCTCCGGCCTGCTCGCGGCCCGCGAGCTCACCCGGGCCGGGGTCCGGACCACAGTCCTGGAAGCCTCCGGCGCGTGGGGCGGCTGCGTCGGCAGCCACGTGGTGGCCGGCCTGACCCTGGACAGCGGCGCCGAGTCCTTCGCCACCCGGTCTTCCGCCGTGGCGGACCTGGCCAGGGAGCTCGGCCTGGCCGACGCGATCGTTGCACCAAATCCCGGCGGTGCCTGGGTCCAGCTGCCCGATGGCCCGCGCGAACTTCCGCGCACCGGGGTTCTCGGCATCCCGGCGAACCCGTGGGACCCGGAGGTCCGCCGTTCCCTCGGCCTCGCCGGTTCGCTCCGGGCCTCGCTGGACAAACTGCTGCCCGCAGCGCTTGGCACCAAGGCCGAGGCCACGAGCGTCTCGGCACTCGTCCGGGCGCGGATGGGGCGGCGCGTGCTCGAACGGCTCGTAGCCCCCGTCGTCGGCGGCGTCCACTCCGCGGACCCGGACGTCCTGGACATCGACATGGTGGCACCGGGCCTGCGCGCCGGGATCCGGGAACACGGGTCCCTGGCCGCCGCCGTCGCGGCCCAACGCGGCGGCGCCCAGCGCCGGAGGGCCCAACGTCCGGGGGCCCTGCGCAGGGATCAGCCCGCCGGGGCGCCGACAGAGGGGGCGCCGCCGGCCGGACTGCAGAAGGCGGGATCGGCCGTCGCCGGGTTGCGTGGCGGAATGCACACCCTCATCTCCGCACTTCTGGCCGAACTGCGCGGCCAGGGCGTGACGCTGCTGGCCGGCACCCGGGCCGACTCCGTGGAACGCACCGCCGACGGCTGGCGGGTTTCCGCAGCCGGCGCCGCGCACGACGCCGGGCTCCTGGTCGTCGCCGTGGAAGGCCCGGCCGCCGTCGATCTGCTCGCCGGTGCCCTGCCGGACCTTGCGGGCCGCCGACCGGAGGCCGGTCCCGACGTCAGCCTGGTCACCCTCGCGGTCGACCTGCCCGGGCTCGACGCCCGGCCGCGCGGCACCGGGGTCCTGGTCGCGCCGCAGAGCCTGGGCATCCAGGCCAAGGCACTCACCCACGCCACCGCTAAATGGCGGTGGCTGGCAGACCAGGCCGGCCCAGGAACCCACGTTCTCCGGCTCTCCTACGGCCGCGGCGAGGCCCGGCACGGGGCCCGGGGCCTGCCGGAGCCGCGCACCGACGCCGAACTGTACGCGGCTGCCCTGAAGGACGCCTCCGCCCTGCTGTCCGTTCCGGTCACGGCCGGGGACGTGGTGGACTGGGACGTCGTGCGCTGGGGCGGCGCTCTGCCCTTCGCCTCACTCGGGCACAAGCGCCGCGTCGCCGAGGTGCGGAGCATCTGCGCGTCGGACGGCACGCTGGCGGTGGTGGGCGGCTGGCTGTCCGGCAACGGCCTTGCGGCGATCGTTGCCGACACCCCGAAACAGGTCCGTCAGCTCCTGTCCTGAGTTGCGCCGGGGGCCGCACGCCGGGCAGATTTCCGGCACCGGTCGCGGGCCCGCACGCGCCGCGGGATAACCGGTGCCAAGGGGAATCCGCAAATTTTCCCCCGACTCTCCTGGCGGCTAGGGTCGATGACCATGGTTACGCACAGGTCCAACGTCGACAACACGCAGGCCGGCCGCCGGAGGGGACGCCGGCGCGGCACGGCCGCAGCGGCGCTCGGAGTGGTGCTGGCTCTCTCCGCGGGCGCTCCGGCCTCACAGGCAACCACGGCAGTTTCCACGCCGGCCCAGGGTCCTGGCGCGGTGGATGTATTCGCCCTTGACCTCGATGGCCTGGCCGGCGGCCTGCTCGCACCGTTGAGGCGGCCCACGCCGAGTCCCTCGCCCTCGAGCTCCTCGCCGCAGCCGACACCCTCCGAAGAGCCCGACGAGCCGGAGCCGAGCCGCAGCCCGAAGCCGTCGCCCACAAGGCCCGCCAGCCCGCAGCCGGTCGCCCCGCCGGTACCCGTGGCCCCCCGGGTGCCCTGGGCTCCGCAGCCCATCTCGCCCGTGGCACCCCAGCCGGCCCCGCCGGCACGGCCCCTCCCGGGTCCGTCCGCCGCGGAGTCGGCGCCCGCCGCTGCAGCTCCGGACACAGGCGCCCCGGCCGCCGAAGCGCCGCACGGGACCCCGGCCGCTACGGAAGCCCCGACCGCTACGGAAGCCCCGACGGCGCCGTCGAACACGGCCACGGCCTCCCCGACAGCCTCGGGCGTCGCGGCAATCGCGTCGGCCATACCCCGTTCCGGGAGCACCTCGATGGAGGCCACGTCAGCGCGCCAGCCCATAGAGGAGGCACCGTTGCTCGGCCTGGGCATCGGCCTGGTCGTCCTGTCCCTGGTCGCCGGCGTTGTGGTGCTGCGGATCCGCCGGGTCTGACGGCCCGGCCAGACCCGGCAGTGCGCCCCAGGTGCGGCCGGGTGCGGCGCCGGCACCCCCGGCGGTGTGAAATGAAGCACTTCTACACGCTGTAGAAGTGCTTTATTTCGACATAGCTGAGGGGAACAGGCAAACTGGTATCCATGAGCCACACTTCTGCCGAAACTGTCACTAAAACCGAATCAGCAAGCGACGAATCAGCCGAGCAGTTCTTCACGCTCTGGACGGTTTTCAAGCGCTCCGGCGACGTGGTCCGCAGCGGGGACGCCGCCGCCGAGTTCGACGCGCTCACCGCGCGGCTGGCCGAGGCGGGCGTGGTCCACCGCGGCAGCTACGACGTTTCGGCGATGCGCGCGGATGCGGACATCATGGTCTGGCTGCACGGCCCCCAGCCGGAGGCACTGCAGCGTGCGGTCCGGGACATCCGCCGCAGCAAGCTTTTCACCGGCACCGAGATCGCCTGGTCCGCCATGGGCGTGCACCGGGAGGCCGAGTTCGCCAAGAACCACACCCCCGCCTTCTCCCGCGGTGTCGAACCGGCGGAATGGCTCTGTGTCTACCCGTTCGTCCGCTCGTACGAGTGGTACCTGCTGCCGGACGCCGAGCGCGGCACGATGCTGCGCGACCACGGCATGCTGGGCCGCGACTTCCCCCAGGTCATCTCCAACACCGTGTCCTCGTTCGCCCTTGGCGACTGGGAATGGATCCTCGGCCTGGAAGCGCCGGAACTCGTGGACCTGGTGGATTTGATGCGGCACCTGCGCGCCACCGAAGCGCGCCACCACGTCCGCGAAGAAATCCCGTTCTACACCGGCCGCCGGGTGAGCGCCGCCGGGATCGCCGAGGTTCTTTCATGAGCCCGCTGGACCCCCAGTCAGCTGCCTTGGCCGCCACCTCCGTCAACGAGGTGACCGAAGCCGGCCGGTTGGCACCCAAGGACTACGACGCCGTGCTCCTCGCCTCCTTCGGCGGGCCCGAGGGCCAGGAAGACGTGCTTCCGTTCCTGCGCAACGTCACCCGCGGCCGCGGGATCCCGGACGAGCGGCTCGAAGCGGTCTCGCACCACTACCGCGCCAACGGCGGTATTAGCCCGATCAACCAGCAGAACCGGGAGCTCAAAGCGGGCATCCAGGCCGAGCTCGCCGCCCGCGGGATCGAACTGCCGGTCTTCTGGGGCAACCGAAACTGGGCCCCGTACATCCCGCAAACCCTCCAGGACATCTACGACGCCGGGCACCGCAAGGTGCTGATGGTCACCACGAGCGCCTACTCCTGCTACTCCAGCTGCCGCCAGTACCGCGAGGACATCGGCGTTGCGCTGACCGAAACCGGACTCGACGGCAAGCTCGAGGTCGACAAGGTCCGCCAGTACTTCGACCACCCCGGCTTCGTGGAGCCGTTCATCGAAGGGACCGCCGCCGGCCTTGCCGACGTCCGCGCCCGGCTGGCCGCGTCCGGAACCCCGGACGCGCCGGTGCAGATCCTGTTCGCCACGCACTCCATCCCCACCCGCGACGCGGAGGCCGCTGGCCGCTCCGACGCCGAGCCCCGCCAGTTTGAGGAAGACTCCGCCTACGTTGCACAGCACCTCGCCACCGGCACCGAAGTCATCCGCCGGGTGGAGTCCGAGACCGGTGACACCGCCCCCTGGTCCCTCGTCTACCAGTCCCGCTCCGGAGCCCCGCACGTGCCGTGGCTGGAACCCGACATCAACGACGCCATCGAAGAACTCGCCGGCCAGGGCATCAAGGGCATCGTGATCGTGCCGCTGGGCTTCGTCAGCGACCACATGGAAGTCGTCTGGGACCTCGACACCGAGGCCCTGGACACCTGCGCGAAACTGGGCCTCACCGCGAGCCGCGTTCCCACACCCGGGACGCACCGCAAGTTCGTCGCCGGAATCGTGGACCTGATCTGCGAGCGGACCGCCGCGAACCACATCGCGGACCGGCCGCACCTGACCGCACTCGGCCCCTGGTACGACGTCTGCCGCCCGGGCTGCTGCGCCAACTTCCGCGGCGAAAAGCCCACCATCGCGGGCGCCGACACCACCATCGGCACCGGCCACGCCCCCTACCCGGACGCCGCCGGCACAGCCGCCCCGGCGGCGGGTCAGGACACACTGTGACCGTCCGGATCGGGACCCGCGCCAGCAAACTGGCCCTGACCCAGACCCAGCAGACCGCTGACCAGCTGGCCGCGGTCGGCGGCTTCCCGGTGGAACTGGTCCACATTCGGACCGAGGGCGACGTCCTCAAAGGATCGTTGTCCCAGATGGGCGGCACCGGTGTCTTCGTCGCGGCCCTGCGCGATGCCCTGCTGCAGGACGCGTGCGACGTGGCCGTCCACTCGCTCAAGGACCTGCCCACCGGGGCGGCGCCCGGACTGACGCTCGCGGCGACGCCGAAACGCGTCGACGTCCGGGACGTGCTGTGTGCCCGCGACGGGCTCAAGCTCGCCGACCTGCCCCTCGGCGCCACCGTGGGCACCGGTTCCCCGCGGCGCGCCGCCCAGTTGCGGGCTGCCCGCCCGGATCTTGACATCCGCGACATCCGCGGCAACGTGGACACGCGGCTCGGCCGGGTCCCCGGCCTGCCGGGCAACAGCACCAATGCCGTGGTCGAAGGCAAGAGCTGCGACCTCGACGCCGTTGTGCTCGCCGCCGCCGGGCTGCACCGGATCGGCCGACTCGATGCGGTCAGCGAGTTCCTCGAGCCCGAGGTCATGCTGCCTGCCGCCGGGCAGGGTTCCCTCGCGATCGAATGCCGCTCCGCCGATGCGCCGCGCAAGGCCGGATCCACCGAAGGCTCGCAGGGCGTGCTGGCGCAGGCCCTCGCTGCCCTCGACGACCCGGACACCCGGCTGGCCGTCACCGCGGAACGGGCGCTGCTGGCCCGGCTGGAGGCCGGCTGCGCGGCCCCGGTCGGTGCCTACGCCTACCGAAAGGGCAGCCTGCTGCACCTCGAAGCTGTGGTCTGCGCCGTCGACGGGACAGCCACGATCCGCGATAAGAAAGCCACCGACGGACTGAACGAGGTCGGGGCGACCCTGCTCGGGATTGAACTCGCCGAAGTCCTGCTGGCCCGCGGGGCCGCCGACATCGCGGACCTGGCCGCATCCTGAAGCGCGGACTCCGGTTACTTATGGGACGTCGTAGAGCCCAAAACCCCGGTGCCCAAAGCGTGGGTGCCCAAAACCCCGGTGCCCTAGAGGCGATGGACATATTGGCCCCCGGCGGACCGGACGGGCAGCAGGGGATAAGGGTGCCGGAGGGCGCCCGGGTCCTCGTCGCCCGCAGCCCCGACCGGGCCGGTGAGCTGGTCACCGCCCTGCGCAGCGCCGGTGCCGAGCCCCTGCTGCTGCCACTGATCGACTTCGAACTCGCCAGCGACCAGCACTCCCTCGATGTGGCCTTCGATGCGCTGGGCGCCGGGGCCTACAACTGGCTGGTGGTCAGCAGCGTCACCACGGTCCAGGCCCTCGAGGCCAAAGCCGCCGAGCGGGGAACGACGCTCAGCCACTGGCTCCCGGGCAGCCTTCTCGTTGCCACGATCGGGCCAGCGACCCGCCATTTCCTCGAATCCCGGGGAGTCGACGTCGACCTGGCGCCGACCGGGCAGCAGTCCGGAGCGGGGCTGACCGAAATCTGGCCCGAGCACCAGGGCAGTGTGCTCCTGCCGCAGGCGGACATCGCGGATCCCCGGCTGCGCCGCGGACTGGAAGCCCGGGGCGCCTCCGTCCAGGCCGTCACCGCCTACCGCACTGTGGACTACCCGGCCAACCCGGGCCGGAGCCTTGCCGCGTGCCAGCCCGCTACGACGGGTCCCGGATCATCACGGGACCACGGAGCCGCCGTGCTCACCCCGGCGCAGGCGAAAGCCGAGATCGGCGCCGGCCGGCTCGACGCCGTCGTCGCCGCTTCCCCCAGCGCTGCCCGGCGCATCCACGAGGACCTTGCCCCGCTGGGCGGCTGCCGTTTCGTCGCGATCGGACGGTCGACCGCCGCCGAGGCGGATTCACTCGGCCTCGCCGTCGCCGCGGTCGCCGATAAACCCACCGCCTCCGGCCTGGTCGACGCCGTTATCCGTTCCCTGGCCAGCCGGCCGTCCCCACCTCATCAGCCAATTGCAGAGCCCACAGTAAAGGACACCTTATGAGCTTCCCGACCCACCGCCCACGCCGGCTACGCACCACCCCGGCCATGCGGCGGCTGACGGCCGAACACCGTCTTTCGGCCTCGGAGCTCATCCTGCCCGCCTTCATCCGTGAAGGCCTGACCGAGCCGAACCCGATTGCGTCGATGCCCGGGGTGCAGCAGCACACCACCGACACCCTGAAGCGCGCCGCAGCGGACGCCGTCAAGCTCGGCGTCGGCGGCATGATGCTCTTCGGCATCCCCGCCGTCCGCGACGCCACCGGCACCGCGTCGCTCGACCCCGACGGCGTCCTGAACAAAGCGATCCGCGACGTCCGAGCCGAGGTCGGCGACGAGCTGGTCATCATGAGCGACGTCTGCCTGGACGAATTCACCGACCACGGGCACTGCGGCGTCCTCGACGCCAACGGATACGTCGACAACGACGCCACCCTGGAGATCTACGGCCGGATGGCCGTGGCCCAGGCCGACGCCGGCGCCCACGTGCTGGGCCCGTCCGGCATGATGGACGGACAGATCGCCGTGATCCGCCAGGCCCTCGAGGCAGCAGGCCACACCAACACGGCAGTCGTCGCCTACGCCGCGAAATACGCCTCCGCGTTCTACGGACCGTTCCGTGAGGCCGTCGACTCACAGCTCACCGGCGACCGCCGCACCTACCAGATGGACGCCGCAAACCGCCGCGAAGCGATCCTCGAAGTGGAACTGGACCTCGAGGAAGGCGCAGACATGGTGATGGTCAAGCCCGCCATGAGCTACCTCGACATCCTCGCCGACGTCGCCGCCATGAGCCCGGTCCCGGTCGCGGCATACCAGATTTCCGGCGAGTACTCGATGATCGAGGCCGCCGCCGCGAACGGCTGGATCGACCGCCGGGCCGCGATCACCGAATCCGTGCTGGGCATCAAACGGGCCGGGGCCAACATGGTGCTGACCTACTGGGCGAGCGAACTCGCCGGCTGGCTGAAGGAGTCCTGATGAACACGTCGACTGACCCGCTGCCGGGGACGAACCCCACGGACCCCGTAGGCCCGGGACGCATCCTGCTGGGCCTGAACACCTTCGGCGACGTCGGAGTCTTCCCCGACGGGCACCCGGTCCCGCACGCCCAGGTGCTGCGCCAACTCCTGGAACAGGCCGAACTCGCGGACGAAGTGGGGCTCCATGCCTTCGGCGTGGGGGAGCACCACCGCCGCGACTTTGCCGTCTCCGCCCCCGAGGTGTTCCTCGCCGCGGCGGCCGCCCGGACCCGGCGCATCCGGCTCGGCTCCGCCGTTACGGTGCTGAGCTCCGATGACCCCCTCCGCGTCTTCCAGCGCTTCTCCACCGTGGACGCCCTTTCCAACGGCCGGGCCGAGGTCATGCTGGGCCGCGGCTCCTTCGTCGAGTCCTTTCCGCTCTTCGGCCTCGACCTGGCCGACTACGAGGTCCTGTTTGAGGAAAAGCTCGAGCTCTTCGACAAGGCCCGCGCCCAGGAGCCGATCCGCTGGGAGGGCCGCACCCGGCCGGCCATCAACGGGCTCAGCGTCTACCCGCCGCTGGAACACCACCTGCTTCCCACCTGGATCGGCGTCGGCGGGACCCCGGAGTCGGTGCTGCGCTGCGCCGAATACGGCTACCCGATCATCTTTGCCATCATCGGCGGACAGCCCCGGTCCTTCGCCCCGCTGGCGAACCTCTACCGCGAGGCGATGGCCAAATACGGCCACCCGATGCAGCAGGTTGCCACGCATTCACCCGGCCACGTTGCCGAAACCGACGACGAGGCGCGGGAGGAGTTCTTCCCGCGCTGGCTCGGCCAACGCAACCTGATCGGCGCCGAGCGCGGCTGGGGGCCGGGCAACCGCGCCGAGTTCGACGCGATGTGCGCCCCCGAGGGCGCCCTGTACGTCGGTTCGCCGGACACGGTCGCTGCGAAGATCGCCCTGCTGAAAAAGAACCTGGCCGTGGACCGCTTCGACCTCAAGTACAGCAACGGCACGCTGCCGCACAAGGCGATGATGCGCTCGATCGAACTGTTCGGCACCGAGGTGGCGCCCCGGGTGGCCACCCTGCTGGCCGCGGCTGCGCCACTCCATTGAAAGCGACTGAAAGAATAACAACCATGACTTCCAGCCACCCCCGCAACGAGGAACTCTTCGAACGCGCCCGCCAGCTGATGCCGGGCGGCGTCAACTCCCCGGTCCGCGCGTTCGGCTCCGTCGGCGGGACCCCACGTTTTATGGTCTCCGCGAAAGGACCCTACCTGACCGATGCCGACGGCGACGAGTACGTGGACCTGGTCTGTTCCTGGGGGCCGGCCCTGCTGGGGCATGCCCACCCGGCGGTCCTCGCGGCCGTCCATGCCGCCGTCGACCGCGGGCTGTCCTTCGGCGCCTCGACGCCGGACGAGGCCAACCTCGCGGCGATCGTCCAGGAACGGGTCTCCGCCGCCGAACGTGTCCGGATGGTCTCCACCGGCACCGAAGCGACCATGACCGCCGTCCGGCTGGCCCGTGGCTTCACCGGCCGTGACCTGATCATCAAGTTCGCCGGCTGCTACCACGGCCACCTCGACGGGCTGCTCGCCGCGGCCGGCTCCGGCGTGGCCACACTGGCCCTGCCGGGCTCCGCCGGCGTCACCGCCGCCACCGCCGCCGAGACCCTGGTGCTGCCCTACAACGACCTCGCCGCCGTCGAAGCCGCCTTCGCCAAGCACGGCGGGAACATTGCGGCCGTGATCACCGAGGCCGCGCCGGCCAACATGGGCGTCGTCACCCCGGCTGACGGCTTCAACGCCGGCCTGTCCCGGATCACACGGGAAAACGGTGCCCTGCTGATCCTCGACGAGGTCCTCACCGGTTTCCGGACCGGGTACTCCGGCTACTGGGGACTCACCGGCGGGGCGGCCGACGCTGCCCAGCCGTGGACCCCGGACCTGCTGACCTTCGGCAAGGTCATCGGCGGCGGGATGCCGGCGGCGGCACTCGCCGGCCGGGCCGAGGTCATGGACTACCTTGCACCGCTGGGACCGGTCTACCAGGCCGGCACGCTGTCCGGGAACCCGGTGGCGATGGCCGCCGGCGTCGCCACCCTGACCCATGCCACCCCCGAGGTCTACTCCTTCGTGGATGCCCGCTCGCTGGAGCTCTCCGCGGCACTGTCATCGGCACTGGAGACGGCGGGCGTGGACCACTCGATCCAGCGCGCCGGGAACCTGTTCTCGGTAGCGTTCGGCACGTCCGCCCGGGGCGTGCACAACTACGACGACGCCCAGGGCCAGGAAGTGTTCCGCTACGCACCGTTCTTCCACTCGATGCTGGATTCAGGCGTCTACCTGCCGCCCTCGGTCTTCGAGGCCTGGTTCCTGTCCGCCGCGCACGACGACGCCGCCATGAACCGGATCTTCGATGCCCTGCCGGCTGCTGCCAAAGCCGCGGCCGCCGCGAAGGCCTAGCGCCGTCGTCGAACGCGGCAACGGTTAAACAACTCAGGGCACCCGCCGTGGCGGGTGCCCTGAGTTGTTTAGCTGTTTTGCATTCCGGGACTAGAACGCCACGGTCACGTCGCCGTTCGGCCATTCCTTCTCGATGAAGGCCTTGACCTCGGGGGAGTGCAGGAGTTCGTCGAGCTTCTTGATGCGCACGTCATCCTTGGAGTCCTCGCGCCAGGCCAGGAAGTTCGCGTAGGGGTTGTTCTCCACGGATTCCACCGCCAGGGCGTCCTTGGTGCTCAGACCGGCCTTGAGGATGAAGTTGCCGTTGATCAGGGCCAGGTCAACCGACGGGTCCTTGAGGTCATTGATCAGCAGTTCCGGCTGGTTCTCGGAGAACTTCAGCTTCTTCGGGTTCTGCTCATCGGTCAGGGTCAGGACCGACGTGTCATCCTTGATGTCCTTGACCAGACCTGCGACCTGGAGCACCTTGAGGGCGCGGACCTGGTTGGAGGGGTCATTGGTGATGGCGACCTTGGCGCCGTCCTGCAGCTCGCCGATGTCCTTGACCTTCTCGGAGAACGCGGCGTACGGCTCAATGTGGACGCCCTCGCCGTGCCCGAACTTGTAGCCCTTGGTCTTCACCTGGTCCTCGTACCACGGCAGGTGCTGGTAGTAGTTGGCGTCCAGTGAACCGTCGCTCAGCGCGGTGTTGGGCGTCTGGTAATCCTCAATTTCCTTGATGTCCAGCTTCAGGCCTGCCTTCGGGGCAAGGTCCTGGTTGATGAACTCGAGGATCTTTGCCTGCGGCACGGGGCTGGCGCCGACCGTGAGCGTGGCGGGCTTCGCCGGGTCGAGGGCCGTGCTCTGGGCGCTGGGGGTGGACGAACCACCGCAAGCCGTCAGCGCCAGGGCGGTGACGATGCCGGTGGCCAAGAGGGTGAGTGACTTACGCATTGGATGCGTTCCTTTCGAAATAGCTGGATTCACGGCGTTGGCCGTGATCCGCGCAGATGCAGAGGGCGGCTACCCGCTGCAGGTGGGATGGTAGGGGGTTACCCGCAGTCCGGCCGGGGTCAGGCCGTACTGCCCGGGTCAGGGGCCGCTGGAACCGGGGCTGTCAGCGGTGGTCGAGGCTGCGGGAGATCCGTTCGCCGACCAGCTGGATGACCTGGACCAGGACGATGATCAGCACGATGGTGACGAGCATGACCGTGACGTCGAAGCGCTGGAAGCCGTAGTTGTAGGCGAGCTTGCCGAGGCCGCCGCCGCCGACAAGCCCGGCCATGGCGGAATAGCCCACGAGGGTGACCACCGTGGTGGTGGCAGCCGCGACGAGGGCGGGAAGGGATTCGCGCAGCATCACCTTGTTGATGACCTGCATGTTCGTGGACCCCATCACCTGGGCGGCGTCGATCTTGCCGTGGTGCACATCGCGCAGGCAGTTTTCCACCAGCCGGGCGAAAAACGGGATGGTGCCGATCGAGAGGGACACCGACGCGGCGACCGGGCCGAGGCTGGTGCCGGTCAGGGCGCGTGCCACCGGGATGAGGGCGACCATCAGGATGGCGAACGGGATGGACCGGGTGATGTTGACGATCACATCGCTGAGGATCCGGTTGATCACCGGCATGGGACGCAGGCCGCCCGGTGCCGAGACGTGCAGGAAAACGCCCAGCGGCAGGCCGATCAGCACCGTGAAGAAGGACGAGATGCCGACCATCTGCAGTGTTTCGATGATGGCTTCTGGCAGGGCCTTGACCAGGACGGGATTGCTGAAGATGTCGTTCATGAGTTACCTCCCTGGTCCCCGGCGGGGGGGACAGAGGTTGGGAGCGCAGACGGGGCAAGGTCGGGCTCCGGTGCTGCGGCGGCGGCCGAGGGGGCGGAACGCTTCGCGGCGATGCCGCGCTCGTGCAGGTAGGCAAGGACGGCGTCGAGGTCGGCGGTTTCCGCCAGCTGGACGCGCAGGTGGCCGAACTGCTGGCCGCCGAGGGTTTCGACGCTGCCGGCCAGGACGTTGATGTCGATGTCGAAATGCCGGGCGACGCCGGTGAGGACGGGTTCCTTGGCGCTGTCGCCGGAGAAGAGGATCTCCAGCACCGGCCCGCGCTGCAGGGCACCGGGCAGGGGCTCGGATGCCGGCAGCGGCAGCAGCGCCCGGGCCAGCTGGCTGTCCAGGTCGCCGGCCACATCCTGTAGGGCCCCGTGCTCGACGATGCGGCCGCGGGAGAGCAGGGACACGGAATCGCAGACACGCTTCACGACGTTCATCTCGTGCGTGATGATCAGCACGGTGAGCTGGAGGCGCCGGGTGAGGTCCTGGATCAGGTCCAGGATTTCATCCGTGGTGGCCGGGTCCAGGGCCGAGGTGGGCTCGTCGCACAGAAGGACGTCGGGGTCCGACGCCAGGGCCCGGGCAATGCCAACGCGCTGGCGCTGGCCGCCGGAAAGCTGCGAGGGGTAGGCGTTCTCGAACCCCTCGAGTCCCACGAGCTTCAGGAGTTCGGCAACCCGGGCCCGGATTTGGTCCTTCGGGGTTTTCACGAGTTCCAGCGGGTGGGCCACGTTTCCGGCTGCCGTCCGGGAGTCCATCAGATTCGCGTGCTGGAAGACCATGCCGACCCGCCGGCGTGCGGCACGGATCTCCGAGTCCTTGACCGAGCTGAGCTCGGTGCCGCCGATGCTGACGGATCCGGACGTGGGACGGTCCAGCAGGGTGAGGCAGCGCACCAGCGTTGACTTGCCGGCGCCCGAATGGCCGATGATGCCGTGGATCGAGCCTTTCGGCACGGAGAGCGTCACGCCGTCGAGGGCCACCACTTCCTTTTTGCCCTGCTGGTAGACCTTGCGCAGGTCGGTAACTGTGATCATTGATCCCTTGGCGGTTGGGTGTGCGGGCGGCATAACACACGTCCCGTTCTGAACTAAATTATGTCAGCGCCATCAATTGGCGGCCAGTCGCGCACGATGTTCGTAACATAGCCAGCTGTGGCGTGGAAAATTCGTGAAATGCGACTGCGGTCCGGGAGCGACGCGGGGAGGCAGCCCCCGGCGGAATCCCCGCCGGTCACAGCCGGCGGGCGCGGGCAGGCCGGGAGTGTGATTTCCCTCCCAAAGAGGCCGCAGGGGGGCTCTCCTGCGGTAACTCCCTTCCTGCCGTATGGGGTAGGAGGCAGCGGGCTGCGGCTGCCGTTGGCTAGAAGTCGCCGCGGCTGGCGTCCTCGGGCGGCAGCACCGGCCAGTCGCCCTCAATCACGGCGGCGGGTTTCGTCTTGCGCAGGTAGCTCTGGAAGTCGGAGGCCTGGGCCGTGGCCCATTCGATCTGCAGCTGGTGCAGGTGGCTGGCCGGCATCCGAAGCTTCGGAAACTTCCCCGCCATCGCGTCGAGCATACGGAGGGTGGCGAGGGCATCGGCGGCCGAGGTGTGGGCGTGGTCCAGGTCCACGCCGTATTCCTCGCACAGGGCGGTCAGGGTGCGCTTGCCCTTACGGTACCGGTCCACCTGCTTGTTCATAATGTACGGATCCAGCACCGGGAACCGGCTCAGCTGCGGCACGCCGTACCGGGCAGACTCTGCGGCGAGCACGGTGAAGTCATAGCTGGCGTTGAAGGCAATGACCGGCACACCGGTATCGAAGAGCTCCTGCAGCACCGCCGCGACCTCCCGCGTGACATCGGCGGCAGGCCGGCCCTCGCTGCGGGCCCGCTCAGTCGTGACGCCATGGATGTCACTGGCCTCCGTCGGAATCTCGACTCCCGGATCGGCCAGCCATTCGTGTTCCTTGATGATCCCGCCGTCGGCGTCGACCACGGTGATGGACGCCGTGACGATCCGCGCGGCACGGGAGTTCCGTCCGGTGGTTTCCAGGTCGAAGGCTGCGCGGGGGAGGGTGTTCCAAGTGCTCATGCGTCAACGCTACCTGCTGGCACCGACGGTAATGCGCCACCACTCCGGGGCCCCGGCACGCGGCGCAGGAACTGCCCGGCAGCGGCCGGGCGGCGCTGACGGCGGCCCGTGACAGCACCCCGGACGCTAGGCTGGTGACATGCGGATGGAGTATGTGGAGGCGGTGCTGGACCTGGTGGCACTGATCCCCGCAGGTGCCGCGGTGGCCTACGGTGACGTCGCCGAACTTCTCGGTTCCGGTGGTGCCCGGCAGGTCGGCAGCGTCATGAGCCACCACGGCAGTGCAGTGCCCTGGTGGCGGGTGCTGAAGGCCAGCGGGGACGCGCCCCCGGGGCACGAACGTGATGCCCTCGCCAGGTACATCCTGGAAGGAACCCCGCTGCTGGGTAACTATGCGCAATACCTCCGCGGCGGCGAGGGACGATGGCGAGTGGACCTGATGGCCGCACGCTGGGCACCGAGCGACGGCGAATTCGATCGGATTGACGCCGTGGCTGAGCGGCTGGAACGCACCCTGCGCAAACTGTCGGCCCCCGATGATGAAATGACCGTGTGAGCATTCCCAGCAAGAACCCAACGTCCGTCCCGCCCACATCAGCACTTCCCACAGCACCGCCCGCATCACCACGGCCCGCCGCGACCCGACCCGTTTCAGGCGGGCCCGGAAAGGGCAGGCAGCGTCCCGCCGGCCCACGCACTGCCGGATCCGGCCTCCGCCTGTTGCCGCCCCGCAAGCTGCACAGCGCGGTCCCCGTGCTGTCGGCGGACCAGTTCGCCGCCGTCGACGTGCCGCACGGCTCCGGCCCGGTGCTGATTCCCGGAGCGCCGGGCACCGGCAAATCGACCGTGCTCGTCGAGGCCGCCGTCCGGCGTGCGCAGCGGGACGGCCTGGATCCGGAACGGATGCTCATCCTCGCCCCCGGACGCCTCGCCGCCGATTCACTCCGGGACCGCTTCACCGCACGGCTGGACCGCAGCCTGAGTACGACGCCGGCCCGCACCTGGGCCTCGTACGCGTTCGACCTGATCCGGCGCGCCAAGGCGGAAGGGATCCTGCCGCTGCCCCGCCCGCCGAAACTGCTGTCCGGCCCGGAGCAGGACCTGATCATTAAGGAACTGCTCGAAGGCCACGCGCAGCCCGGACTGGAGCTGCCCTGGCCCGCGGACCTCGGTGCGGCGCTGCAGACCCGCGGCTTCCGGCAGGAAGTCCGACAGCTCTTCGACCGGATCATCGAATCCGGGCGAACCGCCGAGGACCTGGTGGTCCTCGCCCGGCGCTGCCACCGGCCGGACTGGGTCGCCGCCGCCGCACTCTACGCGGAGTACCGCGACGTGCTGGACCTGCGCATGCCGGAGTCCTTCGACCCGGCCGGCATCATCACGGCCGCCCGCCAGATCTTCCAGGACGAGCCCGACTTCCTGGCCGCCGAACGGGACAGGCTCCAGCTGGTCCTGGTGGACGACATGCAGGAAGCCAACCCCGCGGTGTTCGAACTGCTCGCGGATATCGCCGCCGGCAAGGATGCCCTCATCACGTTCTCGCCGGACACCGTGGTCCAGGGCTTCCGCGGCGCCCGTCCGGACCTCGTGGCCGAGCTTCCGCGGCTGCTGGCTCGCGCCGGGACAGTCCTGGAGCGCCCGCTCCGGACCGCCCACCGCCATACTCCGGCAGTCGCGGACGCCTGGCTCTCCGTCGCCGGCCGGATCTCACAGCGCGCCGGCGGGCAGTCCGCGCGCCGGCTCGAACAGCCCCAGGTTCCCGCGCCGCCGCACGGTGCCCCTGCCGACGGCAGGGTGGAGGCGCACCTGCTGCCGTCCCCGGTCCACGAACTGCGCTACGTCGCCCAGCGGATCCTGGAAGCCCAGCTCAAGGACGGCCGTGAACTCGGTGACATCGCCGTGATCGTGCGCAACGGCGGCCAGCTCAGCCAGCTGCAGCGCTACCTCGCAGGCCAGGGCATCCCGGTCCGGATCCCGGTGGCCGAATCCGCCGTCCGCGACGAGGTCGCCGTCCGGCCGTTGCTGGACGCCTACGCCGTGGTCCTGGACCCCGCAGTGCTGAGCCCCGAGGCGGCCGTGGGTCTGCTGAGCTCACGGATCGGCGGAGCCACCGCGATCGAGCTGCGGCGCCTGCGCCAGTCCCTGCGCCGGGAGGAGCTGCTCGGCGGCAGCGGCCGCACGAGCGACGTGCTCCTCGTCGAGGCCCTGCTGGAACCCGGCGCGCTCGCGACCCTCGGCATCGAGGGGCACTCCGCCCGCCGGATTGCGCGGATGATCCAGGCCGGCCGGGACGCCGCCCAGGCTCCCGGCGGCAACGCCGAAACCGTGCTGTGGGCGCTCTGGAACTCCACCGGCCTCGCCGCGCGCTGGACCGAGGCGGCGCTGGCCGGCGGAGCAGCCGGGGCCCGGGCGGACCGCGACCTCGATGCCATGATGGCCCTGTTCCACACCGCCGAGCGCTATGTGGACCAGCTGCCCGGCTCCGGACCCGAGCAGTTCCTTGAGTACCTGCTCAGCCAGGAACTTCCAATGGACACCCTCGCCGCGCGGGCCCAGCTGGAGGACGCCGTGGAACTGATGACCCCGGCCAGCGCCGCCGGCCGGGAGTGGCCGGTAGTCATCGTGCCCGGCCTGCAGGAGGGCGTGTGGCCCAACACCAGGCTCCGCGGCGAACTGCTCGGCAGCACACTGTTCGCGGACGCCGTCGAGCACGGGGTGGACTACGCGCTGCAACTTGATCCCCTGAGCCGGCTGCGCGAAATCCGCTACGACGAGCTGCGCAGCTTCTCCACCGCGGTGTCGCGGGCCCAGCAGGTGCTGATCTGCACGGCCGTTTCCTCGGCGGACGAACAGCCTTCCTCGTTCCTGGATTACGTGGCGCCGCTGGGCCCGGACCAGGACCGGCGCGGTTTCACCCCGGTGGAGCGTCCGCTCACGCTGCGGGCACTCGTGGCCGAGCTGCGCCAGTACGCCCAGCTCGACGCCGGGACCCCCGAAGCGCTGCATGCCAGCACCGTTCTCGGTGCCCTGGCAGCCGCCGAGCCGTCCGTGCCCGGGGCGCACCCCGCGACCTGGTGGGGCCTCGCCCCGCTGTCCACCGAGGTGCCTGTCGTTCCGCCGGGCGGCACCGTCTACGTCTCGCCCTCGAAGGTGGAGACGGTGCAGAAATCCCCGCTGGACTGGTTTGTCCAGGCCGCCGGCGGGGAGGCGGCCACGGACTTTGCCCGCAGCCTGGGCACGCTCGTCCATGCCATCGCGCAGGACCTTCCGGATGCCTCCGGCAGCGAATACCTGGCCGAGCTTGTCCGCCGCTGGCCGGCGCTGGGGATGAAGGACAACTGGGAGGGCAAGCTGGACTTCCAGCGCGCCGAAACCATGGTCCGCAAGCTCGCCCAGTACGTGCTGGTGATGCGCAGCGAGGGCCGGTCCCTGGTCGGCGTCGAGCAGGACTTCGAAGTGAAACTCGCTGACGTGCCCGCCCCGGCCGGCACCGACACCACCACCGAGCCCTGGCCGGCCCGCCCGGCCGTGCTGCGCGGCCAGGTCGACCGGCTGGAGATCGACGCCGAGGGCCGGCTCGTCGTCGTGGACCTCAAGACCGGCAAACGGCAGCCGGGCAAAGCCGACCTGGCGAGGCATCCCCAGCTGGGGGCATACCAGGCCGCAGTGCTTGCCGGCGGCTTCGCCGGATCCGGCGACGGCCCGCCCCCGCTGCCGGGCGGGGCCGTCCTCGCCCAGCTCGGTACGGGCACCAAGAGCCCGGGCATCCAGGCCCAGGCGCCGCTGGAGCCGGCCGACAACTGGGCCCTCGACATGGTCGGGGATGCCGCCCGGGTGATGTCCGGGAACACCTTCGAGGCCCGCCACGATCCGTCCAAGGGCGGCCACGGCGGCCATGGCTGCCGCCTTCCCGAAGTCTGCCCGCTGTGCCTGCGGGGAAAGCAGGTCACCGAATGAGCACCGACACGACGATTCCCGCTGCCGTTCCCCGGGCCCTTCCCGCAGCGCGGTTCAGCCCGGAGGAACTCTCCGCGATGCTCGGGGAGAAAAACAGCCCCACCGCAGAACAGTCGCACATCATTTCCTCCCCCCTCTCGCCCCGACTTGTGATTGCCGGTGCCGGCTCGGGCAAGACCGCCACGATGGCCGACCGCGTGGTGTGGCTCGTGGCCAACGGCTGGGTGCGGCCGGAGGAAGTGCTCGGGGTGACCTTCACCCGGAAGGCCGCCGGGGAGCTCGCCACCCGGATCCGCGCCAAGCTGGCCGCCCTGCAGCGCATCGCCGGGGCCGACACCCGGAACCAGGTGTTCCCGGCCGGGCTCCTCAGCACCGACGCGCTCGAACCCAAGGTCTCCACCTACCACTCCTATGCCAGCGGCATCGTCTCCGACTACGGTCTCCGGCTCGGCGTGGAACGCGACGTGGTGCTGCTCGGCGGCGCCCAGTCCTTCCAGCTCGCGAGCGAGGTGGTGGAGGCGTTCGACGGCGACTACGAACACTTCCGCTCGGCCAAGTCCACCCTGGTCAAGGCGGTCATCCAACTCGCCGGTGAATGCGCCGAACATCTCCAGGACCCTGCCGGGGTGCGCAGCTGGCTGCTGGGGCGGGTGGCCGAGTTCGAGGCGCTGCCCTACCTCGCCACTGCCAAAAAGAACCCCAGCCAGGCCGTGGGCGAACTCAGCGGGCTGCTTCGCACCCGGGCCAGCGTCGCGGAGATGGTCGGACGCTACACGGACGCCAAACGGGCCCGCGGGGCCCTCGACTTCGGCGACCTCGTGGCCCTCGCCGCCCGGGTCGCCAACGAGGTCCCGGTCGCCGCGGCAACCGAACGCCAGCGCTACAAGGTGGTGCTGCTGGACGAATTCCAGGACACCTCCCACGCCCAGCTCGTCCTCTTCTCCAGGCTGTTCGGCGACGGGCACGCGGTCACCGCGGTCGGGGACCCAAACCAGTCCATCTACGGCTTCCGCGGCGCCTCCGCCGGCCAGCTCTTCCACTTCGTTCGCGAATTCCCGGTCCGGCTTGGGGTCGACGGCGCCGCTGCAGCCACTAACCACACAGCCGGCGCTGACAACACTGAAGCCTCTGCCGGCACTGCTGACACGGACACCACCGAGCGCTTCGCCGTCGCCCCGACGTCGTACCTCACCACCGCGTGGCGCAACGGCCGGAACATCCTCGCGGCGGCCAACGTCATCTCAGCACCCCTCAGCAGAGCCGCAGCCACCACCGGCCCCGCCGGCGAGCGGGACACCGCCGGGAGCGTTGAGGTTCCCCCGCTGCAGCCCAGCCCGGCCGCGGTCCAGGGCCGCGTGGTGATGGGCCGCTTTGGCACCGATGAAGACGAGGCCTCGGCGATCGCGGGCGACGTGTTGAAATTCCGGGTGACCGACTTCGACGGGTCGGCAGCGGAGCCCGAACCTCCGGCCATGGCGGTGCTGTGTCGCCGGCGCGCCCAGATGGAAGTCATCCGCCGTGAATTCGAGGTGCGCGGGATCCCCTACGAGATCGTCGGACTCGGCGGTCTCCTGGACACCCCCGAGATCGTGGACCTCGTCGCAACCCTCCGCGTGCTGGCCGATCCGGGCCGCTCGGATTCACTGATGCGCCTGCTGGCCGGGGCGCGCTGGCGGATCGGGCCCGCGGACCTGATGGCACTGCGGGACTGGTCCAGCTTCCTTGCCCGGCGCCGCGGCCGCCCCGGCGCCCTGGACGACGACGCCGACGACGGCGCGGATCCCGCGGTGATCGAGGGCGACCTCACCGACGCCGCCAGCCTGGTCGAGGCTCTCGACTGGCTGCCGCGCGAAGGCTGGACCTCCGCGCACGGCCGCCAGCTGAGCCCGGAGGGACTGGACCGGCTTCACCGGCTCGCCGCCGAACTCCGTCAGCTGCGCGGCTACATGGGTGACGACCTCACCACCTTGCTCGGCGAAGTGGAGCGGGCCATGCTTCTCGACATCGAGGTCGCCGCACGGCCAGGCACCAGCATTCACCAGGCCCGCCGGAACCTGGACGCATTCCAGGACGCCGCCGCGGGGTTCCTGCACACCTCCCAGCGGGTGGACGTCCTGGCCTTCCTGGCCTGGCTGGAAGCCGCGGCCGCCGAGGAAAACGGCCTTGATGCCGCCGCGCCGGACGTGAACCACGAAGCCGTGCAGCTCCTCACCGTGCACGCCTCCAAGGGCCTGGAATGGGATGTGGTATTCGTTCCCGGACTCAACGCGGGCGCCTTCCCCAGCAGCCGGGATTCACGCTGGAGCAGCGGCAGCGCCGCGCTTCCCTGGCCGCTGCGCGGGGACCGCGCGGACCTGCCGCAATGGGATCTCGACCAGCCGGACCAAAAAGGCTGGCTCGACGCCGAGAAGGAATTCAAGACCGCCGTCCAGGTCCACGGCGAGGCCGAGGAACGCCGGCTCGCCTATGTGGCCTACACCCGGGCCAAACACGTGCTCTGGGTTTCCAGCGCCGCCTGGGTGGGATCGCGCGCCGGTCTGGCTGACATGTCGCCTTTCCTGGCCGAACTCGAGGCGCTTGTTGCCGGCGGCGCCGCCAGTATCCACCCATTGTCCGTCGGGGAGGAAGCACTGCCGGAGGAGAGCCCACTGACCTCGGACCTGGAGGTCGCCGGATGGCCGTACGACCCGCTCGAGGGGCCAATCGATCCGCGCACCGGACACCGGCTCCGGCTGGTTCCGGGCCGGCGGGCGGCCATGCAGTCCGCCGCGGCACGGGTGCTGCAGTCTTTGGGCTCGGAGGTGCTGCTGGAGGTGGCCGCGACGGATTCCGCCGCCGGGATGGACGCCGCTGCTGTCGCCGCCGCTGGCGGCGGCGCGCCCCAACCGGCCCCGCGCCGGCCCTTGCGCGGCCCGGCCGGAGGGTGGGCCCACGAGGCCGCGACCTTGCTGGAACGCCGCTCCCGCCGGACCGCGGTCCACGACGTGCACCTGCCGGGCCACATCTCCGCGTCGACCCTGGTGGATCTGGAGGATGACGCCGGCTCGGTCGTCGCCCGGCTGCGGCGCCCGGTCCCGCGGGAACCGGGGATGTCCGCCCGCAAGGGCACCGCATTCCACGCGTGGGTGGAGGAGTACTTCGGCGCGGCCGGCATGCTGGACCTCGGCGAGGCGGCGGGCTCCGATGACCACATCGACGCAGCCTACGGTCTGGACACCATGGTGGAAACGTTCCGCCGGTCCGAGTGGGCCAACCGCGCCCCTGCCCACGTTGAGGTACCGGTGGAAACCCGGATCGGCGACGTAGTGGTCCGCGGCCGGATCGATGCCGTCTTCCGCGATGCCGACGGCGGCTGGGACCTGGTTGACTGGAAGACCGGCCGCCGCCCGTCCGCCGCGCAACTGAAGACCAAGGCTGTCCAGCTGGCCGTCTACCGGCTGGCCTGGGCCCGGCTCAAGGGCGTCCCGGTGGATCGGGTCCGGGCGGCGTTCTACTACGTGGCCGACGATGCCGTGGTCCGACCGCACGACCTGGGCTCAGCGGAACGGCTCGAGCAGATTGTCGCCGCGGCCCTCGCGAACGGCTAGCGCGGTTGCGCCTCGACCACCGTGAGGGCGGTCGTTGAGGTGTCTTCCGCCGGCGGGTCAGCCGGGGAACCGGCGTTGGTACCAGCGCCTGTGGCGGGGCCCGCAGCGGCTGCCGTGTCGGCCTGGATCACGGTGATCGACTGGGTTGCGGTGTCGTCGCCGGGAGCATCCTCGGTGGCCGGTTCGTCGTCAGGGATCGCCGTCACCGAAACACCGGACACCTTGTTGCCGCCGGTCCTGGTGCGCCCGGCGTCCACCACACCGTCGTCACTCCCTGCCCGGTCGGCGTCACCCCGAACCGCTTCGAGCGGGATCGGCGCTACCTGTACTGCCGGGATTACGGGGCCGGCGGCAACGCCGGGGTTCCCGGTGACCGGATCGACCGACGGGCCGGACGCAGGACTGGCCGCGGGGCCGGCAACCGGGGCCGGCTGAGGGAGCGGCTCCACGCTGATCGGCTGCCCCCCGTGTTCGGCAACATCCTCGGCAAGGGCGGTGAGCATGGACTCGGCCTCGTCGATCATGTCCTGGTTAGCGGCCGCGAGACCCTTGACGAGGTACTGCGCCAGGGCGAATTCGGCGGACAGCGCGGCACGCCTCAGCAGATGGGCGTCGGGCACATCGCGCCGTGACGCGGTGTAGTGCGCCAGGACGGCGTCCACGAAGTCCTGGTCGTTGGACGCGACCAGCCAGGCCATGTCGTCCGCCGGGTCGCCGATGCGCAGGTCGGTCCAACCGGTCACGGCCGTCACCCGGTCGCCGTCGACCAGCAGGTTGTCCTCGTGCAGGTCCCCGTGGACCACACACGGGTTGAAGCGCCACAGCGAGACGTCCTCGAGGGCGTGTTCCCAGCGGCGGAGCAGCAACGGCGGAATCTTGCCAGTGGTCGCGGCCTGGTCCAGTTCGTTGAGGCGGCGCTGGCGGAACTCATTGGGGGTGTAGCTCGGCAGGTCCGCATTGCTGACCAGTGAGTGGGGCAGGTCATGGATGGCGGCGAGGGCCGCACCGATCTCGCGGGCCACGCCGGGGGATGCCGCGCCAAGTTCCTCGACGGACCTGGTCGAGCCGGCCAGGTGGGAGTACACAAACGTGCTCAGTGCGCCCTGCCGGACGGTGCCGGCCACCGTGGGCATCAGGAAGGGAAGTTCGGCCCGGATGCCCGGGACGAAGGCGCGCAGCACCAGGAATTCGGTTTCCAGCCGGGCGCTGGCCTCGGGGTGGCGCGGCGAGCGGACACGCCAGCGCTTGCCTTCGGAGTCCAGGAGGAGTGCCGAATCGAAGTCTGCCGGATCGTCGGGCGCAGAGCTGACGGCTGTCGGGGTCAGTCCGGGGACTGCCGCGGTTGCCACAGCTGCCAGTTCGATTGGTTTTCTTCTCACCGTTCCACGGTAGGTTGAGCGGCGCCCAAGACAGCGATGCACCACGGCGAGTCTGAAATATCAGCAATAATTTCCGCCCGGATGCCGATCCCGGAGCTGCCCGCGGAGCGCCACGCCGGCCGCCCGCCGGACACGTGCGGATGCCCACATATGCCGGCGGAAAATGTCAATTGTCGGCGGGAGTCAGTACGGTGGGTACATGAGTCTTGCGGAGTCGACGGCACCCAAAAGCCCAGCCCAAAAAAATCAAGCGCAGGAAAGTCACGCCCAGGAAAGCCCAGCCCGGGAAATCCCGGACCGGACCCAGTCGAACCAGGGCGCGCCGATCCCTTCGCCCGGCAGCCCGGCGGCCAACCTGCTGACGGATACCGTTCTTCCGGTACGGCCGGCGCTGATTGACCGCGGATCCGCGGCACGGCTGAAGCCCGGAATGCTCGCCGGGCTCCTGGAGTCCGGCACTGCCCGGGCGATGGTGCTGTCCGGCCGGCAGGCACTCATTAATGGCACCGGCCTGGTCCTGCTGGATGCGGCCGAACTCGGGCGGCACCTGAAGGACACCCCCTACGCCCCGGACCAGCTGATCTACCTGGGCTCGGCCCTGCCCGGCTCGGACCTGGAGGCCGGCACCCCCTTGGTCCTCTTCCTCCTGCCACAGCAGTTCGAAGTCCGGGCCGAGGAGTTCGAAGCCCACATCGCCGGCATCCCCGAGGGTGCGCAGTGGGCGGGGTTCCGCGACGTCGCGGCCACGCTGAGCCCCACCGACACCGCCGTCTTCATCGAGGCCAGCGCCATCGCCAACTGGCACGCCACCCACACCCATTGCCCGCGCTGCGGGACCGCCACCGAGCCGGAAGCGGGAGGCTGGGTCCGCCGCTGCCCCTCGGACGGATCAGAGCACTACCCGCGCACCGATCCTGCCATCATTGTCACGGTCGTGGGCCCGGACGGCCGGCTGCTGCTCGGCGGCGGCGGCCCGCTCGACGCCCGGAACTATTCAACCCTCGCGGGCTTCGTCGAACCGGGGGAGTCCCTGGAGCAGGCCGTGGTCCGGGAAATCGGCGAGGAGGTCGGTGTGCGCGTTACCGCCTGCCAGTACCTCGGGTCCCAGTCCTGGCCCTTTCCCGCCTCGCTGATGCTCGGTTTCACGGCCACAACCGCGGACACCGACGCCACGCCCGACGGCGTCGAGGTCACCCGGGCGCGCTGGTTCAGCCGGAGTGAGCTGCAGGAAGCGGTGCTCAGCGGCGAGATCGTCATCTCCAGCAGGCTATCCATCGCCCGGGCCCTGATCGAGCACTGGTACGGCGGCCGCATCGAGGACCGCGTAGACAGCGCATGAGACCTCAGTGACATCACGCAGCGGCAGCGACACCACCCAGCTGCACCCGCGGTTCCACCACCGCGGAGCATCCACCGGACACCCTCAAACGACTGAGCAGCACTCGTGAACACAGATCTCTTCCAGCCCAGCGCTTTCCCGCCCGCCCAGTCCAATGACGGCCTCCCGGAGGCCGAACCCCCGGCGCCGGACAACCGCTCCCTCGAGGAGCGAATCCTCGGCGGTCTCGACGCCGAACAGCGCGAAGTTGCCAGCACCCTGCAGGGGCCGATCTGCGTGCTTGCCGGCGCCGGTACCGGCAAGACCCGAGCCATCACCCACCGCATCGCCTATGGGGTGCACTCCGGCGTGTACAACCCGCAACGGCTGCTGGCCGTCACCTTCACGTCGCGGGCTGCGGCCGAAATGCGCAGCCGCCTGCGCGACCTCGGCGTTGGCAACGTCCAGGCCCGCACCTTCCACGCCGCCGCGCTGCGCCAGCTCCAGTACTTCTGGCCGATGGCCGTCGGGGGAGTCCTGCCCAACCTGCTGGACCACAAGGCCCAGATGATCGCCGAGGCGGCCCGGCGGCTGCGGCTCAGTACTGACCGCGCCTCGATCCGCGACCTGGCCTCCGAAATCGAATGGGCCAAGGTGTCCATGCTGACCCCGGCCAACTACCTCGAAAAGGCCCAGAACCGCGGCACCCCGGGCGGTTTCGACCTGACCGCTGTCGCCCGCGTCTTCCAGTCCTACGAGGACGTCAAGACCGACCGGAACGTGATCGACTTCGAGGACGTGCTGCTGATCACCGTCGGCATCCTTCAGGAGGACCCGAAGGTCGCCGCCACCGTCCGCGAGCAGTACCGCCACTTCGTCGTCGACGAGTACCAGGACGTTTCGCCGCTGCAGCAGCGGCTGCTGGAACTCTGGCTCGGCGGCCGCGATGAGCTCTGCGTCGTCGGTGACGCCAGCCAGACCATCTACTCGTTCACCGGCGCCTCGCCGAAGCACCTGCTCGGCTTCAAGGCCCAGTACCCCGACGCGACCGTGGTGAAGCTGATCCGCGACTACCGCTCCACCCCGCAGGTGGTGAGGCTCGCGAACGAGCTGCTGGCCGGCCGGCGCAGCGGGGGTCCCGTCGCTGACGCCGCCTGGGCTAAGCCGCTGCAACTTGTGGCGCAGCGTCCCGCCGGACCGGCGCCGCAGTTCACCGAATGCTCCGACGACGAGGCCGAAGCCGCCACCGTGGCAGTCAAGGTGCGCGGGCTCCTCGACGCCGGCACTCCGGCCAGCCAGATCGCCGTGCTGTTCCGCACCAACGGCCAGTCCGAGGCCTACGAACAGGCCCTGGCCTCGGCGGGGATCGGCTACCAGCTGCGCGGCGGGGAACGGTTCTTTGCCCGCAAGGAAGTCCGCGACGCCATCCTGCAGCTGCGGGCCGCCACCCGGGCCGTCGCCGAGGACGCCAGCCCCCAGCCGCTGGGGCAGGTGGTCCGCGACATCGTCGCCTCGCTGGGCTACACGGAAGCCGCACCGCACAGCGGCGGCGCGCTCCGGGAACGCTGGGAATCCCTCGCGGCGCTCGTCGCGCTTGCCGACGAACTCGCGATCAGCCGCGGCAGCCACTTCACCCTCTCGGACTTCGTCAACGAACTCCAGGAACGTTCTCTGGCCCAGCACGCTCCGACCGTCCAGGGCGTCACCCTCGCCTCGCTGCACGCCGCCAAGGGCCTGGAATGGGACGCCGTCTTCCTGGTCGGGCTCAGCGAGGGGCTAATGCCGATCTCGTTCGCCGACAGCCCCGAGTCCGTGGACGAGGAACGCCGGCTGCTGTACGTCGGAATCACCCGGGCCCGGGAGCACCTGTTCCTGTCCTGGTCCACGGCACGGACGCCGGGCGGGCGCGCCAACAGGAAGCCCTCACGCTTCCTGGACGGGCTGCGCCCCGACTCGGTGGCGAGCTCCTCGGTCCGCGGCAAAGGGGCGGCGCCGCGCCGTAAGGCTGCCGGGCCGGCCACCTGCCGGGTCTGCGGCACCATGCTCTCCTCCGGCGCCGAACGCAAGGTGGGCCGCTGCAACCAGTGCCCGCCCAGCTACGAGGAGCAGACCTTCGACGCGCTGCGGCAGTGGCGCAAGGACATAGCGCTGGAAGCCGACGTTCCCGCGTTTGTGGTCTTCACCGACGCCACCTTGACCGCCATCGCCGAAGCCCGGCCCGAATCCCTCGAACAGCTCGCCACCCTTCCCGGGGTGGGACCATCCAAACTGGAGAAGTACGGCGAAGCGGTGCTGGCAGTGCTGGTCGAAAGCACCACCCTCTGATGGCCGGCAATCCGGCATCACCGGCAGGAACCCCGCTGACCACTGCCGACGGCGCACCGGTGGAAGTGCGGCGCTCTGCCCGCCGCCGCCGGACCGTTGCCGCCTTCTGGGAAAACGGCACCGCCGTCGTCGCCATCCCTGCCTCCTTCAGCCGGGCCCAGGAACACGAGTGGGTGCACCGGATGCTCGAGAAGCTGCGGCGGCAGGGGGAAGGGGGCAGCCGGGGCGCCGGACGGCGCCGTCCGCGCAGCGACACCGCCCTGGCCGCCCACGCCAGCGAGCTTTCCGCAAAGTACTTCGGCGGCCGGGCGGTACCGTCCTCGGTCCGCTGGGTGGGGAACCAGAACTCCCGTTGGGGGTCCGCAACGCCGTCGGACGGGTCCATCCGGCTGTCGGACAAGCTTCAGCCCATGCCGCAGTGGGTGATCGACTATGTACTGCTCCACGAACTCGCGCACCTCCTCGTGGCCGGGCACAACGCCGCGTTCTGGCGGCTCCTCGAGGCCTACCCGGACACCGCCCGGGCCAAGGCCTTCCTTGAGGGCGTTTCCTTCGCGACCTCCCGCGGCATCACGCCGGACGGCGACGGCGATGACGTGGTCGGCGTCGACGGTGCGGACCCCGACTGAGCCGGTATCCCGGACTAAGACCCCCCCGCTGATGCCGGATCCGCGCACGGCTCCGAACAGCTACTCACGGCTCCAACCGGCATCCATGGCCGCCGGGACGGCGGCACGGAAAAGCCCCGGACGGATCCGATCATCCGGCCGGGGCTTTCCCATGATTCGCCTAAGTCGCTAGGACCTTGGGCTGTCGCCTTCTCCGGGAGTGCCCTGGTCAGTCCCGGCCCCGTCAGTGCCGTCCCCGTCCGTTCCCGCTTCGGCAGTCCCGGCGTCGCCAGAAATGGCATCGCCTTCCCCGCCGGGTTCCCCGGTGTCTTCCGCTGCCTGCGTCCCTTCCGGCTCGTCGAATCCGCCGCTCAGCAGCTTCTGCAGGGCGTCGTCAACCTCGGTGTCGCTGGCCTCGGCCAGCTTGCGGCGCTGGCTGAAACCCTTCGGGTCTTCCAGATCTTCGGCTGTGGGCAGCAGGTCAGGGTGCTGCCAGATCGCGTCACGGCCTTCGGTGCCGCGTTCGTCCTTGAGTGAGGCCCACAGTGCGGCGGCTTCCCGGAGCAGGCGCGGACGCAGCTCCAGTCCCACGAGGGAGGAGAAGGCGTGTTCTGCCGGTCCTCCGGTGGCGCGGCGGCGCCGTACCGTCTCACGAAGTGCCGCCGCCGAGGGCAGCATCTTTTCGGTGGCGGCCCAGCTCAGTTCATCGACCCAGCCTTCCACCAGCGCGAGGGCAGTCTCAAGCTTCTCCAGCGCCTGTTCCTGGGCAGGGGTGCGCTGGGGCATGAAGACACCCTGGGAAAGGGCCTCCTGGATGCCCTCCGGGTTGCCCGGATCCAGCTCGCGGGCGAGTTCCTCGATCTTCGAGGTGTCAATGTGGATGCCGCGGGCGTACGCTTCGATCGCGCCGAGGAGATGGCCGCGGAGCCAGGGAACCTGGACAAACAGCCGGGCGTGGGCGGCCTCCCGGACGGCCAGGAACAAACGGATATCGTTCTCCGGGAGACTGAGGCCTTCGCCGAACTTCGCCACGTTGGAGGGCAACAGCGCCATTTCAAGGTCGGCGAGGGGGACGCCGATGTCCGTCGAGCTGACCACCTCGGCCGACAGCGCACCGATGGCCTGGCCCAGCTGCATGCCGAAGATCGCGCCGCCCATGTTCTGAAGCATGGAGGACGCGCCGCCCATCATGGCCTTCATTTCCTCCGGCATCTGTTCGGTCATGGCGGTGGACAGCGCATTGGCGATGCTGTTGGCGACCGGCTCGGTCAATCGTTTCCAGGTGCCGAGCGTTTCCTCAACCCACTCGGCCCGGGACCAGGCCCGGCCGATCAGCCCGGTGGCCGGCAGGCCCGTGACCTGGTCAAGCCACAGTTCGGCGAGCCGCAGGGCCTCGTCGACCTCGCGCGACTGCTGCGCCGTGACGGACGGGTCGGAGCCGCTTGCCGCCACGCGCCGGGCGTTTTCATGCGCCAGCTGCCAGTTGACCGGGCCCTCCGAGGTGGCACTCATCATGGCCTGGACCTGGGAGAACATCTGGGCAAGGAGATTCGGATCGTCCGGAAGCCCTGCGGCCTTAGCCAGCTCCGCAGGGTCGATGTTCCCCATGCCCTTGCCGCCCATCAGGTTCTTCAGCATTTCTGCCAGCGGATCCTGGGGTTCCTCGTCGCCATTGGACGGATTAAGTGGGTTGGACGTCATGATCCCGCCGATCGTCGGTGTGGGTGCTTCTCACGTTCACGGTACCGCGCGGCCAGCGGGCTGTCTGCTGAAACCCCGCCACGTTCGCTGTCGGCAAAGAGCCCAGCCGGCAGCCGAGCGCGTAGTGTTGGAAACTGGAATATTTGCAGGCGGCAGCCGCGGCGGAGGCTGCGGACGCGGTGCGCTGATCAGGGGGTCCGCAGGGTCCCCGGCGCCGGCACGGAGAGGTCCTTCATTGACGATTACGCAGGGCGGGCAGCCCGCCAGCGAGCCGGCCGCCGGCCAGCTCCGGGGCCGCCGGGCGCTCCTCGCCGGACCGCGTTCCGGGGGGAAACGGGACAACCGGTCATCAGGGATGGTCGTGTCGGGGCTGCTGGCACTCGCGCTCGGGTTCACCGCCCTGAGCCTGCCGGTCCCGTACGTCGTGGAATCACCCGGTCCCACCTTCAACACGCTGGGCACTGACAACGGCAAACCGGTCATCAGCGTCACCGGCCATGAAACGTTCCCCGCGAAGGGCAGCCTGGACCTCACCACCGTCTACGTTGACGGCGGCCCGAACGGGCCGGTCACGGTCATGGAGGCGTTCTCAGCCTGGCTCGACGGGGCCAAAGCCGTCTACCCCGAGGAACTGATCTTCCCCACCGGGGTGACAAAGGAGCAGTCCCAGCAGGAGAGCGCGGTCGCGATGACGACCTCACAGGAGAACGCCGTGGCCGCTGCCCTCAAGGACCTGGGTATCCCGTTCGAGCAGAAGTTGCAGATCGCCGGTGTTCCGGAAGGCTCGGCGTCCACCGGAAAGCTCCAGGAAAACGACGTGCTCCTGACGGTCAACGGCAAGCCGGCGACCGCGCTGGGCGTCGTCCAGGACGAACTGGCGGCCGGCAAGGGCGCCCCGGTGGAGGTCGTTGCCGACCGCGACGGCGGCAACGTGGCCACGAGCATCACGCCGGCCAAGACCGAAACCGGGCGGTTCATTCTCGGGGTACTGCTGCAGTACCAGTTCAAGTTCCCCTTCGACGTCAAGATCTCCCTGGACCAGGTGGGCGGCCCGAGCGCAGGAATGATGTTTGCCCTGGGCATCATGGACACCGTCACCGCCGGCGACCTCACGGGCGGTGAGCACGTCGCCGGAACCGGGACCATCACCCCGGACGGCGCCGTGGGCCCGATCGGCGGCATCAGCCAAAAGATGCACGGCGCCCGGGCCGGCGGCGCCACGCTGTTCCTCGCCCCGGCCGCCAACTGCGACGACGTCGTCGGGCATATTCCGGACGGATTGCAGGTGGTTCGGGTCGAGAAGCTGGCCGATGCACGGCAGGCCGTGGAACTGGCCGCGTCAGGGGCCGACACATCGGGCCTTCCGGCTTGCTCCAGCCACTAGACTGGCCGCGGAACTAAGATCCGCCGCCACTCGTGGCACCTATGACGGCTTCGCCGCCCAGCTGGGGTGAGGCCGAGAGTCGCTTCACGGCAGCAACTTCGAGTTCCGGCCAGGAAGCGCCGCACTGACAACTAAAAACCAGTTACTGTCGACCAGCTATGAGGTACCGAGTTTGTCCCGTCCAGCCAGCCCAGTCCCGCCCGGAAGACCCCAGCAACGACGAGGCGCACTGACGCCGACGTTGATTGTTGTCGCCTTGATCGTGGTCGGCTTCATCTTCTTCGCAAATGTCTGGACGGACGTCCTCTGGTACCAGCAGCTGGGCTTCTTCGAAGTCTTCCTGACCGAGAACCTGGCACGGATCGCCATCTTCCTGATCGGCTTTGCGCTGATGTTTACGGCCGTCTTCTTCGCCATCAGGATCGCCTACCACGCCCGCCCGGTCTACGCGCCGGACTCGGACATCCGGGACAACCTTAACCGCTACCAGGTCCAGCTGGAACCGGTCCGCCGCGTCGTCATGATCGGCCTGCCCATCCTCTTCGGGCTGTTCGCCGGAAGCGCCGCGGCCAGCCAGTGGCAGAAGGTACTCCTGTTCCTCAACCAGGAATCCTTCGGCCAGCAAGATCCGCAGTTCAATCTGGACATCAGCTTCTACCTGATGACCCTGCCGTTCCTGGGCTTCGTTACCGGATTCCTGATCAGCGTCGTCATCGTCGCCGGCATCGCGGGCATCCTGACCCATTACCTGTACGGCAGCATCCGGATCATGGAGCGCGGCATCTTCACCAGCCGCGCAGCGCAGATTCATCTCGCCGTGTCCGGTGCCGCTTTCCTGTTGCTGCTGGCCGTCAACTTCTGGCTGGACCGCTACTCCTCCGTGCAGAACAGCGGCGGCCGCTGGGCCGGTGCGCTGTACACGGACGTCAACGCCGTCATCCCCACCAAATCCATCCTGGCCGTGGCTGCGGCCCTTGTCGCGGTGCTGTTCATTGTCGCTGCCGTGATCGGCAAGTGGCGGCTGCCTGTCATCGGGACCGCCATGCTGGTCATCACCTCGATCCTGGCGGGCGGCGTCTACCCCTGGGTGATCCAGCAGTTCCAGGTCCGTCCTTCCGAGCAGACACTGGAGAAGAAGTACATCGAGCGAAACATCGCCATGACCCGCTCGGCGTACGGTCTGGATAAAATCCAGGAGACCCGGTACAACGCCACAACGAACGCCACCACCGGCGCCCTGGCTCCCGATGCGCAGACCACCGCCAACATCCGGCTGCTGGATCCGAACCTGATCTCGGACGCGTTTTCCCAGCTCGAGCAGTACCGGCCGTACTACCAGTTCCCCAGCGCTTTGAACGTGGACCGCTACGAGATTGACGGCAAGATCCAGGACACTGTCATCGCCGTCCGCGAGCTCAACCCGGACGGGCTGAGCGCCAACCAACAGTCCTGGCTGAACCGCCACGTCGTCTACACCCACGGCTACGGCGTCGTCGCCGCTAAGGGCAACAAGTTCACCGTCGACGGCAAACCCGATTTCCTGCAGTCCGGAATCCCGTCCACCGGCGTGCTCGGCAATGATTCGACTTACCAGCCACGGGTCTACTTCGGCGAGAACTCGCCGGACTACTCGATCGTCGGAGCCCCTGAGGGCGCGGTCAACCGTGAGCAGGACCGGCCCGCCGCCAAGGAAGGCGACGGCGAAACGCAGTACACCTTCACCGGCGACGGCGGCCCGAACGTGGGCAGCTTCTTCAACAAGGTCCTCTACGCCATCAAGTTCCAGTCCTCGGACCTGCTGCTCTCTGACGGTGTAAACCCCGAATCCCAGGTCCTCTACGACCGCAATCCCCGGGAACGCGTCGAAAAGGTTGCCCCGTACCTTACCGTGGACGGCAACGCGTACCCCGCCGTCGTCGACGGTCGGGTGAAGTGGATCGTGGACGGCTACACCACCAGCCAGTACTACCCCTACTCCCAGCAGGAGCAGCTCTCCGAGGCCACGGCAGACTCGCAGACCACCGCAGGGCGGACGGCCACCCTGCCGAACACCTCCGTCAACTACATCCGGAACTCGGTCAAAGCCACCGTGGATGCCTACGACGGGAAGGTGACGCTCTACGCGTGGGACGACCAGGACCCGATACTGAAGGCCTGGCAGAACATCTTCCCGTCTTCGCTGAAGCCGTTCTCGGAGATGTCCGGGGCGGTCATGAGCCACGTGCGCTACCCGGAAGACCTGTTCAAGGTCCAGCGGGAACTCCTGGGCCGGTACCACGTCACCCAGGCGGACAACTTCTACACCAACAATGACGCCTGGAGCGTCCCGAACGACCCGACCGTCCAGGACGACGTCAAGCAGCCGCCGTACTACATGTCGCTGAAGATGCCCGACCAGGACAAGCCGGCCTTCCAGCTGACGTCTTCCTTTATTCCGCAGGTAGTCAACGGAAACGCCCGCAACGTGCTGTACGGCTTCCTGGCCGCGGACTCCGATGCGGGAAACGAGAAGGGCGTGAAGGCCGAGAGCTACGGCCAGCTCAGACTCCTGCAGATCCCGCCGGAAGCCAACGTCCCCGGCCCCGGCCAGGCGCAGAACAAGTTCAACTCTGACCCCACTGTGTCGCAGGCGCTGAACCTGCTGCGCCAGGGTGCTTCGGCGGTCCTCAACGGCAACCTGCTGACGCTTCCGGTCGGTGGGGGCATGGTCTACGTGCAGCCCGTCTACCTCCGGTCCACCGGTGAGACGTCCTACCCCACACTGCAGCGGGTCCTCGTGGCGTTCGGCGATAAGATCGGATTCGCACCGACCCTGGACGAGGCCCTGAACCAGCTGTTCGGTGGTGAGTCGGGAGCCAGTGCCGGCGACTCCGCCAACAACGGCCAGACGCCGGCAACACCGGGCACGCCGGCCGCTCCGGGCGGCACCGACGCGAAGGCAGAGCTGAAGGCGGCCCTGGAGGAAGCCAACGCTGCTATCAAGGCCGGCCAGGAGGCCCTCGCGAAGGGCGACTTCGCCGCGTACGGCGAGCAGCAGAAGAAGCTCTCCGCGGCCCTGCAGCGTGCGATCGATGCGGAAGCCAGGATCGCCGCGACACCGGCATCGTCGGACACCCCGACGCCCGGGGCCACGACGCCGGCGCCGGGGGCCACCACCCCGGCGGCAACCCCGGCGCCCACGCCGAGCAGTTGACGCCCGGCCTGTCCCTGCGGGTCTAACAGATGCACGGCCGAAGGCCGGGTACGCCGCTCACTGGAGCGCGTGCCCGGCCTTTCCCGTGGATCCCGCAGCCGGCTGTGTGCGCGCCCGGCGGCGCCGGGAGACCCACATCACGCCCCCTCGATTTGGCCCCAAGTTCACCGGCAGGTAGAGTTGATCTTGCGACGCGGGGTGGAGCAGTTCGGTAGCTCGCTGGGCTCATAACCCAGAGGTCACAGGTTCAAATCCTGTCCCCGCAACTGAAGAGAAGGTCCGGAACACTGGAAGCAGTGGTCCGGACCTTCTGCTTTAAGCCGGTGACTTCATCCGGCGGAAGAACTCGGGCCGGCGATGCGTGTTGGGACCGCGGTCGGGACGACGGTGGTTCGGACGGTCCCGAAAGTAGGGTAGTGTTGATCAAGCGACGCGGGGTGGAGCAGTTCGGTAGCTCGCTGGGCTCATAACCCAGAGGTCACAGGTTCAAATCCTGTCCCCGCAACTGAAGAAGAAAAGAAAGGCCCGGATTTGATGATCCGGGCCTTTCTTTTGCTTTGGATCAGGGCGGGTCTTAAGCCCAGATGTACTCTTCGGCGATCGCTCCGTCGCGCCACTTCGCGACCGTGACCATGCGGCTGCCATCCTCAAACTCGCCGATGACGCAGGTCCAGTCACCGGATCCGAACGCGATCGGGTGGGGCGTGATCGGGGGCGGAGTGCCTCCGACAGAATCGACGTAGGCCTTCATCGAGGCAATGTGCTCCTCGACCCCGCGCGTCGGTTCCTGTCCCTTCCAGTCCACAAGAACGTCATCAGTGTGATGATGGGCAAAGACACCGTCCCAGTCGGCCTTGTTCCAACCGTCGAAGTCGAGATCATCCATCCCCTTGAGGTTGCGGTCAACATGCTCGTCCTGCATGGCTTCCTCCTTCTCGAAAGCGCGTCGATAATGGTGTCTGACCGCGCTGCCGTGCCAACCTTGAGCCTGACCAGATCAGCGTAGGGGAGCGGTCAATGACGAACAATAGCCCAGGGCTTCCACGGCCGGGGTCCGCAACCCGGCCCTATCGGTTCGTTCCACGAACGCAAGCGGCCGCTGTGTCACTCAGGCCGGCCGACGACCACCTGAGCGGGACTGTGGACGATATAGCCGTTCAACCAGGAAAACAGTGCGCGGACCTTCTGCTGGAATCCGGACAGGAGGGCGAGGTGCACCAGGAGCCAGGACACGAAAGCCAGCGGCCCCTGCAGCTGGATGCGCTTGCGCCCGATCTCCGCAACCGCGGCGCCCCGGCCGATCATCGCCATGTAGCCCTTGTCGACGTATTCGAAGGGCCGCCGGTTACCGCCGGTGAGGTCGGCGTAGATGTTGTGGGCCGCCCACTTGCCGGCCTGCTGCGCGACGGAGCCCAGTTGCGGCAGTTTGGCCCCCGTCGAATCGGTCATGTTGGCCGCGTCGCCGAGGACGTAGATGCCCCCGTGATCCGGTGCGGTCAGGTCCGGACGGACATCGATGCGCCCTCCCCGGCCCTGGGTCAGGCCGGAACCGGCAATCATCTCTCCGGCTTTCAGTCCTCCGGCCCACACCACGACCCGGCTGGGAATGGCGGTCCCGTCGGCAAGGGTCACGCCGTCAGCGCGGACCTCCGTAACACCGGATCCCAGGTGCAGCCGGACCCCGATCTTGGTCAGGCGTTTCCTGGTGTATTCCTGCGACTTTGCCGAAAACGCATTCAGGACGACCGGGACCATGTCCACCAAGTGGACGCGGCACCGCGCCGCGAGCTCCGGCGAAAAGAACTTGGGCACCACGAACTTGACGTTTTCCGCCATGGCGCCGGCGGTCTCCACTCCTGTCGGGCCGCCGCCGATGACGACCACGTCCACGGAGCCGCCGGACTCCCGATCGGCCTGGTCCAGCAGCTGGGTCAGCCGGGCACCCAGCCGCGTGGCGTCGGTGACCGAATACAGCGGGAAAGCATGTTCCTCCGCGCCCGGCGTATTGAAGAAGTTCGGCACGGCGCCTGCCGCCAGGACGAGGATCTGCGCCGTGAACGTTTCGCCCTCGACCGTCGTGACGGTGCGGCTGGCCGCATCGACGGAGGCCACCTCCGCAGTGAGCACTCTCACCTTCTTGAGGCGGCGGAAAACGGACCGAAGGGGCCTGGCAATGGCCGATACCCCGATCTGCGACGTCGCGACCTGGTAAAGGAGCGGCTGGAACTGGTGGTAGTTGTTGGAATCGATGAGCAGCACCTGGACGCCCTTGCGGCCGAGTTCCTTGGCAGCCGTCATGCCGGCGAACCCGGCCCCGACCACGATGACCTGATATTTGTCCTCCATCCGAGCAACCTACCCCACCTGAAGTTGGTGCAACAGGGGTGGGGCGGCACCGGACACCGGCCTAGCCGTCCTTGAGCCGCTGGTAGGTCTCCAGCGCCCGTGCGCGGGACTCCGGCAGCCCGACGATCGGGTCCGGGTAGCCGGCGGACGGGCCGCCAGCTTTCCACGGTTCGTGGATCGCTTTGTCGTCCAGCCCGGCGAGCTCCGGGAGGTATTCACGGAGATAGCGGGCGCCGGCGTCGAACTTTTTGCTCTGGGTGACGGGGTTGAAGATCCGGAAATACGGCGAGGCGTCGGCGCCGGATCCTGCCACCCACTGCCAGTTCGCCGGGTTGCTCGCGGCGTCGGCGTCCACCAGGGTGTCCCAGAACCAGGCCTCGCCGAGCCTCCAGTCGGCCAGCAGGTTTTTTACCAGGAAACTCGCGGCAGCCATCCGGACGCGGTTGTGCATCCAGCCGGTCTGCCACAGCTGGCGCATTCCGGCATCGACGAGCGGATAGCCGGTGCGGCCCTGCTGCCAGGCCTCGAGTTCGGCGTCGGAGGGTGTCTGCCAGGCGAAGCGGTCGAACTCTGGCCGGTAGTTCCGCGTGGCCAGTTCCGGGTTTTCGTAAAGCAGCTGCCAGCAGAACTCCCGCCAGCCGAGTTCGGAACGGAAGATCCCGACGTCGGCCGGGGCGTTGTGCGGAAAGCGTTCGCGCAACGCGTGCCAGACCCGGAACGGGCTGATTTCGCCGAACCGCAGGTGTGCGGAGAGCCGGCTGGTCCCCTCGGTGCCCGGGATGTCCCGGCCGGTGCCGTAGTCCGCTGCGGGGCCGTCGAGGAAGTCCTCAAGGCGCTGGTGGGCCCCGGTTTCGCCGGGTTGCCAGGCGGCGGCGAGGCCGGCGCTCCAGTCCGGTTTGCCGGGGAGTAGCTCCCAGCTGTCGAGGGTGTCCCCGGCCGGGAGCGTGCCCGCCGCGTCCAAGGCGGGGGCCGGGAGGCGCTCCGGGGCGTCCAGCGGGTGCCGGGGCTCGTTACCGTCGAGGCAGGCCCGCCAGAAAGGCGTGAAGACCTTGTACGGGCCGCCCGCCCCGGTCCGCACCGTCCACGGCTCGAACATCAGGTTCGCCTGGAAGCTGGTGGCGGTGAGACCGCGTTCCGCGGCCCAGTCCTTGATGCCGGCGTCCACGCCGCGTTCGGGTCCGCCGTAGCGGCGGTTCCACAGCAGCGCCGAGGCCCCGGTTTCGAGGGCGAGGTCGCGGATAATGTCCGCGGCCGGGCCGCGGCGCAGCAGCAAACGTGATCCCGAGGCCGCCAGCCCGGCGGCAAGGTCCGTCAGTGAGTGGTGCAGCCACCACTTCACGGCGCCGCCGAGGGGCCGCACACCCGGGGAGACCTCGTCCAGGACATAGACGACGGTGAGCGGCTGACCCAGCGAAGCCGCTTCGCTCAAGGCCGGGTTGTCGTCCAGCCGGAGATCATCGCGGAGCCAGACGAGGGTCGAAGACAGGGTTCCGGAAGGCATGGATCCACGGTACACGCGGAGCCGGGACAACGAAGGCCGGGCCCGCTGACCGTCCGTGGACGGTCCGGGCCCGGCCTCGTCGGCCCGGCGTCAGGATTCCGGCGGAACACGCCGGGGAGAGGCTACAGCTTGTCGAAGTCTGCTTCCTCGACGGTGCTGCCGGAGGTGCGGCGTTCACCGGCACCGATGGCGGCGGGGGAAACGCCGGACTTCAGCGCGGCGAGCCGGGCCTCGATCTCGGTCTGCTCGCCGAGGTCCTCCAGCGAGTTGAACTGTGCGTCCAGGCTGGAGGCGGCGAGCTCCTGCTGGCCGCGAACCTTGGCCTCTTCGCGGCGGATCTTCTCTTCGAAGCGGCCCACCTCGGACGTGGGATCCATGAAGTCGATGCTCTTCATGGCGTCGTGCACCTGGGTCTGGGCCGCGGCGGTCTTGGAACGGGCCACCAGTTCGTTGCGCTTGCTGGTGAGCTCGTTGAGCTTGCCCTTCATCTGGCCCAGGCCGTGCTTGAGCTTGTCCACGACCTCGGCCTGGGAGGCGATGCTCGGCTCGGCGGACTTTGCCTCGTTTTCCGCGGACATCTGGCGCTGCAACGCCACCTTGGCGAGGTTGTCGAACTTTTCGGCGTCGCCGACGTCGCCCTTGGCCCGGTATTCGTCAGCCTTGCGGGAGGCAGCGAGGGCCTTGTTGCCCCAGTCCTGAGCGTTTTTGATGTCCTCGTTGTAATCGTCCTGGAGCATCCGCAGGTTGCCGATGGTCTGCGCCACGGCCGACTCGGCTTCGGCGATGTTGTTGGTGTAGTCCCGGACCATCTGGTCCAGCATCTTCTGCGGGTCCTCCGCCTGGTCCAGCAGGGAATTGATGTTGGCCTTCGCCAGTTGCGCCATGCGGCCGAAAATGGACTGCTTCATGGTGTTACCTTTCGTCCTGCTCAGTGGTTCCCACTGAATTTCGGTGAACAGTGAAATGTACCGCTTCTATCCGCCGGCCGGAACGTTCCCGCCGGCGCCTAGTCTGTGTGCCCGGTGTGGTGGCCAGGGCCTGTCTAGAAGTCGCCGCCGCCGCCGAAGTCGCCGCCCCAGCCGCCGCCGGAATCGCCGCCGCCGCCCCAACCGCCGCCGCCCCAGCCGCCGCCGGAATCGCCGCCGCCGCCACCCAGACCGCCCCCGCCGCCGTGCAGGATGGAGTTAATCAGGATGCCGCCCAGGATGGCGCCGCCAAGGCCGCCGCCTCCTCCGCCGCCGCCGAACATTCCGCCCCGGCCGTAGCCCTGGTTGGCGTAGCCGCCGAAGTGGTCGACGTCGGACTGCGCCAGCTGAGCGGCCTGCGCCGCCAGCCCGTGCGCCTGCTGGGCGTACTGCAGGGCAGTGACCGGATCAGTGCGGGAGATGGACAGCGCATAGTCCAGGTTCCGCTGGGCCTCAGCCAGGCGGGTTCGGGCTTCGGTGCCCACGCCGCCGCGGCGGGCCGTGATGTAGTCCGAGGTGGCGCTGATCTGCGCCTGCGCGGACATGATGCTTTGCTGCAGCGACGACTGCGCGCGGCGGATCTGTTCCTGCTGGTCGCGGATGCCGGACAGGGCCGCGTCAAGAGACTGGTGCGCGGTCTCGACCCGCTCCAAGGTGGCGATCGGATCGATCTTGCCGCCCTGGATTTCGGCCTTGACCCGGGCCAGCGCGGCTTCCACCGCGGCGACCGGCCCGGCAAGCTCGGGGTGGGCCCCCGACTGGATCAGCGCCCTGGCCTGGGCCAGATCCTGCGAGGTGTCAACGACGGCGGACTCAAGGCCGGTGCGCGCCTCATCCAGGTTCCCGGCGACCTTTGTGATGGCACCGATCAGCACGTTCGTCTGGTGCAGGCTCTCTTCCGCCGCCCGGACGGCGACGGCCGCGAGGCCGCGTTCGCCGGCGGTGAGCTTGTCCTGGGCGGTGACGGAGGCGTTCTGCACGAACGCCAGCCGTTCCTTGGCCTGGCTGATGTTGTCGGACACCTGCACCAGCGCGCTCTCGGCGTATTTGCTGCGCAGCTCGGTGAGCGAATCCTCGGCACTGGCGATCCTGGCTTCCGCCTCACCCGCGCCGGCGCTGACCGCGGCCAGGGCCTGCGGGGCATTCTTCTCCAGCTCCCGCAGTGAATCGAAGTCGGCCTTCTGCTCCTGCAGGGAGGCCAGCGCGGCCTCGGAACGGCGGATGATCTCCGTCAGCCAGGCCCGCTGCTGCTCTTCGGTATCGGGGATGTGGTCATCGAGTTGCTGCTGCAGTTTGAAGGACTCGGACATATGGCCCTTGGCGTCCTGCAGTGCCTTCGTGAAGTTTCCGACGGCGGCGTCGCCGTATTGTGCCTGCGCGAAGCCAAGCTCCTGCTCGCTCGATTTGATGGCGTCATCCGCCTCGATCAGGAGTGAGCCGCTCTTCCGGCGCAATTCCTCGACGGTGAGCCCGGCCAGCGGATCCAGCTCGGCACCCTGCGGTCCACCGGCGCCGGCTTCCACTGCAGCTTTCTTCCGGCGGTTGCGGAGGTAGAGGTAAGTGCCCGCGCCGCCCGCCGCGACGACACCCACGCCCACAAGCACGGCATTCCCGGCGCCGCCCTGGGACGGCACGGTGCCCTTGCCGCCGCCGGCGGCATCGCCGATGGCCGCGGCGCTGTCGATGGCCGCCTGGGCGTAGTCGCCGTTGCGGAGGTTCGGGTCAACCGCGCTGCTCACAATGGTGTCGCGCTGGGCGTTGGTGATCTTGCTGTTGGATGGCTTGCTCAACTGGTACTGGCGGGTATCCGTGGCCACCGACAGCAGCATGGCGTTGGAGCCCAGGTTTGCCTTGTCCGCCACTGCAGTGGCCCAGGCGACCCGATCCGTCGGGTTCTCGAACCTCTTCACGTAGACGACGTGGAGCGTCATCGCGTGATCAGTACCGAGCTTCTTGATGGCCTGTTCGACGTCGCCCTTCCGGTCGCCCAATACGCCGGCGGAGTCAACGATTTTCGTGACGGGGTCGAGTGTCACCGGACTCTCGGCGAGGGCCGGAGCGGCGGGAAAGGCCAGCAGTCCGGCGACGCCAAGAACGGCGAGGAGACGTTTATAGGTAGACCGCATGTGCAACCCTTCGGCACTTCTGCGACCAGTTCGGGCCGAACCGGTCGTCACAGAATGCAGCAGCGCCCCCACGCAGATGTAAAGCCGCAGGTCGCTGTGGCAATTCAATTTGATTCTATGGTGCACCCAATTGGCCGTCTACCGAGGGGAATATGCCACCAGCGAAAAGCGCATACGCTTGGCATTAACGCCGCAGCAGCTCCGGCAACAGGGCCGTCGGGCGTTCAGCAACCTCCCAGCAAACGTCCGCTCTAGTATCAGTGAGATCGTCCATAGTTAATACAAACGAGGATGAAAGGAAGTCTTATGACTGAGAACCCAGCGCAGGGTCCGTCACCAGAGAACAGGGAGCCGGCCACGCCGAACGAGGGCACGTCAGAGCGCCCCCAGGCGGCCCCGGCGCCGGACTCAGCGCACGAGAATCCGACCCTCCGGCTGGACCGGGAAGCGGACCAGGCCCCGCAGCCGGTCTACCCGCAGCACCAGCCGTCCTACGGCCGTCCCCAGGCGCCGCAGACGCAGCAGTTCGGTGCCCCGCAGGAGCACGTTCAGCAGGGCCACACTTCCGGCCAGCCGAACCCGCAAGGGAGCCGCGAGTTCGGCCAGGCCCCCTACGGCCAGCAGCAGCACAGCGGCTTCGGCGGCAACCAGCCCGCTTCGCCGTACGCTTCCAATCCTGCCCACGCCCCAAAACGCAAGGCTGCCTTCGGCGTCCCGACCCTGGTGGCCAGCATCCTCGCCGCCGGACTGGTGGGCGGCGGCGTGGTCGCCGGGACCACCCAGCTATTGGGGGAGCGGGCGGTCCCACCCACGGGTTCCTCGAGCATCAGCCAGGCCGGCCCGGTCATCGTAAACAACAAGGATGACGTGAATGCCATCACCGCGGCCGCCGTGAAAGCCACTCCCAGCGTGGTGACCATCAAGGCCACGAACGGCAGCGAGGGCGGCACCGGCTCCGGCATCATCCTGGACGGTGAGGGCCACGTCCTGACCAACACCCACGTCGTCACCCTCGACGGCACAGCGGCGAACGCCGCGATCGAGGTCCGGCTCAGCGACGGCAAGGTCTACAGCGCCAAGATCGTCGGCACGGATCCGCTGTCGGACCTCGCGATCGTGCAGATCCAGAATGCTTCCGGGCTTGTCCCGGCAGTCCTGGGCGACTCCAGCAAGCTGAACGTCGGCGACACCGCCGTCGCGATCGGTTCGCCGCTGGGCCTCACAGGAACCGTGACTGACGGCATCGTGTCGACCCTCAACCGCACCATCAGCGTGGCCTCATCGGCAGCTCCCAAGGATAATGCGGACAACTCGCAGGGCGGCGACCAGGGCTTCCAGTTCGCACCGCCGGACGGCGGCCCGGGCCAGGCCACCGCCAACCAGGGCAGCATCTCGATCAACGTGATCCAGACCGACGCCGCCATCAACCCCGGCAACTCCGGCGGTGCACTGGTCAACACGAAGGGCGAGATCATCGGCGTGAATGTCGCGATCGCCTCGGCGGGCGGCGACACCTCGGCCAGCGGGAACATCGGCGTTGGCTTCAGCATCCCGATCAACCACGCAAAGCGGATCGCCCAGGAGATCATCAGCACCGGAAAGGCCACACACGGTCAGTTCGGCGTGAGTGTGAAGCAGAAGACCGCAAGCTCCTCGGCGTCCGGTTTCTCCGTCGGTGCCGAGGTCGCCACGGTTGAGCCCGGCTCCGCTGCCGACAAGGCCGGCGTCAGGGTCGGCGACGTCGTGACGAGGTTCCAGGATCTCACGATCAGCGATCCGAACCAGCTCACCGCCGCCGTGCGGGAGCAGCCCGCAGGGGCATCGGTCAAAGTCACCGTCCTCCGCGGAGGCAAGGAAGAGCAGCTCGACGTGACCCTCGGCGCAGCCGCCGAGCAGTAGGGCAGCGCACAGCGTTCCCACCCGAAGGCCGGGCAGCACCGTCAGGTGCCACCCGGCCTTCGCCGTGCGCCGCGCCAGGCGTTGCGCCGCGCCAGGCGTTGCGCCAGCCAGGCACTGCGCCTGCAGCGCACAGTGCAGTCCTGACACAACCCTTAACCCGGGCCGCGGTGGCGCTCCCCGATATGGTTAGCTAGGAACAAACCCGGCACTCCGGGTGTTCCGTGGCCACGACCCACCCGGCTGGCTGTCCACCCGCATGGAAGGCTGCTGTCAATACAGTGGAAGAGACTTTGAAGATCATCGTGCTGGTCAA
Source organism: Pseudarthrobacter sp. HLT1-3 (assembly GCF_059383535.1). NCBI lineage: Bacteria > Bacillati > Actinomycetota > Actinomycetes > Micrococcales > Micrococcaceae > Pseudarthrobacter > Pseudarthrobacter sp. HLT1-3. The sequence goes on along the minus strand of NZ_JBWZCJ010000007.1, from coordinate 78,294 downwards.
GCACGTCCCAGACGCGCAGTTCGACCGACACCTCACCGGCGAGGGCCACACCACGGACCGCTCCGAGAGCATTTTGTCCGAACTGGACGAGTACGCCCTTGAGGCCGCACTCCAGCTGATCGAGGCCCGCGGCGGCGAAGCGGCCGGCAACAAGGTCATCGCGCTGAGCATGGGACCCGCCGGTGCTGTCAACGCGGTGAAGAAGTCCCTGCAGATTGGCGCCAGCGAGGGCGTCCACGTCAGCGACGACGCGCTGGCCGGTTCCGACGCCGCCGCCACCTCGCTGGCGCTCGCCGCCGCCATCCGCCACCTCGGCGCGGACACCCCTGCCGACCTCATCCTCACCGGCATGGCCTCCACCGACGGCGAGACCTCGCTGGTCCCGGCGCAGCTCGCGGAACGACTGGGCCTGCCGCAGCTCACCTTCGCGTCCGCCCTCGAACTCGACGGCGGCCGGCTCACGGCCCGCCGCGACGGCGATGCCCACTCCGACACCGTCGAGGCGACCCTGCCCGCCCTCGTCTCGGTCACCGACCAGATCAACGACCCCCGGTACCCGAATTTCAAGGGCATCATGGCGGCCAAAAAGAAGACCATCACGACGCTGAGCCTTGCCGACATCGGCGTCGACCCGGCGAAGGTCGGACGGTCCGGCTCCTGGACCGTCGTCGAATCCGCCGAACTGCGCCCGGCGCGCACCGCCGGCACCATCATCACCGACGAGGGCGACGCCGGCATCAAGCTGGTTGAGTTCCTGGCCAACCAGAAGCTGCTCTAAGGGGATTCTCGAACATGGCAAAAGTACTGGTATTCATCGACAACCCCGGCCAGACGCTGAAGAAGCCCAGTCTGGAGCTGCTCACCATTGCCCGGTCCCTGGGCGAGCCCGCGGTCGCCTTCAACGGCGAGCTGCACGACGACGTCGCGGCAACCCTGGCCGCCTACGGGGCGCAAACGCTCTACCGGCCCTCGGCGGCGGACCTGGACGAGTACCTCGTCGGCCCCAAGGCCACCTACCTGGCCGCCGCGGTGCAGACCGCCGGTGCCACCGTGGTCCTGACCGAGAACTCGGCGGAGGCCAAGGAAATCGCTGCGAGACTCGGCATCAAGCTCGGAGCCGGCGTCATCACCGACGTCGTCGCGGTGGACCAGGACGGAACCGCGCACAAGTCCGTGCTGGCCGGTTCCTATATGACGACGGCGAAGGCCACGACTCCGGTCGCGGTCCTGACTGTCAAGGCCAACAGCATCACGCCGGAACCGGCCGTCACCGGCACCGCCCCGGCCTCGGTCACCGTGGAGGTGCCGGAGACCGCCACCGCGGCCGCGGCCAAAATCACCGCCCGCAACGAGAAGGCAGCCAGCGGCCGCCCGGACCTTGCCGAGGCCCGGATTGTTGTGGCCGGCGGCCGTGGCGTCGACGGGAACTTCGGACCGGTGGAAGACCTCGCCGATGCCCTCGGTGCGGCCATCGGCGCTTCCCGTGCCGCAACGGACGCGGGCTGGATCGGCCACGACGCGCAGATCGGCCAGACCGGCAAAACCGTTTCGCCCCAGCTGTACATTTCGGCAGGCATCTCCGGGGCCATCCAGCAGAAAGCCGGGATGCAGACCGCCAAGGTGATCGTCGCCGTGAACAAGGATGCGGAGTCGCCGATTTTCGAGATCGCCGACTTCGGCATCGTCGGAGACCTTTTCCAGGTCCTGCCGCAGGCCACCGCGGAAATCAAGAAGCGGCGGGGCTGACGCTTTGAACACCGCCGCCGCGCAGGCGCGCAGCCCCTTCGATCCGGACCACCACCGGATCGAAAGGGTGCTTTGTTTCGCCGCGCACCCGGACGACATCGACTTCGGCGCCGCCGGCGCGATCGCGGCGTGGAGCTCCGCGGGCGTGCAGGTCAGCTACTGCATCATGACTGACGGTGACGCCGGCGGCTTCGACCCGGGGCAGCGGGACGAGATCGTCCGCCTGCGGAACGAGGAACAACGCCGGGCCGCCGGCCTGGTCGGGGTGACCGACATTCACTACCTGCACGAACGCGACGGCTACCTCGAGCCCACGCACGGCGTGATCCGCGACGTGGTGCGCCTGATCCGGCAGCTCCGGCCCGACGTCGTGCTCTCGATGCACCCGGAACGGAACTGGAACCGGATCCAGAAGAGCCATCCCGACCATTTGGCCGTGGGGGAGGCGGTGACGCGGGCGGTCTATCCGGCGCTGGAGAACCCGTTTGCATACCCGGAGCTGGCCGCGGCGGGGCTGGCGGCGTACAGGCTGCCATGGCTGTGGCTCTATGCCGGGCCGGAAGAACGCGACAACCATTTCGTGGACGTGACGGACCAGATCGAGGGCAAACTGGCCGCAATCCACGTCCACGTCAGCCAACACCCCGACATCGAGGCCATGGACCGCACCGTCCGCGGATTGATGCTCCGGACTGCCGAGCGCGGCGGACTCCCTGCAGGCCGCAGCGCCGAGGCCTTCCACGTCGTCTCAGTGAACGGTCCGGAGACCATAGCCGGCTTCTAGTCTTGCCCCCGGCCGTCCCCTTCCCATAAACTGACCTCAGTTTAAATCATATTTATTGAGGAAGGCGGACTTTAATGGCGAAGACTGCACAGCACCCCGTTCTCGTCGTGATGGGCGTCTCCGGATCAGGAAAGTCCACCGTGGCCGGCCTGCTGGCCGACCGGCTGGGCTGGGATTTTGCCGAAGGCGATGATCTGCACCCCGCATCCAATGTGGCGAAGATGCACGCCGGCCAGCCGCTGACCGACGAGGACCGCTGGCCCTGGCTGGACAGCATCGCGGGCTGGATCCGTGCGCACACCGAATCCGGCACGCCGGGCGTCATCACGTGCTCGGCGCTGAAGAAGCGATATCGGGATGTCCTTCGCGGCGAGGGCGTGGTGTTCGTATTCCTCGACGGCAGCAGGGACCGGATCTCGGACCGGCTGGCATTGCGGCACGGGCATTTTATGCCCCCGGCCCTGCTCGAGTCCCAGTTCGAGGCCCTCGAAGCCCCCGCGGTGGACGAAAACGCCATCACCTTGAGTGCCAGTTCGGCGCCGTCGGACGAAGCGCAGGAAATCATCGACCGGCTCCAGCTCGACCCCGGCAACGCCGGCCGGCCGTAGCCAGCCAGTTTCTTGGTCCGTAGTTCCGGGACAAGCCTCCTTAAACACGAGCCGCGCCGGCACTGAACCCTTGGAGGATGCAGTGCCCGCGCGGCTGTGTCCGGTCGCGGACCAGGCGCTAGGCGCCCAGCGGCGCCTCGGCGACGGTCGGCGTGGTCGGAGCAGGTGATCCACCGGTCGGTTCCACCGTGATGCCCAGGGCTGCTGCAATATGGACGCCCTTGACGACGGCCGGCTTGGACAGTGCTTCCGCGTCCATCAAACCCTGGGACACCGGGGCCGAGCCGTCCTTGGGGATCAGCCACATCTGATAGACCTTGCCCGGCGGCGGAGCCGGGACGTCGTTCATCTTGACGACGATCGCGTCCTTTGAGGTCGACAGGGACACGGTGGCCGTGCCGCCGCCGGTGACGTTAACCGTCGCCTGCCGCACGTCGCCGGCCTGCAGCACCTGGTTCAGCGGGTCGTTCTGGTTTGCCACGTAGGCGCCGACGCCGACGCCGCCCAGGGCGATAACGGCGGCAGCGGCGACTCCAACCAGCCAGTTACGCATTCCCTGCGGCCGGCGTCGTTCGTCGCGGCGCTTGCGGGCGGCGCCGAGCTCGTCGCTGACGGGGAGACCGGAGGCCTCCCGGACCGGCCGGGCCACGACCGGAGGAACCGCCGGCGGCTCCTGTCCCGGCTGCGCCCCGAAGTTCTGCGCGGGCAGGGAGGCCATGATCCGGTCGAGCAGGCCTGCCGGGGGTTCCTCTTCAACGGTGAAGCTGGTGGCGAGGGTTTCCCTGGCCTGGCGGACCCGGTCGTTGAAGTCGGCGAGTTCTGCCGGCGGGGCGGCGGCGAGGTGGGCCTCGATGGCGGCACGTTCGGCGTCGTCCACGGCGTCCAGGGCGTACACCTCGGCGAGGTCAGCCGCACGGCCCGACGCAAGATCGGTGGCGATATCGGCTGCAAAGCCGCCGGGGACGCGGCCATGGTGCTGTGCGTTCATGTCGGTCATCTCAACTCACCCCCAGACAGGTCTTCAGTCGGATCAGTCCGTCGCGGATGCGGGACTTGATGGTGGGCACTGCAGTATTGAGCTTCTCTGCGACTTCCCGGTAGGTGAGGCCGCCGTAGTAGGCGAGCCGCACGGACTCCTTTTGGGTATCTGTCAGCGTGTCCAGGCACCGGACGACAGCCTCGGCCTCGAGCCGGCTGCCCACTTCGTCAGAAACGGAATCATGATCGATGTCCTGGCTACTGGCGCCGTATTTTGCTTCCCGGTCTGTGGATGACTGCGCCGAACGGACCTTATCCACGGCCCTGCGGTGCGAGATCGTCATCAGCCAGGCGAGCGGGCTGCCGGCGTCGGGGTTGAACTTGGAGGCGTTCTGCCAGACCTGGAGGAAGACCTCCTGGGTGGTGTCCTCACTGAGTTCGACGTCGATCAGCACGCGTCGCGCCATGCCGAAGACGCGCCGTGACGTGAGTTCGTAGAACTCTGCGAAGGCAGCCTGGTCGCCGCGGGCGATCTGTTCCAGCAGTGCGCCCAGCCGGCGGTTTACGTCGGCCGGAGTACCCGGGGGAGCAGCGGCCTCGGGGTTCGGGGCGTTGGGAGTTTCCATCACTTTCAAGCATAAGGTGCCCGCCATCAATCGCGGGTCAGGAAGGCCATCCCCTGAGGAGTCGCCGCCCGCAACCCGCCGGGCGGGACGAAAGTCCACCTGCACTGTTGTCACCCGACGCTCCTCGCTCCCTTCCGCGCTCCCGGCGCCCGCTGGTTCGACGGGGCTTCACCAGTGATTCGGGACAGCAGGGATCACGGATGGGCGATGCGGCGGGAAAAATTGCGCCGGCTACAGCTTGGCGCCGGCGAATCCGTTCTGGCGCCAGGCCTCGTAGACCGCAATCGAAGCCGCATTGGCAAGGTTCAGCGAGCGGAGCGAGGGCAGCATTGGCAGCCGGACGCGCGACGTGACGTGCGCGTCATGTTTGACTTCCTCCGGCAGGCCTACGGATTCGCGGCCAAACAGCAGCACGTCCCCGGGCTGGTAACTGATGTCAGTGTAGGAGGCCTCGCCGTCGGAGGTGAAAGCAAAAACCCGTTCCGGAGCGAGGGCAGCCCAGGCCGCTTCGAGATCCTCGTGCACGGTCACGACCGCAAGGTCGTGGTAATCGAGCCCGGCCCGGCGCAGCTTGGCGTCGGAGAAATCAAAGCCGAGGGGCTTGACCAGGTGCAGCTCAGCGCCCGTGATGGCAGCCAGCCGGATGGCGTTGCCGGTATTGCCGGGAATTTCTGGGGTGTGGAAGAGGATGCGGAACACTGTTCCATCCTAACGACGGCGTTAGTGCATTCCGCGCAGCAGCCGGGCCAGCACGGGAACGATCACGGTGTTGGGCGCCGGACCGGAACCCAGGAACTGCTTGAGGCCGCGTGCCAGGCCAGCGGCGTTGACCACCTGAACGGTCTCGTGCGGGCCGGCATGGCGGTGCCGGTCGATCACCGGTTCATGCAGGTTGCCGTTGGTGCTGTGCACCACAGTCCAACCGGTGACGTTGAGTTCCGGGAAGATGTCCTGCATCCGGCGCACCACGTGTGCCAGCTGGGGCGGGGCGATTGACCGGCCGCCGTGGGTTAGGGCGCTGCCGTTCCAGGCATAGGCGCCGGGGGGCAGCAGCATGGAGCCGATGATCGCCATCCGGTAGCCGGAGAGGACCACATGGTCGATATGGCTGTTGTCGGCCGGGGACTGCAGTCCGTTGATGAGCCGGGCGGCCGGGATGGCGGGAAGGATTTGCCGGCTGATGAGTTGCACGGTCCGCATTTCCCGCTGGATCCTGGCTTCCGCGCCGAAGATCCCGCGCTTGCGGGGCAGACCGTGAACCTGCTGCCGGGCCAGGTCCTCAGGGATCAGCGGCACTTCGCCGGTCAGCGCGTACTGCTCGAAGGACGGAACGAAGACCGGGGCGTCGGCCGCGGTATTGCGGGGTGTATTGGGTCGACGGACGTTGGCGGAGGCATGGCTTCCGGCCGCCGGGGCGTCAAAGTGGGCCCCCTCGTCCGCGGGCGGACCGCCGAAGCTGCCCCGGCCGCTGCCATAGGAACGGTCGTAGTCCGCCCGGCTCTTGGCATCGATCAGCGTTTCGTAGGCGAGCGTGACGCGGCGGAAGGCAGCCGGGTCCCCGCCGTGGTCGGGGTGCGCCGTGCGGGCGGCCTTGCGGTAGGCCACCTTGATCTCCCTGTCCGTTGCCGTCACAGGGATCCGGAGGACCTGGTAATGCGAGCTGTTGCCCTGCGTCAAGCAAGAATCCTTTGCGTCGTTGGTGCCAGCCCGGCCTGGCCGTCCGGCCCGGCCAGTTTAACCGGCTAGGGGATCAACGAGCGCACCGGCACGGATCGTTCCCACGGGATGGCATAATTCGGCGCATGATCATCGCCGTGGCCGTCAATCCGCTGGCGTCCTTTGGCCGGGGGCAACACGCGGGGAACGAGGCTGCTGACCTGTTCCGGGCGGCCGGTGCCGAGGTCCTCCTGCTGTGCGAGGAGAGCTACGGGGCCCTGGCGCGGGCTGTGGACAAGGCGCTAGCGTCCGGAGTGGACGCCCTCGTCGTCGTCGGCGGCGACGGAATGGTCCACCTCGGCGTTAATGCGCTCGCCGGATCGGGGCTGCCGGTTGGTGCCGTCCCGCTGGGAATTGTCCCCACCGGGACTGGAAATGACATGGCGCGTGCGCTCGGCGTGCCGGCACATGACGTCCCCGGGGCCTGCGCGGTGGCGCTCGCGGCACTGTCCACCGGAGGAAAACTGATCGACGCCGGACGGGTCTCATCCGGCGGGATGTCCTGCTGGTTCGCCGGTGTGCTGTCCGCAGGGTTCGACGCGGCCGTCAACGAACGGGCCAACGCCTGGCGGTGGCCCCACGGCAAGGCCCGGTACCCTCTGGCCATGCTCCGTGAGCTGGCCTCGTTCCGGCCGATCAACTACACCGTGACGGCCGACGGCGAGAGCTGGCGGCAGGGTGCGATGCTGATCTCCGTCGCCAACGGCCAATCGATCGGCGGCGGCATGAAGGTCACCCCGGACGCTGTCCTCGACGACGGCTACCTGGACCTGTTCATCGTCGACCCGCTCTCCCGGGTGGGCCTGCTGAGAGTGTTTCCCAAGGTCTTTTCCGGAGGCCACCTCGGGCATCCGGCCGTGCACATCCGGCGGGTCCGCAAGGTCGAGCTGACGGCGGACAAGGTCGTGGCTTATGCCGACGGGGAGCGGATCGGTCCGCTGCCCCTGACAATCGAGGTGGTTCCCGGGGCAGTCCGCGTCCTGGCCTAGCTACAGGGCTGGAAGCGGACGGCCGGATCCGCCCGGTTCGTGTTGCTTAGTACAACAGTCGCGTTTATGGGGTGTGGCCGTGGGTCTTGTAATGACAATATCGGGCGCGGTGTTGGTGTTTTCGTCGCCAGGTTGAGTGTTCCAGGACGTGTTTCGGCTCGTGCTGCGGTGCCAGACGAGCCGGACGAGCAGCCCCCTGATTTCAGGCAGCGAGAGCCGGATCAGTTCCCCGTCTCCAACAACAGTGCCCTTTTTTGGAGCGGAACCTGCCTGTGGTCGCCGCCGGGCATAGGAACGGTATCAATGTTAATGCCGAACCGGCGGTGATCGGAACCGAGGAATTAGCCCTGGCTTCGAGACCCGCTGTCAGTCTGCATTCCGCCAGAAACGGGACGGAATTCCCACGTATAAGAGCCGTCAGCTTTGAGGCTCATCCGGAGGTGACCCCACGTGTCGCTAAACCTCCGCTGCACATAAGAGGGGTTGCTGGTGAACTCCCGGAGGCCGATTCCACCAGTGGACACCTGAAATTGTTGCATCCCGTCCGCGACGCACTGGTCCTTGTTGTTAATCGGGCAGGTCCGCTCATAATTGTGCTGTGAACCGGACAGCAACACACGAACGCGGTTCGCCCAGAACACGTCAATCCACGGCCTCGCCTTAGAGAAGCGGGTATGGCTCGAAGTGTTGCTGGTGAAATACGGATCATGGGAGATAACCGCCAGATGCTTTCCAGCGGCCTTCGCCGCTTTCAGGTTGGCATCCATTTCCGAGGTCATCGCCTGCGCCCGCGAAGAGTTATAACGCCATGTGGCCGACGGCGCTACAAGAATATGCCAGTTGCCCTTGTCGAACGAATACCATTCCAGGGCGTCCTGGAACCGTCCCAGATCGGAGCTCGTCGCGCTCTTCTCCGTGGACACGCACTGCCCATCCATGTACCGGTCAACGTCACTCCGGCCGGGTTCAACATCATGATTCGGGCCAGCGGTCCAGTACGTCTTGGCCTTAGCTGGACCCCACAACTGGTCGTAAGCCTCGAGCGCGGAACAGGTGCCCTTGTCATACTGGAAATCGCCCAACGCCAGGAAGTTGTCCAGCGAACCGTCGTTGAGACCGTCGATGATGCTAGCCGCGTTCTTACCGCTGTGCGACGAGGCCGATGTATTACCCTCAGGGTTCATATCTCCGGTGGCGGCGAACTCAAACGACTCACCGGATGGCGGTGGTGGGGGAGGGGGAGTAGTACCGGCTGCCGTAGTAGGCGTCGGCATGGCTGATGCTGATGTGGCGGCCGGCGCCGCCGTCGTTACTGCCGGTTGAGTTGAAGGGGCCGAGCAGCCGGCCAGGAGAATTGCCGCCACCCCAAGGGCGAGCAAGTGTTTACGCATACGTCAGATGATAAGGGCATCGCGCGGCGATGCCTATGTGACCGCTCCCAGAGACGTTGTGCGCGCAGCTCGTTTGCTGGCGCGCAGGGAAGCGATGAGTTCATCCGCGCGCCATTGCTCGCCCGGCCAGGCGGTGGAGGGCGATGATGTTTTGGTTCATGGGAACGGCCAGCACGTAGTGCAAACCTCTGGCTTCCAGCCGGCGGCGGAGCAGCGGCGCTCTTCCAGTTTCTGGACCCGAGTATCCTGCCGGCGTACCTCAAAACGGACACCCTGCGCTGGGGCGCCGACCCTGAGCAGCCCGGCCCGCGCGTCGAGGTGCTGGTGCTTGAGGCCGGGGCACCTGCCGGCGCACGGACAACAGCCGTCTCTCGCGGATGTTCAGCAGGGCAGGCTCCTCCGTCTACATGTCGGTGTCCTGCCCGGATGCGCCGCCCTCGCGGCGGCGCGGGCCGACGTCGCGGCCCGGCTCACCGTCGTTCCACCATCGGACTGACTGCGCCAACTGACTCCGCGAACCGACGGCGGCCTTGTCGGGCTCAGCGCCCGTGCGCCAGCGAGAGCCGGTTCAGAGCCAGCGCCCCGACCAGCAGACCGAAATCGCGCAGGGCCACGTCGAAAAAGCCGCCCAGGACGATGAGGTTGACGATGATGCCGAGCAGCCAGACCGCCACGAGCAGCGAGCCGAACCGCGGCTTCAGCGCCACCGCCAGTCCGGCGACGATCTCCACGACGCCGACGACGTACATGATGGTCTGTCCCGGCAGCGGCACAACGTCCGTGACCACGGGGGCCAGGTACATCGTCCAGTCGGTCAGCAGGTTGGTGAACTTGTCGAGGCCGAACACCACGGGTGCGACGGTGAAGACGGTCCGCAGCAGGAGGAACGCCTGCCGCTGGTAGGCCGGGGCGCGGGTCCCGGCTGGGGTAACGAGGGCTGCAGAGGAATTCATGAGTTACTCCTTCTAAAAGTGGATAACTTCATTTTAGAATGGCCGGAGTAGTTAAGCAACGGATCTTGTTTTTAGAGTTAGGCTGATTTTATGACGCGAACCCCTTGGAACCGCAGGATCGCTGCCGTCGCCTCACTGGGGGATGAAACCCGCCGCGGGTTGTTCGCCTTTGTCTCATCCTCCGGGCGCGCGGTCAGCCGCGACGACGCCGCCGGGGCGATCGGCCTGCCCCGGAGCACCGCGTCCTTCCAGCTGGACCGGCTCGTGCAGGACGGCCTCCTGGCCGTGGAATTCCGGAAACTCGGTGACAGGGTAGGGCCGGGTTCCGGCCGCCCGGCCAAGCTGTACGTGGCCGCCGTCCGGGAGGTCACCGCATCGGTGCCTGAACGGAACTACGACCTCGCCGCCGAGTTGCTGGTCGCCGCCATCGAGGTGTCAACGGCCGACGGCGGGTCCGCCCGCGACGCGCTTGAACGGACCGCCTTTGCCCGGGGACAATCGGCGGCGCGGTCCGCGGGCGAGGCGGCGGACCCGGCCGATGCCCGGGAAGCAGCCGCCGGCGACAGATTCGCGGACTTCCTCACGGCGGAGGGCTACCGTCCGGAGCGTGACGCCGAGGGTGGTCTGGTGCTGCTCAATTGCCCGTTCCACCGGATCGCCGCGGGCCACACGGAAGTTGTCTGCGCCATGAACGGTGCCTTTCTGGCCGGGGCCGCGGCAGGCTGCGGTATTGATCCGGACCGGGTCCAGGCGCTCGCGATCGAGGACCTCCGCACGCAGGGGGCCGCGCTGCCGGCGCAGTGCTGCGCCCGGATCAGACCGGGCCAGCAGCCCGCAGCCCGGACGCCTTGATCCTAAGCGCCCGGGCTTGAGGCTGCTGCCGCCACCGGACGGTTGGCCCGCCGTTTCATCCCGGTCAGCAGCACGCCCGCGATCACCAGGACGCCACCGAGGATCTGGGCGGTGGTGAGCGGCGTCCCCAGGACCACCGTGATGATCGCCGTGAACACTGCAATCAGGTTCAGGTAGTTCCCGGCGGTTCCCGGTGGGGTGGTCTTGAGGGCCAGGTTCCAGAACAGGTACGCGCCGAGGGAGGGGAAGACCACGATGTACGCCAGCGACCAGCCCTCGGCCTGCGTCTCCGGCAGCCGCACATTCAGGGCGAGCGCGAACGGCGTCAGTGTCACCGACGCTATCACCACCTGCATGGCGGTGGCCGCGATGGCAGGAACATCCAGTTTGCGGGCAATGATCGTGTAACAGCCCCAGACAACGATCGCGCCGATCATGATGAGTTCACCGGTGTTAATCGAAAGGCTGAAAATACGCTGCAGTTCGCCCCGGGTCAGGACCAGCAACACCCCGACCAGGCCAAAGCAGATGCCGAGCCAGCCCAGGCGTGTGGTCTTCTCACCGAGCAGGACGATGGCCATCACAACGATCAGGGCAGGGTTGGCCGCAGTGATCAGGGATGCGTTGACGGCGGAGGTGTGGCCGAGCGCGGCGTACAGCAGGAGGGTGTAGGCGCTCATGCCCAGCGCGCTCAGCAGCAGGAGCGCCGGCCAGCGGCGGAGCACGGCCCGCCAGTCCGGCTTTTCAACGAAGTGGGCCAGCAGCAGCAGCGGCACGGCCGCGAAGGTCCAGCGCCAGTAGGTCAGGTCCAGCGGGGACATCGAAGCGACAGCGGCCCGGCCGACGACGAAATTGCCGGACCAGAAGAGGGTGGCCAGGACCAGGTACAAGGGCGCTTTCACCGCTCGAATCTACACCAGTGCCGCTCCGGGCCCGCAGGTAGAATTGTCCCGTGCCCGTATACCTTGACCATGCCGCCACCACCACCCTTGCCCCCGAGGCGCTGGCTGCGCTGACCCGCGAGCTGGCCCGCACCGGCAATCCCTCGTCGCTGCACGGATCGGGGCGCAGCGCCCGGCGCGCCGTCGAGGACGGCCGCGAGGCGCTGGCCGCCGCCGCCGGGGCACACCCCTCCGAAGTCATCTTCACCTCGGGCGGGACCGAGGCGGACAACCTCGCGGTCAAGGGCCTGTACTGGGCCCGGCGGGCGGAGAACCCGGCCCGCACGCGCATCCTGTGTTCCGCCGTCGAGCACCACGCCGTGCTGGACACCGTCGAATGGCTGGCGCGGCACGAGGGCGCCGAGGTCAGCTGGCTGCCGGTGGGAGCCGATGGTGTGCTGGACCTGGCGGTGCTGGAGGCGGAGCTCGCCCGGGACCCGGCGTCGATCGCCCTCGTCACGGTGATGTGGGCGAATAACGAAGTCGGCACCATCCAGCCCATTGCGGAGATCGTCGAACTGGCCCACCGGGCGGGCGTTCCCGTCCATTCCGACGCCGTCCAGGCGTTCGGCTCGCTGCCCGTGGATTTCCGCGCCAGCGGGCTCGATGCCATGTCCATCTCCGGGCACAAGATCGGCGGCCCCGTCGGCGTCGGGGCCCTGCTGCTGGGCCGCGCCGTGAAACTGACCCCGGTCCAGCACGGCGGCGGGCAGGAACGGGACGTCCGCTCCGGGACCCTTGACACCGCCTCCATTGCCGCGTTTGCCGCCGCGGCCGAAGCCGTCGCGGCCAAACTTCCGGAGGAGGCAGCGCGGATCACGGCCCTCCGGGACCGGCTGATCGACGGCGTGCTGGCCGCGGTGCCGGACGCCGTGCTGCGCGGGGCTCCCGGCGCCGGCCGGCTGCCGGGCAACGCGCACTTCACCTTCCCTGGCTGCGAAGGAGATTCGCTGCTTTTCCTGCTGGATCTGGCCGGGGTGGAATCCTCCACCGGTTCAGCCTGCACGGCGGGAGTTCCCAGGCCCTCCCATGTGCTGCTGGCGATGGGGCTGGACGAGGACACGGCCCGGGGCGCCCAGCGGTTCAGCCTGGGGCATGCCTCCACCGAAGCGGACGTCGATGCACTCCTGGCTGCCCTGCCCGGCGCGTACAGCCGGGCGCGCCAGGCCGGGATGGCCGGCCACGAGTCCAGCATCCAGACCGCCGGAACTCTCGCCCGCCACTCCGCCGCCGGCACAAGCTAGGCACGGGCCAGGCGGCGGGCGCGTGCCATGCCGCAGGAACGGTCCAGGGCAACAGCTACGCGGCCGGCACGAGCTGATCCAGCGGGATGGCCGGATCGGCGAGCGCCCGAGGATCGACAGCGGATTTCGCTGAAATGAGTTGCTTGATGTTCTTCTGGGGCTTGCCGGCGCGCGGCCAGTTCACGCTCATTCCCGCGACCACCCGCCCATCGCGCTGCCAAAAGGCGAGGAATTCCCTTCCCTCGAGGGAGCCGCGGAGCGTGGGCGGCCCGTCGACGAGCGTCGGGAATCCGGAGTACTCCATGCTGACATCAAACTGGTCGGTGTAGAAGTAGGGAATCGTGTCCAGCGCGGCGTCCAGGCCAAGCATCGCGCGGCCCGCGACCTTGCCGCCGTTGAGGGCGTTGGACCAGTGCTCGCTGCGGTGGTGCTCCCCGGTGAACGGATGGAGCGCATTCGCGACGTCCCCGGCCGCGTAGATTCCGGGCGCGGAGGTCCGCAGCGAGGCGTCGGTGAGGATGCCGTTCCGCAGGGCAAGACCCGCTGCTTCCGCCAGCGACACCTCGGGGACCACACCCACGGCGATGATCACCAGATCCGCGGGAAGAACCTCACCGGAATCCGTTTCCACACCGCTGACCCGGCCCGACTGCCCCAGGATCCCGGCGGCCGAGGCGGGAAGCCGGAACCGGACGCCGTTCGACTCGTGCAGCGAACGGAAGAAGCCGCCCAGTTCGGGCCCGACCGCAGCGGCCAGCGGCACCTTCTCCAGCCCCAGCAGGGTGACGGAGTTCCCATACGCACTCGCCGCCGCGGCCAGTTCCATCCCGATCCAGCCCGAGCCGATCATCACGACGTTCCGGCCGCCCTCGGCCAGGCCAACGCGAAGCCGCCGGCAGTCGTCCACCGTGCGGAAGGTGCCGACGCCTTCCAGGTCGCTTCCCGGCAGCGGAAGGCGCCGAGGACGTGCGCCGGTGGCCAGCAACAGCGAGGCGTACTCCAGCGTCTGGCCGTCCCCGACGGCCACGGTCCGGGCAGCCGGATCAATCCCCGCGACGGAGGTTCCGAGCCGCAGGTCGACGTCGTTCTCCGCGTACCAGTCCGCCGGAGCCACGGGCAGTGCTTCGTCCTCGGCCTTGCCCAGCAGGTATTCCTTGGACAGCGGCGGGCGCAGGTACGGATGGTGCTGCTCCGCTGCCAGCAGGATCACCGGCCCGCCATGCCCCTGCGCACGGACGGACTTTGCGGCGGTCGCGCCGGCGAGCCCGCCGCCCACGATGACAATGTTTCCGGTGGCCATGATGTACTCGATTCCTGCGGCCGCCGGCGCTCCGGTGCCGCATGTCACGGGATGAATCTAAAACCATTGCATTTGACTTTAGAAGCCCGCGGATGGTGCGGTCAAGGTCTTTTGGGGAGGAATCGGCGTGGCGATAGGATGGTGCGGCAGGCATTGCGCTATTACTGCGGCCAGCGGCCGCCAGTGCCGGCACCACCCCCGAACCCCAACGAAAGTCAGTATGCGAGTTCTTGCAGCCATGAGCGGCGGCGTCGATTCCGCCGTTGCCGCAGCCCGCGCCGTCGAGGCGGGGCACGACGTCGTCGGGGTCCACCTCGCGCTGTCCCGGATGCCCGGGACCCTGCGCACCGGCAGTCGCGGCTGCTGCACCATCGAGGACTCCCGAGACGCCTGGCGGGCCTGTGACGTGCTCGGAATTCCGTACTACGTGTGGGACTTCTCGGAGCGCTTCAAGGAGGATGTGGTCCAGGACTTCATCGACGAATACGCCGCGGGACGCACGCCCAACCCCTGCATGCGCTGCAACGAGCGGATCAAGTTCGCCGCGCTGCTGGAAAAGGCGATCGCCCTCGGATTCGACGCAGTCTGCACCGGCCACTACGCCAAGGTGATCAACGACGCCGACGGCAACCCGGAACTGCACCGCGCCGCGGACTGGGCCAAGGACCAGAGCTACGTTCTCGGCGTGCTCACCCACGAACAGCTGAAGCACTCGATGTTCCCGCTCGCCGACACCCCGTCCAAGGCCGAGGTCCGCGCCGAGGCCGAACGCCGCGGGCTCTCCGTTGCCAACAAGCCGGACAGCCATGACATCTGCTTTATCCCGGACGGCGACACGGCCGGCTGGCTGGCCGAGAAGATCGAGATGACCACGGGGGACATCGTCGACGAGTCCGGCTCAAAGGTCGGCGAGCACCCCGGCGCCAATGCGTTCACGGTGGGCCAGCGCCGCGGCCTGAAGCTTGGCACGCCGGCCGCCGACGGCAAGCCGCGCTTTGTGCTGGAGATCCGGCCGAAGGAGAACAAGGTGGTGGTGGGCCCGGAGGAGCTGCTGGCCATCGATGAAATCCGCGGCATCAAGGTGTCCTGGGCCGGTCTGCCGATTGCCGAGGTGCAGACCGGCAAGGAATTCGACTGCTACGCCCAGGTCCGCGCCCACGGCGACCCCGTGCCCGCCACGGCGCGGATGGAGCGCGCCGGCACGGAAGGCCCTGGCGCTGCACACAACAGCGACGGCGGCAGTACTGGCGCCGGCGGGCACGGCAACCTCGTGGTGACCCTGACGGAGCCGCTGCGCGGCGTCGCCCCGGGGCAGACCGTGGTGCTGTACCAGGGCAGCCGGGTGCTGGGCCAGGCCACCATAGACACAGCGCGTTCACTGCAGCGGGCCGCACTCTAGGCGTCCCGATTTCCGGGGCCATTCCGGCCGCCGGGACAAAGCCGCGCACCGCTGGTGCGCGGCTTTTTCGATGCCGCCGGGACAAAGCCGCGGACCGGTGCTGCGGTGGTTTTTTGTGTTGGCGTCGAGGCTCGGGCCACTGACGCTGGCTTCGCTGGCGCCCGGCAGCCTGCCGGATTCCGGCGGGTTGCCTGAAGATAATGATGAGTTCAGGCCGTTCGTGTAAATTTTGTGTCTCATCTCACATGATGTAACGATTCACCTTGGTGGCCGTCTGATTGAATCGAGGCATCAGGACAGCGTGTCGCCCGTCGGGTCACATCAGGAATGACGGGCTGCGCACGGGGACTCATCGAACAGAAAGTTCACAGATGGCAATGAACAAAAAGGCCCTTCAGAGCGCCATCGCGCTCGTCGGGGTATCCGCCTTTGCGCTGACCGCGTGCACCGGCCCGTCCGGTGGCGGTGGCGGGTCAACGGCCGCGGCCACGGGCCCGATCGCTTACGGCACTACGGACAAGGTCACGGCCCTGGATCCCGCGGGCGCGTACGACAACGGTTCCTTCATGGTGATGAACCAGATCTACTCCTTCCTGCTCAACTCGAAGCCGGGCAGCGCCGATCCCGTGCCGGACCTGGCCGAGTCCAGCTCCTTCACGACGCCCACCGAATACACGGTCAAGCTCAAGTCCGGACTTAAGTGGGCCAACGGCCACACCCTGGACTCCAAGGACGTCAAGTTCTCCTTTGACCGGCAGACGAAGATCAACGATCCCGCCGGGCCGGCTAGCCTGCTGGCCAACGTGGACAGCGTCGCCGCCCCGGATGCAAACACGGTCGTGTTCAAGCTGAAGCTGGCCAATGACCAGACCTTCGCCCAGATCCTAAGCAGCCCTGCCGCGCCGATCGTGGACGACGAAGTCTTCCCGGCCGACAAGCTGCTCGACGACGACTCGATCGCCAAGGCGAAGGCCTTCTATGGCCAGTACACGATCGAAACGTACAAGAAGAACGAGCTGATCAGCTTCAAAGCGTGGCCCGACTACAAGGGCGTGCTGGGCAAGCCGGCCAACGATGGTGCCACGATCAAGTACTACGCGGATCCCACCAACATGAAGCTGGATATCCAGCAGGGCAACATTGACGTGGCCAACCGCAGCTTGAGCGCCACCGACATCGATGACCTGAAGAAGGACTCCAAGGTCAAGGTGAACGTCGGCCCGGGCGGCGAAATCCGCTACATCACGTTCAACTTTGACACCATGCCGTTCGGCGCGAAGGCCCCGGACGCGGCTCCGGCCAAGGCTCTGGCAGTCCGCCAGGCCATCGCCAACCTCGTGGACCGCCAGGCGATCGCGGACCAGGTCTACAAGGGCACTTACCTGCCCCTGTACTCCAACGTCCCCAGCGGCTTCCTCGGCGCCAACGAATCGTTCAAGGACGCTTACGGCGACGGCGGCAAGCCCAGCCTGGACAAGGCCAAGAAGGTCATGGCCGATGCCGGCATCACCGCCCCGGTGTCCCTGAACTTGCAGTACAACCCGGACCACTACGGCAAGTCCTCGGGCGACGAATACGCCATGGTCAAGGACCAGCTGGAGAAGTCTGGCCTGTTCAAGGTCAACCTGCAGTCCACGGAATGGGTCACCTACAGCAAGGCAAGCCGTGCCGATGAGTACCCGCTGTTCCAGTTTGGCTGGTTCCCGGACTTCAGCGACGCCGACAACTACCTGACCCCGTTCTTCCCGGACGGCGGCTTCCTGAAGAACCACTACAACAACCCCACGGTCACGGACCTGATCAACAAGCAGCTCACCACCGTGGACAAGAGCGCACGCGAATCCGCGATCAAGGATGCCCAGAATGCCCTGGCCAAGGATATCTCCACGCTTCCGCTGCTCCAGGGCGCACAGGTTGCAATTTCCGGCAGCAGTGTCAAGGGTGTCGACACAACCCTCGATGCTTCCTTTAAGTTCCGTTTGGGAACTGTCTCCAAGTAAGGCTGCATTCCTGCGGTTCTGACCAGCCTGGGAGGCGGGGCGTTCTCATCGCGCCCCGCCTTCCCTGGTCATTTGCAGCACGTAGCAGTTCACGGGGCCGGCCCATGGCCGCGAAAGCAGAATTCTAGGTAGTAATGACAACACTGATAGAGGCGCCGCCAAGCGACGCCGACGGACTCCTTCCGTCCAAGAAAAAATCCTCGGGTGGGGGTTTGGGGACCTACCTCCTGATCCGGTTCTTCCTGATCATTCCGACCGTTATCATTCTCGTGACTATGGTCTTCTTCCTTATGCGGGTCATTGGCGACCCCATCACGGCCGCCCAGGGCGGCCGGCTCCCGCCCGAGGTGCTGGCACAGCGCATCCACGAGGCCGGCTACGACCGGCCGATCCTCGTGCAGTACTTTGAATACGTTGGCCAGTTGGCGACCGGGAACTTCGGCACCACCATCACCGACCGGCGACCCGTCGTCCAAATGGTCATGACCTTTGGTGTGGCAACGCTGGAACTGGCCATCAATGCCCTCATCGTGGCGCTGTTGGTCGGCATCCCGCTCGGGCTCATCTCCGCCTACAAGCGCGACAAGGCACCCGACGCCGTCCTGCGGTTCTTTGCTATTCTCTGCTACGCCACGCCGGTGTTCTTCGCGGGTCTGCTGATGAAGCTGACGTTCTCGGTCTGGCTCGGCTGGCTTCCCGTCGCAGGCCGGGCCTCCACCAGGACCGAACTGGCCATGGGAAGCCTGGCCGCACCGACCGGGATCTACTGGCTCGATGCGCTGCGCAGCGGGAACATGGCAGCATTCAGCGACGTCGTGGCCCATTCGATCCTGCCCGCACTAACCCTGGGGCTGCTGACGGCCGGGGTGTTTCTCCGGCTGGTCCGGACCAACGTCATCGGCACCCTGGGCAAGGACTATGTCGAGGCCGGAAGGTCCCGAGGCGTCAGCAATTTCCGGCTTGTGACCAAGCACGCCTATAAGCCTGCCCTGATTCCGATCATCACCGTCATGGGACTCCAGATTGCCCTCCTACTGGGCGGAGCCGTCCTCACGGAGTCCACGTTTGAGTGGAAGGGCCTCGGCTACCAGTTGGTGCAATACCTGAACGCCCGCGACTTCGTCGCCGTCCAGGGCATTGTTGTGCTGCTGGCGGTCATTGTTGCCGTCACGAACTTCATCGTGGACGTAGCCGCAGCTCTGATCGACCCGCGAGTGAGGTACTAGCCATGAATGCAACCACAGTAAGCGGACGCAAGCAGCCCCTCATCTACCGGCTGCCGGTGATCTCGCATTTCCGGACGAGCGTCGGGCTGCAGCGCGGCATGCTCGTCACCGGCCTCGTGCTGACCGTTATCTTCCTGCTGACGGCAGTGTTGGCGCCGGTGATCGCTCCGTACGGCTTCGCTCAAATCAGCGATGCGTCCGGCACATTCCCGGCCCAAGAGCCCCCCAGCGCAGCCCATATCTGGGGCACCACCGTGAGTGGGTACGACGTCTTTTCCCGCGTGATTTGGGGTGCCCAGGCGGCCGCGTTGGTCATCATCGTCGCCGTGGCCATGTCGATATTCCTCGGTGTAGCCCTGGGTCTCGTCAGTGGCTACTTCGGCGGCTGGCTTGACCGGGTGCTGGTGGTGATCGCCGATGCGATCTACGCTTTCCCGTCGCTTCTCCTGGCCATCGTGGTGTCAATCGTCATCAGCCACGGCCAGTCCAGTTTCTGGGGAGGAATTGTTTCCTGCTCCATCGCCATCTCGGTGGTGTTCGTCCCGCAATACTTCCGGGTGATCCGTGCCGAGACCATCCGGCTGAAGGCCGAGCCCTATGTCGAATCAGCCAAGGTGGTGGGCGCTTCAAGCGTCCGCATCATGGGCCGACACATCTTCAAGAACGCAACCCGCACGCTGCCGCTGATTTTCACGCTGAACGCCTCCGAGGCGATCCTGACCCTGGCGGCCCTGGGGTTCCTGGGGTTCGGCATCGAACCGTCCTCCGCCGCGGAGTGGGGCTTCGACCTCAGCAAGGCCATCAACGACGCATCATCCGGCATCTGGTGGACGGGTATCTTCCCCGGTACGGCCATCGTCCTGACCGTGCTTGGGCTGACCCTCGTTGGTGAGAGCATCAACGACCTCAACGATCCACGGCTCAGGGGCCGCAGGAAGTCCGGCGGCAAGACGCCCGCCGGAGGCCCGGACTCCACCGCCGGCGCGCAGGCCGCCCTTGAAGCAGAATCGAGAGTGCTATGACCACGAACATCGACCGGCCCGGCCCCGTTCTGGACATCGAGAACCTCAAGGTCACGTTCGCGACCGATGCCGGCGATGTCTACGCCGTCAAGGACGTCAGCCTCGAAGTCAATCCCGGCGAGGTTGTCGCCATCGTTGGCGAATCCGGATCCGGCAAGACCGTGACGGCCAAGACCATCCTGGGCCTGCTGCCGGAAACGGCAACCAGCCAGGGCGCGGTCCTGATCAACGGCAACAACGTCATCAGCGTCAGCGCGGCCAAACTGCGGCAGATCCGCGGCCGCGACGTCGCCATGGTCTTCCAGGAACCGTCCACGGCACTCAACCCCGTCTACACCGTCGGCTGGCAGATCGCCGAGGGCATTCGGGCGCATGCGGACACCGGCAGCGGCAAGAAGATCTCGGCCAAGGAAGCCAAGGCGCGGGCCATCGAAGCCCTCCGGAAAGTGGGTATCCCGGACCCGGATACCCGGGTCAACTACTACCCGCACCAGTTCTCGGGCGGCCAGAAACAGCGCGTCGTCATTGCCGCCGCGCTGGCCCTGAACCCGGGTCTGATCGTGGCCGACGAGCCGACCACCGCCCTGGACGTCACTGTCCAGGCGGAAATCCTGGAGCTGCTGCGCGACCTGCGGGACAAATTCGGTACCTCCATCGTGCTGATCACGCACAACATGGGCGTTGTCGCCGACCTCGCCGACCGAGTGGTGGTCATGTACCAGGGCGACGTCGTGGAGGAAGCTCCCGCACGGGTCCTGTTCGCCCAGCCCCGGGAGGAGTACACGAAGAAACTTCTCGCCGCCGTCCCGCACCTGGGCCGCAACTCCGCGTCCGAAGGTATGACGGAGCGCGCCCATCAGGGCGGGAAAGTGCTGGTCGAGGCCAAGAACCTGACCATTGAGTATCCGGGAAGGCTGGGCACTCCGGCCTTCAAGGCGGTCGACGGTGTGAGTTTCACGGTGTCCGAAGGCGAAGTCTTCGGACTCGTGGGGGAGTCTGGTTCCGGCAAGACCACCATCGGCCGGGCCATCGCCGGCCTCAACCGGACCACGGGCGGCAGCCTCAAGGTACTGGGCTACGAAATGCTGAACTTCAAGGAGCGCACCTTCAAGCCGCTCCGCAAGGAGATCGGCTTCGTGTTCCAGGACCCGGCTGCATCCTTCAACCCGCAGCTGACCATCGGCGACTGCGTCGCCGAACCGCTCATCATCCACGGCAACCCGACCCCGGCGGAGGCGCGCAAGCGCGTTGGCGAGCTGCTCGAGTCAGTGCAGCTGCCGGCGTCGTACGCCGACAGGTTCCCGCACGAGCTCTCCGGCGGCCAGCGGCAGCGCGCCTCCCTGGCGCGGGCGCTCATCCTGAACCCGAAGCTGCTCATCGCTGATGAGCCGACGTCGGCGCTGGATGTGTCCGTGCAGGCCGTGGTGCTGGAGCTCTTCAAGGAAATCCAGCGCGAGTTCGGGTTCGCGGCGCTGTTCATCAGCCACGACCTCGCCGTGGTGGACATCCTCTCGCCCTGGGTCGGGGTGCTTTACAAGGGCAAAATGGTCGAACAGGGGCTCGGGAACCAGGTGATGGGCAACCCGCAGCACGCCTACACCAAGAAGCTGATTGCCTCCCTGCCGGTCCCGGATCCGGACGAGCAGGCCCGGCGCCGCGAGGCCTTCCGCGACGTGCTCCACGGCTAGCCTTGTTTGGGCGCACACGTAAGGACATGCCCACCGTTCAGCTGGAACGGTGGGCATGTCCTTTGGCATGCCGGACTGCACCGGGCTACACCGGAGTGGGTCGGTGCGGCGTCCTGCAGGCGGCGCTTAACAGCAGAACTGATTAGGGCGGGTGCCCCTAGACTGGGTCAATGACCGAGCAGAACCATACTCTTCCCGATGCCGATTCCTTTGACCCGGGGGCCAGCTCGCTGGCAGGTCAGGTGGATCCCGCGGTGATGGCGGAGCTGTTGTCGATCCGCTCCAGCATCGACAACATCGATGCCACCCTCGTCTACCTTCTCGCCGAGCGCTTCAAAGCCACCCAGAAGGTCGGATTCCTGAAGGCTACCCACAAGCTTCCCGCCGGGGACCCCGGCCGTGAGACTGCCCAGATCGCAAGACTACGGCGGCTCGCCGCCGAGGCCCACCTGGACCCCGCCTTTGCGGAGAAGTTCCTGAACTTCATCATTGGCGAGGTGATCCGGCACCACGAAGCCATTGCCGAGGACCACGAGGCGGCCCTGGCCGCCGATGTCCAGGCTGTAGATTCCGCCCGCGCCCGGGACGCCGGCCAAGTCCCCGGGGCCGCCGGCCCGGCCGTCTCCGCCACCGCTTAGTCGTGGCCACGCAACAGAGAGCAGAGCCGGACCAGGTCACCGCCACGGCACTGGGCACGTGGCCGGGCGAGGACCCGGTTGAGGCCGCCCGCATCATCCGCGGCGAGCTCGGCAGCCCTCACCTGCCGTTCCTTTCCGAACTGCCGGACCGGGGCGTCGGCTCCGACGCGCTCGGCCGGACGGCGTCCCTGCTGGTTGACTTCTCCGTGGACGTGCAGCCCTACGGCTGGCGGATCGTGGACCGCCCCGGCCAGGACCTGAAGCGGGCGCGTTCGGCCCTGTCCACCGACATCAACATCCTCGCCGACGTGATCGGCGCCGAGGACACTCCGGCGCAGGACATCAAGGTCCAGCTCCGCGGGCCGCTCAGCCTGGCCGCCGGCCTCCACCTGCACAACGGGGAGCGCGCCCTGATCGACTACGGCGCCCGGCGGGACCTCGCGGCCTCCCTGGCGGCCGGAGTCGGCGGCTACCTCAGCCGGGTGGCCGTTGCGGCCCCCGGTGCCCGCATTGTGGTCCAAATCGACGAGCCGGACATCGCCTCGGTGCTCGCCGGGACCATCCCCACCTCAAGCGGATACCGGACCCTGCGCTCGGTGCCGGGCCAGGAGGCAACCGAAGCCTGGCAGCTTGTCATCGAAGCACTGCGGGCGGCGGGCGCCGTCGAGGTCGTCATCGCCGTCCCGGAAGTCGAGGCGCCCTTCGACCGGATCCTGGCCTCCGGGGCGGACGGTATCGCAGTGCCCCTGCGCGCCCTCACGTCCCGCCAATGGGAACAACTGGCCGGGGCGGTGGAGGCTGGCAAACGGTTGTGGGCCGGGGCGCTGGACGTCGCCAACCCCGCAGCAGCGCTGCCCCGCGTAGCCGACGTCGTGGAAACAGTCTGGCGGCCGTGGCGGCAGCTGGGCCTGTCCGCCCCGACCCTCGGCGGGCTGCGGGTCACGCCCTCGGACGGGCTGTCCGGGTATTCGCCGTCGTCCGCGACGGCGGTCCTGACGCGGCTGACCCAAGTGGCGGACGGACTCAACCAGCTCGCGCTCGGCTAGCGCCGCTCCGCGCCACTGTCAGGCGCCGCCGTCAACTGCGGGCTTCCCAACGGTCCGGCCTGGCGCGGTCCGGAAGGTATCCCGGGGCCGCCGCGTCACCGGGGTACGGTTCCAGCCGATAGTCGAAGTACCCGGCATAGACCAGGATCAGGCCGATTTGCGGCTGGATCACCTTGACCTGGATCCGGTGCTTCCCGGCGGCGCCCTCCTCGGGCGCCCACCACTGTTCGGCGTACGCCTTGGCATCGAGGGCGGCCGGCAGGGGGAGCCGCAGCGGTCCGAGGAAAAGCCTCGACGCCTCCGAGACCCCGCGCAGCCGGCCGTTCGCGGTGACGCTGAGCTTGAGGTCCGTGACGAGCCGGCGGTACCGCCCGACATAGTCCAGCAGGCCGTCCCCGCTGCCGGAATCATCGAAGCTTGTGGTGTCGTGGAACAACCGGGTGGTGCCCGGGAAGAAGATCTCGCGCCGGGCGGTAAGGCTGGAACGGCCGAACGGGTCGAGATGGGCGTGGTTCTCGATCCGGAACCGGATGCCCTCGCCGTATTCCGGGAAGAAGGCCTGCTCGCCCGTTGCGAGACGCAGCAGGGGGCGGAGCCAGCTCTGCCGGCAGCCGACCACCTCGAAGACGCCTTCCCCGACGCCGTAATGGCCGGAGCCGGGAGCCAGGGAGAAGTACTCCTGCAGCTCCGGCTGCAGCCGGGCAAAGTCAGAGCCGAGGGCAAGCTGGTAGATCGGGGTGCGCACAGAATCCTCCTGGGTTCCTGGAGTGATGACGGGTTCCTGTCCACAGCATGCGGGACGGAGGCCGCTTTGTCACAGTGGACGGCCGTCCGCGGCCCGCCCGCAGGCTGCGTTTTCGGGTGGCCCAGGGTGCCGCCGCGCCATGCCGGGGCACCGCAGAAAACGACAAAGCCATTGCAATAAGGGAATATATACATATGAAGGCACGGATTCTGGTAGTGGACGATGACGAGGCGCTGGCCGAGATGATCGGTATTGTGTTGCGCAATGACGGGTTTGAACCCGTTTTCTGCGCTGACGGCGGACAGGCGCTGGACATCTTCCGCTCCGCCAAGCCGGACCTCGTGCTGCTGGACCTCATGCTTCCGGGCATCGACGGCATTGAAGTCTGCCGCCAGATCCGCGCCGAGTCCGATGTCCCGATCGTGATGCTCACCGCCAAGGCAGACACCTCGGACGTAGTCCGCGGCCTTGAGTCCGGAGCCGATGACTATGTTCCGAAGCCCTTCAAACCCGCCGAACTCGTCGCCCGCGTCCGCGCCCGGCTTCGGCCCGGCGACCAGAAGGCCCCGGAAACGCTGCGCATTGCCGACGTCACGATTGACGTTGCAGGCCACCTCGTCAGCCGGGGCACCGAGCGTATCTCGCTGACGCCGCTCGAATTTGATCTGCTGGTCGCCCTGGCGCGCAAACCATGGCAGGTCTTTACCCGGGAACTCCTGCTGGAGCAGGTCTGGGGCTACCGTCACGCCGCAGATACGCGGCTGGTCAACGTCCACGTCCAGCGGCTGAGGTCAAAGATTGAACGTGATCCGGAGGCTCCCGAAGTCGTATTGACGGTCCGTGGTGTCGGCTATAAAGCAGGTTCCTGAGCCGTCGGACGGCCGCCCCGGAGCCGGTCCGGTGAGCGCCCCACTGGACCGGGGCGCCACGGAGAATGCCGCCCGAACCTCCATTGACCTTAACCCGCCGGGGATGATGGCGCCCAAAACCGGCACGGCTGGACCCGGCACCGTCGAACCCGGCGCTGCCCCGCCCGCCACCGTCGAACCCGGCGCTGCCCCGCCCGCCACCGCCCCGCCCGCCGCCGCCGCCGCCGTCGAACCCGCCGCCGTCGAACCCGGCACCGTCGAACCCGGCGCCGCCGAACCCGGCGCTGCCCCGCCCGCCCGGCACCCGGACGGTCCCGCCGCCGCCTGGCGGGCCATGCTTTTCCGCAGCAGGATCTGGGTCAAACGCGCCCGGATCGTGGGGGTGCGGGTGGCAACGCTGGTTGCCGTCGGCGCTTCCCGTCTGCTCCCGGGCATCCGTTACCTGCTCCGGTCACTGCACCGGAAATGGCGGCGGTCGCTGCAGTTCCGGACTGTGCTGACCACCCTGATGCTCGCCATCACGTCCTTCGCTGTCGTCGGCGCTTACCTGTCGAACCAGATCGCGAACAACCTCTTTCAGGAACGGCTCGTCCAGGCCGAGTCGGAGACGCGCTATAACGTCAAACAGGTCCAGGACACGTTCGACGGCGCGCAGGTCACCGACCAGTCCAGCGTCATCACGCTTGTCTACGACACGCTGAACGCCGTCGAGGGCCGCGGCGATGTGATCCAGCGCCGCTACGTCTTCGAAGCGATGCCGGAACAGACCAAACCCCGCAACCGCTGGGTCGAATCGCGGGCGTCGGACCAGCTCACCATCAGCGTGATCCCGACCGAACTGCGCACAGCAGTGCAGAACTCCGGCAAGGAGCAGTTCTGGGCCTCCACGGAGTTCCCGGTGGGCACCGAAGACCGGCCCGGGATTGCCGTTGGCAACAAGGTGACCTTTAACGGCACGGTCTACGAGCTGTACCTGATCTATGACCTCAATACGGCGCAAAAAACCCTCGACGAAATACAGAACGTGCTGCTGGCCGGTGGCGCGGTGCTGGCGCTGCTGATTGGTGCCGTGGCCTGGTACGTCACCCGGAATGTTGTCAGCCCGGTCAGCCACGCCGCGCTCGTTTCCGAGAAACTAGCGGCCGGACAACTGCAGGAACGCATGGTGGTCAAAGGCGAGGACGAGGTGGCCCGGCTCGGCGCTTCCTTCAACCACATGGCGGCCAGCCTCCAGGAGCAGATCACCCAGCTCGCCACGCTGTCCCAGATGCAGCAACGGTTCGTCTCCGACGTCTCCCACGAATTGCGCACCCCGCTCACCACCGTGCGGATGGCCGCGGAAGTGCTCTACGACGCACGCCATGACTTCGACCCCATCAACAAGCGCTCCGCGGAGCTGCTCTACAACCAGGTGGAGCGCTTCCAGTCATTGCTGGCCGACCTGCTGGAGATCTCCCGCTTCGACGCCGGCGTGGCAACGCTCGACGCCGAACCGGGCGACATTGCGCAGCTCGTGTCGCACGTGATGGAAGGCGTGGCCCCGGTCGCCGCGGAGTACGGCTCCCAGGTCACCCTCAACGCGCCCGCCGAAAGCGTCATCGTGGACATGGACGACCGCCGGATCGACCGGATCCTGCGCAACCTCGTCCTGAACGCCCTCGAACACAGCGAGGGCCGCCCGGTGAACATCTCCGTGGCCGCCAACGACACTGCCGTGGCCGTCGCGGTACGGGACCACGGCATCGGCATGACTCCCGGTGAAGCGGCACGCGTGTTCGACCGGTTCTGGCGCGCCGATCCGGCCCGGGCGCGGACGACCGGCGGCAGCGGTCTTGGACTGTCCATCGCCGCCGAGGACACGAAACTCCATAACGGCTGGCTCCAGGCGTGGGGACGGAAAGGCGGCGGCGCCAACTTCCGCCTCACCCTTCCGCTGCGCCAGGGCGAGACCATCACGAAGTCCCCGCTCCAGCTGGAGCCGGTCGACGTCGGCCTTCAGGGTTCGGTTGGCCAGCGGACCATGCTGCTGGTGGACCCCTCCCCGCCAGCCCGCGCCGACAATGGGAACCAGGCACCCGGAAGCGGACCCGGCCGGGGGCCGGAGGGTGCCGGCACGGCCGAAAAGGGCACCACAAACCCAGGCTCAACGGCACCCGGAACGAAGGAGGGGGCATGAGCGGAGCCTCGCGGAAGGCCGGCGGCGCGGTGGCCGCGCTGCTGGCAGTACTACTGATCCTGCTGACGTCGTGCGCCCAGATCCCACGCTCGGGCCCGGTCGGAAAAAGCACCGATGAGAGCGCCGGGAACCCCAAGAATGCGCCCGTGTTCTTCCCGTCCGCGCCGCGCGAGGGAGCCGGTCCGGACGCCGTGATCGAGGACTTCTATCTAGCGGGCAGCGGCTACGAGGACGACTACGCGGTGGCACGCCAATATCTGACCCAGGCATCGTCCGTAACCTGGAAGCCTGACCAGCGCGTGCTCGTCTTCCGGTCCGCCCGTGTCGTGCCGACCGGCGTCGAAAACGTCTTCAATTACGAACTGGACGTGGCCTACACCGTCGATGCGGATGGGGTGGCGACCCGGCTGCCGGAGGGCACCAAGGAGAACATTCCCGCCACCCTGACCCAGGTGGACGGGCAATGGCGGATTGCGGAGCTTCCGGACGGCACGGCGATCCCGGAAGAGACATTCAAGGTCATCTACGGCGCCTTCCCAATCTATTTCTATGACCCGACCTTCACCTACGCGGTGCCCGATGTCCGGTGGTTCATCAAGAAGAAGACCGTCAAGGCCATGACCAGCGCCCTCCTCGGCGGACCGGCTCCGTATCTCAAGGGTGCCGTCGTCAGCGCCTTCCCCTCCGGCATCAAACTGGCCCGGGAGTCGGTGCCGGTCGTCTCCGGCGCCGCCCAGGTGGACCTCACGGCCAAGGACCTCGTGGAGGCCTCAAATGAGGACCGGCTGCGGATGCAGACCCAGCTTGCCCTCACCTTCCGCAGCCAGCCCGGCGTCGTCAACGTCGAGCTGCGCGCCAACCAGGATCTTGTGCGAGTGGAGGACAACGGGTCAGTCCTTCCGCCGATCCGCGACCTGAATGTGCCTGGCCACCAGATCGCCGTGAGCGACAACGATCTGGTCCGGTATGAGAACAACCGGATCTCGCCGCTTCCCGACATCCAGCCGGTCGCAGCCCTGGCGCCACGGGCCCCGGCGGAGTCGCCCGTCTCGCCGGCCGCGGCCTTCCTCAACGCAGACCGCGGAACGTTGTACACGATCGTGCCCGGCCAGCCCGCGAGGGCGCTGACCACGCGGGCCACCCTTACCCGACCTTCCTTCGACCGCTACGACTGGGTCTGGACGGCGGGGCCAGGTGCCAACGGTGGCACGGAAATGATCGCCCACCGGCCTGCCGGCGTCGCGGAAGGTGCCACCATCCCCGCGGTGACAATGGCGCCGGCGTGGCTCGCCGGAAGTTCCGTGCGGGAGTTCCGGGTCTCACGCGAGGGTACCCGCGCCCTCGTTCTCTCGGAGCAGAACGGCAAGACCAAAGTCCAGGTGGCGGGTATTGTCCGGGGAGCGGACGGAACGCCCAAGGACCTCACCGTGCCGATTACTCTGCTGGCGTCGAACGATCCGGATCACGGCGTCTGGGTGGACGACAGCACTGTCGCGGTGATGCAGGGCTCCCCGAGCGGAGCCGTCACTCCCGAGTTGCTGTCCCTCACCTCGTCCGAGCCGCAGCAGTTGGCGCCGTGGCCGGGGCTGACTGCGCTCAGTGCTGGAAACGGCGGCGAGGAAATTTACGCCCAGTCTGCGGAAGGGATCTTCCTGCGGATCGGCAACGGCTGGTCCCCGCAGCTCAAAGGACCGGTCGATCCGTCCTATCCCGGCTAGGGACCGGTCGATTCGTCCTGTCCGGGCTTGCAGCCTCCGAGGCCGGTCCGGCACGGTCCTGTGACCAGCATCGGACAGGCTCCTGAGCTGAGCCGCGCAATTATTTTCCACATAACCCCCCAGTGCCGTGGTGCCGGGTGCGGCGCAGCCGGATCGTTGGGTTGTGGGAACACGCAGGGAACTCCGCGACCAGGACCGTAATGCCAGTGCCAGTGCCAGTGCCAGTGCCAGTGCGAGTGCGAGTGCCAGTGCCAGCGCCGGGACCAGTGCCAGCGCCGGTGCGGGGACCGGTGCCCGGGCCGGCCCCGGCACCGGCGCGGGCCGAATCCGGCGGGCGGGGCGGCGAAGCCGGCGGACAGCTGACCCTGACCTGGCTCCGGCTGCCGCGGATGCGGTGCGGCACCGCGGTGACTACTGCCAGCCGTTGGCGCGGCTGGCGGACCAGGCCGCGGCCGCCGCGGCCGAAGTGGTGGCACTCGCCGCGCCGGTGGACTGCGTCTGTTGCGGGGCGGAAGACCGGGCGCTCTGCAGCGGCTGCGAGCGGCAGGTCCGGAAGCTGATGAACAAGCCGTTCAGGGCGGAGACACGGGCGCCGGCACTCATGGACGTGAACGGCGCCGTTCTCCTTCCGGTCGTGGCGGCCGGCGCTTACCGTGCGGAGTTGGCGCAGGCGGTGTTGTCCTTCAAGAAGCACGGCCAAAATCAGCTCGCGGAGGTGTTGTCCAAGGGCCTTGCCGGTGCCATCCGGGCCGCGGCAGGGGAAGCCCCGGGGCTGCTGCTCGTGCCGGTGCCGACCAGCAACGGTGCCTACCGGAAGCGGGGCTTCAGCCCGGTCCACGTGCTGCTCGGCAGGCTCGACCGCCCCCGGGCGTCGGGGGCCGGCCCGCGCTCAGGCTTCGCCACCGTCCATGCCCTCCGGAAAAAAGGGCTGCGGGGCGGCGCCGGGCGGTCCGGCCAGACCGCCGTTGGCTTCGCCGGGCTGCAGGGAGGAGCCGGTGGACAAAAGGGGCTCAGGCGCGGAGACCGCGCGCAGCGCGTCCGGGGATCCATGCACGTCCGCCGAGGGTTGTTTGCCCCCGCGGTGAACGGCCGGTACTGCCTCATCATTGATGACGTGCTGACCACAGGTGCGACGTTGGCCGAGGCTTCCCGCGCGTTGGGTGCGGCGGGTGCACTGGTGAGGGGCGCCGTCGTCCTCGCCGCGACACGCCCGCCGGCGGCTTTCGGCTACGGGGAATCGGACCGCGCATTCGCGGGGCGGGGGCCCGTGAACGAAAAAAATAAACCGAGAAAGGATGAATAAGGGGTGGCTATGAACTAACGTCGGAGATGGGTACCAAGAATAGATGTACCTGTCGATAGCGGCTCGGAAAGGGGCTCGACTGTCAGTCAGATCAGCCCCAGGAAGTGCCGCCGTCGTGTCACCGAAGTCATTTGGAGGGCACCATGGAGTTCATGATCAGCGGACGCAATTTGACGGTTTCCGACCGGTTCCGCGAGTACGCCGACGAGAAGATCTCGAAGATCGCGTCGCTGGGGGACAAGGTCCAGAGGGTGGACGCGAAGGTTTCCAAGGAGACCAAGGCCCGGCAGACCGACGAGATGCTCACGGTTGAGCTGACCGTCCTGGGAAGGGGCCCCGTAATTCGGGCCGAGGCCAGCGCCGCAGACAAGTTCGCCGCGTTTGATCTCGCCTACAACAAGCTTCTTGAGCGACTGCGCCGGGCGAAGGACCGCAAGAAGGTCCACCACGGCAGGCACACCCCCAAGTCCGTCACCGAGGCGACGGCAACCCTTGAGCCCGCCAGCACCAGCGAGCCGATTTACGAAGAAGCGAACCACTGGCTCGAGCCCAAGGAAGCTCCCGCCGAGAAATCGCCGTATGAGGTCGAAAACGACATTCCGGCCGGAGACTCGCCCGTGCTCATCCGCCGGAAGGTCTTTCCCGCCGCGTCCCTCACACTCGACGACGCCGTCGACAACATGGAGCTCGTGGGTCACGACTTCTACCTCTTTGTGGACAAGGAGACCAAGGCGCCCTCTGTCGTGTACCGCCGCGAAGGATGGACCTACGGCGTCATCTCCCTCGACCAGACCTGCGAACCGGGCCAGGCCCCGCTCGAAGAGAAAATCCTCGCCTACCGCTCCGAGGATGAGCCGGCCAGCGCCTAAGCTGGTGCTGACCATCCACCGAAGGGACTGATGTGCACGATGTGCTGAGCCTTAAGCAGGCCCGGCGGATCGCACTGGCAGCCCAGGGATTGGACAAGGTACGGCCCGCCGGACCCGTGAGCGCACGGACGGTGGGCCGTACCTTTGCCCGCCTGCAGCTGGTCCAGATCGACTCCGTCAATGTTTTGACCCGGAGCCACTACCTGCCCTTCTTTTCCCGTCTGGGGAACTACGACCGCGCCATCCTGCAGCGGATGGCGAACAGCCACCCCCGCCGGATGATGGAGTACTGGGCCCACGAGGCCAGCTTCATCCGTCCAGAGCATTTCCAGGACCTCGTCCCCTGGCAGAGCAGGAAATGGGTCGGGGCGCATGCCATGGACGCCGAGCTGAGGAGCGACGTCGCCTCCCGGGTGCTTGAGGCGCTCGCGGCCGGCCGCCCGATGACCGCCGCCGAACTCACCGCACGCCTGGGGCACATCGAGGACCGGCAGCAGGACAACTGGGGCTGGAACTGGAACGCTGTGAAGCGGGTCCTGGAACACCTCTTCGAAGCAGGCCTCATTTCGGCCGCGTCCCGGACCGATTCCTTTGAGCGGCGCTACACCCTCACCGCAAAGGTGCTGCCACTAAGGCCGCCGGCCGATCATGGCGCCGGGGACGCCGGCCCTGACCCGGCCGCTGCGCTGGTGCGGCTGATCGATGCCGCCGCCCGGGCCCACGGGATCGGCACGGTGCGGTGCTTTGCTGATTACTTCCGGACGCCCCTGCCGGCGTCCGCCATCGCCGTAGACCAGCTCGTCGAAACAGGCAGGCTTCAGCCCGTCACAGTGGCCGGCTGGAGCAAGCCCGTCTACCGGCACACCGAGGCACGACTCCCGCGCACCGCCACCGGCCGCGCCCTGCTGAGCCCCTTTGACTCACTGGTCTTTGAGCGCCGGCGCCTCGAATCCCTGTTCGGTTTCCACTACCGCCTCGAGATCTACACACCCGAGCCGAAGCGCCGTTTCGGCTACTACGTGCTGCCGTTCCTGCTGCGCGACGGCATCGTGGCCCGGGTCGACCTCAAAGCCGACCGCGCCAACGGCCTGCTGCTGGCCAGGGCTGCCCACGCTGAACCCGGCGCTCCCGCCGACACCGCCGTCGAACTCGCCGCGGAACTGCAGCTCATGGCAGAGTGGTTGGGGCTGGCCCGGGTTATCGTCTCCCCGAAGGGGGACCTGGCGCCGGCCCTCGCGGACGCCGTGTCCGGGGCGGGAAATGGTGTATCCGCTCAGAGGGAACAGGCGTAACCGGCCCTGCGTCTCTCCCGTAGACTGAACACGCCAGAATTCGGCAGCTTGAGACTGGGAGCAACTTCACGTGGCATCACTTATCGAAAAACTACTCCGTACGGGTGACAAAAAAACCCTGAGGCAACTGCGGAACTATGCCGATTCCATTAATGCCCTTGAAAGCTCCTTCCAGACCTTCACCGACGCCGAACTGCGCGAAGAGACCGACCGGCTCCGCGCACGCCACCTTGACGGGGAGAAGCTCGACGACCTCCTCCCGGAGGCCTTCGCCGCCGTCCGCGAAGCGTCCTCCCGCACGCTTGGCATGCGCCACTTCGACGTCCAGCTGATGGGCGGCGCCGCCCTGCACATGGGCAACATCGCCGAAATGAAGACCGGTGAGGGCAAGACCCTCGTTGCCACCGCACCGGCCTACCTCAACGCCCTCGCCGGCAACGGTGTGCACGTCATTACCGTGAACGACTACCTGGCCGAATACCAGTCGGACCTCATGGGCCGTGTGTACCGGTTCCTTGGCCTGAGCAGCGGCTGCATCCTGTCCAACCAGGACCCCGCGCTGCGACGCGAGCAGTACGCCGCGGACATCACCTACGGCACCAACAACGAATTTGGCTTCGACTACCTGCGCGACAACATGGCGTGGGACAAATCCGAACTGGTCCAGCGCGGCCACCATTTCGCCATCGTCGATGAAGTGGACTCCATTCTCATCGATGAGGCGCGTACGCCGCTGATCATCTCCGGCCCCGCGCAGGGCGACACCAACCGCTGGTACAGCGAGTTCGCCAAGGTCGTCACCCGGCTGAAGCCGGAGGAGGACTACGAGGTCGACGAAAAGAAGCGAACCGTGGGCGTGCTGGAGACCGGCATCGAAAAGGTCGAGGACTACCTCGGCATCCACAATCTCTACGAGTCCGCCAACACGCCGCTGATCGGCTTCCTCAACAACGCCATCAAGGCCAAGGAACTCTTCAAGCGGGACAAGGACTACGTCATCCTCAACGGCGAGGTCCTGATCGTCGACGAGCACACCGGCCGCATTCTCGCGGGCCGGCGCTACAACGAAGGCATGCACCAGGCGATCGAGGCCAAGGAAGGCGTCGAGATCAAGGCCGAGAACCAGACACTCGCCACGGTCACGCTGCAGAACTACTTCCGCATGTACGACAAGCTTGCGGGCATGACCGGTACCGCCGAGACCGAAGCCGCCGAGTTCATGAGCACGTACAAGCTCGGCGTTGTTGCCATCCCCACCAACCGGGACATGACCAGGATGGACCAGGCGGACCTCGTGTACAAGAACGAGGCCGTCAAGTTCGACGCCGTCGTCCAGGACATTGCCGAACGGCACGCCAAGGGCCAGCCCGTGCTGGTCGGCACCACCAGCGTCGAGAAGAGCGAATACCTCTCGGGGCTGCTGGCCAAGGAAGGCGTCCGGCACGAGGTCCTCAATGCCAAGAACCACGCCCGTGAAGCTGCGATTGTCGCCCAGGCCGGGCGCAAGGGCGCCGTGACCGTGGCGACCAACATGGCAGGCCGCGGTACCGACATCATGCTGGGCGGCAACGCCGAGTTCACCGCCGTCGCCGAACTCGCCAAGCGCGGGCTGGATCCGGAAGAAAACTCCGAAGAGTACGAAGCGGCCTGGCCCGAAGCTTTCGAGGCAGCCAAGCAGTCCGTTAAGGACGAGCACGAGGAAGTCCTCAAGCTGGGCGGCCTGTACGTTCTGGGTACCGAACGGCACGAGTCCCGCCGGATCGACAACCAGCTGCGCGGCCGCTCGGGCCGCCAGGGCGACCCGGGCGAGTCCCGGTTCTACCTCTCGCTCACCGACGACCTGATGCGCCTGTTCAACTCGGGCGCTGCTGAACGGCTGATGAACAGCTCGGTGCCGGACGATGTTGCCCTCGAATCCAAGCTCGTCTCACGCGCCATCGCCTCGGCGCAGGGCCAGGTGGAGGGCCGTAACGCCGAGCAGCGCAAGAACGTCCTCAAGTACGACGACGTCCTGAACCGCCAGCGCGAAGCGATCTACGGAGACCGCCGCCGCATTCTCGAAGGCGACGACCTCCATGAGAAGGTCCAGTATTTCCTCGAAGACACGATCAATGCCTTCATCGACGAAGCCACCGCCGAGGGCACCGGCGACGACTGGGACTTTAATCTCCTGTGGTCAAACCTCAAGACTCTCTACCCGGTGAGCGTCACCCCGCGCGACCTCATCGACGAGGCCGGCGGAAAGTCCCGGATTACCGTGGACTTCCTCAGGGAAGAGGTCCTCTCCGACGCACGCCTGGTCTACCAGGCCCGCGAAGAGACCATCGGCCATGAAAGCATGCGGGAACTTGAGCGCCGGGTTGTCCTGTCGGTGATCGGCCGTAAATGGCAGGAACACCTCTATGAGATGGACTACCTGAAGGAAGGCATCGGCCTGCGCGCGATGGCCCAGCGCGATCCCCTGGTGGAGTACCAGCGGGAAGGGTTCATTATGTTCCAGGCCATGATGGAGGCCATCCGGGAGGAAAGCGTCGGCTTCCTGTTCAACCTTGACGTCGAGGTGACCCCCGCCGAGGACGTGGTCGTCGCGGACGCCGCCGGCCAGCACACCGAACATCACGAGCCGCAGATCCGGGCCGCCGGCCTGGAGGCGCCCGAAAAGCCGGCCCAGCTGCAGTACACGGCCCCCGGTGAAGACGGTTCCGCCCAGACCCGAGTTGAAGCCAAAGCCGCCGGCCGCTCCGGCAACCCGGCCAAGGCCGCGGCGCAGGACAGCACGCGCCGGGCGAACAAGAAGAAACGCCGCTAGCGGATCGGCCGCTGATGACAGCGCTGCCACCTGGCGTCATCGGGCAGTGACGAAACCTGGCCTTATTGGCAGTGACGAAAGAGGACCGGAACATGTTCCGGTCCTCTTTCCATGCTGCCGACTCCTCCTTCCCTCGTTCCCGTCAATGGTCCCCCCAACGCGACTTCGTGGATCGGCTTCGTCGGATGTCAGCCGATTTCCAGCACGGTGACCCGCCAGGCGAGCCGGCTGCGCTCCAGCCGCAGGGCGACCGCACGAACCCGCAACTCCTCGACCACCACGGCGCTGGCCTCATAGACATCCGCGGACACCCGGCAGGCCCGGACCGAGCGGACGGAGGCGTTTCGGTGCAGCCGTCCCGCCGTCGGTGCCGCCCCGCATGGCACCCTCCGGGTCAGGGCAGCCCGGTGCTGCAGTGCCGAGAGGCAGCGCTCGTCGAGCCGCCGGGCCAGCTGCTGCGCCGGCCGGGTGCCGGCCAGCACCTCGATGGCCGCCTGAACAGTGCTGCGCGAAATTGCGCAGATCTCCCGTTCTTCCTCGGCCAGCCCGGGCAGCGGCGCCACCGGAACCGGCGGAGCGGCGTTGGGGCCTGGCGGTGCCGCGCCTCCGGGGAGCAGACGCAGTGGCATAGCAGGGGAGACGGGGGCTACCGCGGCGGCGCGGGGGCTGGTCCTGGAGCTCATGATGCTTCCTTTGCTTTGTGGTTTGGCTGTTCTGGAACTCCGGCAGAGCCGTTGCCGGTGTGTTCCGGGCGGTCGCCTTGTGCGGCTGGGCGACTTCGGGGTTCAGGTCTTCAAAATCAGGGTGTGGGCGGAAGTCTGAGCACCTGACCGGGCCGCAGTAGGTGTGGGTTGGCTCCGATGACGTCCCGGTTGGCCTGGTAGAGCCGGGGCCAGTCCAAGGCGATGTCGACGTCGGAGGCATAAGGTCCCAGCCGGGCCGCGGAGAGGCTCCACAGCGAATCCCCGGGGCGTACAGTTACGACCGCTGCCTGGCCACCGGGTTGCTGGTGCCGCAGCGGGCGCCCCGCCAGCGGGCCGGGTTCGACCACCGGCCTGAGCGGCCGCCATTGCGGATTCGCGACGGCCGGCACGCCCTGCGCCAGCGTTGGCGCCGGCGCCGGCTGCGGGGTTGGCGCCAGCGTTGGCCTCTCGACGGACGGCGGGGCAACGCCAGTCGCGGCCGGGACCGGTTGCGGAGTCCACGCGGCGGATGCCGCGCGTGTGGCCGAGGCCGGTCCCGGGACGGACGGCTGGGTGGAAGCCGTTGCCAGCGGGGCGGTGAGCAGCTGAAGCCCGACGGCGGCCATGACCAGGCGGCGCATAAAGCCCGGGATGAACTTCCCGGCAGCCGAGGCCGCGCGGACCTTCCCGCCGCGTTGGAGGAGTGCCGCCGCCACAGCGATGACAAATGACATGGCCCACCAGACGATCACGATCAGACCGGCTGTGTTCGCCACAATGCCCAGCTGGTCTTCGAACGCCAGAGACTGCTGCCGTGCCGAGGACGCCTGCCAGCGCCGGACTATGCTGCCACCGGTTCCCGCAAGGAATACCCCCAGCAGCAGGATGGCTGCGGCCATAGCCGCGTCCCCAGGGAGCACGGGTACCCTGCGTCGGGGTACTACAGCGTTAGCCATCATCTCCGCCTCTCTGATTGCCAGCCGACCGACTTGGGTCGGTGGTGGCCTTTTGAGTAGTTTGATGTTGTTTAATGTGATTTAGCCCAGTGTGATCCCGTTAGCAGTATTTTGTCTAGGGGCATTTTCGAGCGCCGCTCATTGACCGCCGGGGATCGCGCGCCTACGCTGACGCCATGCGTTGGGATGCCCTCTTCGACGATCTCGAGACACAAGTGGCCGCCAGTGAGCGTCTGGATCTCGACGCGGAAATCTCCGAACGGACGCGTGCCGAGGCGGCAGCGGTGGAACTAGCGGATCGTCTGCGCGGCTCGCTGGGGCGACTGATTGTGGTGCAGCTTTCGTCCGGATCGAGGTTCGAGGGGACCCTGAGCCACGCGGGAAGCCAAGCGCTTGTGCTGGATGAGCCCAGGCACCAGGTGCTGGTTCCATACGCCTCGGCGGTCCGTTACCTCGGACTCTCCCGGCTGGCCGTGTCTGAGCCGTCCAAAGTCCGGCAACGCCTCGGCCTCGGGGGCGCACTGCGCGGGCTTGCGCGTGACCGGGCCGGGCTGGGCGTCCTGATTTCCGGCGGTTCAGCGGGAGAGATAACGCTCCACGGGGTGATTGACAGGGTGGGCCGCGATCACCTGGACCTGGCGGTCACCGGGGAAGGCGAGGAGCGTCGGACAGCCAATGTCCGTGAGTTGGCGACCATTCCGTTCACCGCGCTGGCCGGAATCAGGTCTGCCCGGACACCGGCCACCTAGACGATCGGGGACGCCGGCGACGGGTTGCGGAGGTGGGTCGCCGGGCAGGGGAGTCCGCGGTCGGGCCGTGGTGCAGCAGCAGGCGCACGGGATCCGGATGCCGGTCAGCGGGTCTTGGACTTTGCCTCTTCGATCATCCGGCTGGCTTCCGCATATCGTTCCTCGATGTACTGCTCGAGCATTTTCTCCTCGACACGCCACTGGCCTCTTCCGCCGACCTGAATGGCCTTGAGCTCACCGCTGCGAACAAGCGCGTAGGCAGACGGGGCGTTGATCTGGAGCTGCTCTGCGACGTCGGCGAGGGTGAGGAATCGGGGCATGACTCCATTTTGCCACCGAAGACTCCGACTGGGGCCGTTATCCACAGTTTGAACATCTTTGTTCCCGCGTCTTCCGGTCCGGGCGGGAAGCAGCAACAATGATGATGCCCGGCCTGATCCGGGGCTGCGATTACAGGGGGAGCGGGCGCATGGGTGTGACCACGGTGGGCGGCGGGGCGCGGCTGAAGAAACCGTCGTGGAAGGATCCCCGGCTCCTCGTGGGCATTCTGCTCGTCCTGGCCTCGGTGGCGGGCGTTACCTCCCTGGTCGGTGCGGCAGACCAGACCGCCGAGGCCTACACGGCGCGGGAAGCCATCGCGGTGGGCGAAACGCTGTCGGCGGACAAACTGAACCGCGTCAAGGTCCGCCTCGGCGACGTCGAACCGCACTATCTCACACCCGCAGCAGGGGTGGCCGATGGGCTTGTTGCCGTCCAGAGGATCGGCAAGGACCAGCTGGTGCCGCGAGAAAGTCTGGGGCAGCCCGACGGCCTGGACCGGAAGCCGGTTGCGGTGACGATCGAGGAGTCCCTGCCGGCCCAGGCAGTTGCTGGCTCCCGGGTCGATGTCTGGGTGGCGTTGCCTGATGCCCGGAACGGGTTCAGCCAGCCAACGCTGCTGTTGCCGGGGGCGGAAATCGCCCAGATCACTGCGGGCAGCACAGCCCTGGGGTCAGCCCGGTCCACCGTCGTGATGGTGCTGGTGACGGACGGGCAGATGCCAAACCTGCTGGGGGCACAGGCCAACAAGGCGAAGATCTCCGTGGTCTGGAACCCGGGTGGTGCGGGCCGATGAGCATCCCGGTCGTCACGGTCGGGGATTCGCGGGAAGACCTGGTGGGCAGGCTCGAACGGCTTCACGGGCCGGTGTCAGTTGTCCGGAGGTGCACCGAGCTGGCGGAACTGCTGGCGGCCTGCCAGGGCGGTCTGGCGCGGGCCGCCGTCGTGGCGGACGGAAGCGGGGAGCTGACGGCGTCGCTCGTCGACCGGCTGGCCGCCGTCGGCGTCGCCGTGCTTGCCCTGACCGACAGTCCAGAGGAAATGGCCCGGCTGGAGGGAATCGGCGTCGCTGCCGAACTGACCGGGGTGGACGCAGCCGTCCTGGCCCACCGCATCACCGGGGCCGTCGCCCAGCTGGCCGCAGCTGAGCCGCGGCTCCGGCAGGGAGACGTCAGCGGCCACGCTGCGGCCGGTCCGGCGCGGGGTCCGACCGGCGGCAGAGCCGCGCAGGGGACGGAACGATCCGGCACGGGTCAGATCCTTGCGGTCTGGGGACCCGCCGGTTCGCCAGGCCGGACCATGCTGGCGGCCAACATGGCGGCGGAACTCGCAGCGGAGGGAAAGTCGGTACTACTGGTGGACGCCGACAGCTACGGTGCCAGTGTCGCAGCCATGCTGGGCCTGCTGGACGAATCGGCCGGGCTGGCGCAGGCCTGCCGGCTGGCTGACCAGGGCCTCCTTGACCCAGGGGCGCTGCTCAGGATTGCGGTTCCCGTGGTCACGAGAGCGGGAACGTTCCGGGTACTGACCGGAATCACCCGCGCGGACCGCTGGACCGAACTCCGCGCCGCCGCGCTATCCCTGGTCCTGTCCCGGGCCAGACACGATTTCGACGTGACCGTCATCGATACAGGTTTCTGCCTGGAAAGTGACGAAGAGCTGAGCTTCGACACGATGGCGCCGCGCCGCAATGCCGCAACGCTGAGGAGCCTTGAACTGGCGGACACGGTGTTTGCCGTCGGGGCGGCGGACTCCATCGGCGTCCCGAGGCTGGTCCGTGGCCTGGCGGAGCTGGAATTGGCCGTTCCCAACGCGTCCCCGCGGGTAGTGCTCAACAAAGTCCGGCAGTCCGCTGTGGGACGCTCGCCGGAGCGACAACTCCGCGAAGCGTGGGAGCGGTTTGGACCCGCTGTCGCCCTGGGGGCGTTCCTGCCGGCCGATCCGGTCGCCACTGACGCGGCCCTGCTCGCGGGGTCCCTCCTGCTGGAGGCCGCGTCCGGCTCTCCCCTCCGGCAGGGGATCGCGGCGCTAGTTTGTGCACCTGTCCAGCGGAACCATCGATCCTCTGTATTTTCTTCCACAGCGAAGCGTTTACTTAAGGGCTAGGCTCGCCTTGAGGGCCGCAACGAAGCGGCCGCAAACTTTTTGATGGAGGCGTTTGTCGATGTCGTCTGGGTCCAGCGTGGAGGATCAACCCGTTTCGATCGGTGCCGGAGAAGGCTACCTGAAGGACTATTACGAGCACCTCGCTGAAGAAGACGAGCGGGCGTACCCTCCGGAGTTGCTGGCAGCGCGGGCGCAGACGCACCTTGAGACGGCGGCGGAACGGTTTCCCGGCGTCGCCAACATCGCCATATCAGACGAGGCCGACCGCAGCGTGGTCTACATCGTCACCGACGACATGCCTTTCCTCGTTGACTCGGTCAACGCGGAACTTGTCCGGCAGAGTGCCCCTATCCATCTGGTGATGCATCCGCTGTTCGTGGTGACCCGCAACCGTGAGAGCGGTGAACTCGTCAGGGTCGCCCGGGTTCCCTCACACCTGGGCATCTCCAGCGGGGACACCGCCGCGATGCCCAACCTTTCGCACCTGATCGCCCAGGGTGACAACGCCTCCCACATGGAATCCTGGATCGCCGTCGAAATCGACCGCGTCGACGACGCCAAGCGCGCGTCGCTGGTGGAAGGCATCGGGCGGGTGCTTGGCGATGTGCGTGCCGCGGTCGAAGACTGGCAGAAGATGCGGAACCGGGCACTCCAGATTTCGCAGGACCTGGACACGCTGGCCGATGCCGCGCAGATCGCCGAACTCCGCCAGGCCCAGGAGCTGTTGCGCTGGATGGATGACGGGAACTTCACCTTCCTGGGCTACCGCGAATATGAACTCAAGAACGAATCCGGCGAGGATGTCCTGGAACCGCGGGAAGAGAGCGGGCTCGGGCTGCTGCGCGGCGGCGCCGACACCCCGCACCAGATCCAGCACCTCACCGAGACGGGCCGGAAGAAGGCACGCGAAAAACGCGCGCTCGTCATCACAAAGGCCAACTCCCGATCCACCGTCCACCGCTCCGCGTACCTGGACTACATCGGCGTCAAGAGCTTCGACGCGGCCGGCAACGTCAACGGCGAGCGCCGCTTTATCGGGCTCTTCGCCACCACGGCCTACGCCGGCTCCGTGCGCGAGATCCCGGTGGTCCGCGAGAAAGTAGCAGCGGTGCTGAGCCAGGCCGGCTTCCCGCCCGATTCCCACTCCGGCAAGGACCTGCTCGGCATCCTCGAAACCTACCCCCGCGACGAGCTGTTCCAGATCGAAATACCCGATCTGGCCGCCATTGCAACCGGTATCCAGCGGCTGCAGGAACGGCGCCGGACCCGGCTGTTCCTCCGCCCGGACATCTATGGGCGCTTTATGTCAGCGCTCGTCTACCTTCCGCGCGACCGGTACACCACGAACGTTCGCCTGCGCATCGAGGAAGAACTCCGCGAGACCTTTGATGCCGTTTCCATCGACTTCGAGGCGCGGATGACCGAATCCGCCCTGGCCCGACTTTTCTTCCGCATCAGGCTTCCGAAGAACGCCGATGTCAGCAACGTCAACAGCGACGAACTCGAGAAGCGCCTGGTCCGCGCCGCCCGCTCCTGGGGCGAGGGGATCGCCGAGGTGCTGCGCGCCCGCGCCGATGGCAACGGTGGAATCAAGGACGCCGGCGCCAAGGAACTTGCCGCTGAGTGGGCCGAGGCCTTCCCCGCAAGCTACCGCGTCGATTACGAGGTGGAGGATGCCCTGGAGGACATCGCCCGCTTTGAGAAGTACGGTGCCGTGGCCGCTTCTGCCGGGGAGAGGGCCAAGGAACACCCCGGAGTCCACGTCTACCTCCCTGACGGCGCCGGAGCCACGCTCGAGGAGGACGCCCGCGTAAAGCTCTACATGCTTGAGCCCAAGAGCCTGAGCCAGATCCTGCCCTACTTCCATAACCTGGGCCTCGAGGTCCTGGACGAACGCCCGTTCGAGATCGAGACGGCGGACCAGCGTGACTTCTTCCTCTACGACCTGGGCCTGAAGTACCCGGCAGGGGTGGACCCGGTCAAGACGGGGCAGCTGCTCGCGGATTCCTTCGGCGCTGCGGTGTCCGGTGCGGTGGAATCGGACAGCTTCGACCGGCTGGTGCTGCGTGAGGGGATGCAGTGGCGCCAGGTTGTTGTGCTGCGGGCCTACGCCAAGTACATGCGGCAGATGGGCAACACCAACTCCTACGGTTTCCTGGCCGACACGCTGCTGGCCAACCCCGATGTCATCCGGGGCCTGAGCGCCCTGTTCGAGGCACGCTTCGATCCCTCGCTCGGCGAGGAGGCACGCCGGAGCCGGCAGGAAGGGGTCCTCGGGGGACTGGACGCAGCGATCGAACAGGTCGCGACCCTCGACGCCGACCGCGTCCTGCGTACCTTCAAGAACCT
Source organism: Pseudarthrobacter sp. HLT1-3 (assembly GCF_059383535.1). Taxonomy (NCBI): domain Bacteria; kingdom Bacillati; phylum Actinomycetota; class Actinomycetes; order Micrococcales; family Micrococcaceae; genus Pseudarthrobacter; species Pseudarthrobacter sp. HLT1-3. Next base: position 36,205 of record NZ_JBWZCJ010000007.1, on the reverse strand, counting down.
GATCCAGGCGACGCTGCGGACCAACTATTACCAGAACAAACCGCACCTGAGCTTCAAAATGAACCCGGCCGCCATTGACGGACTGCCGTTCCCCAGGCCCATGTTCGAGATCTGGGTCTACTCGCCCCGGGTCGAGGGCGTGCACCTGCGCTTCGGCAAGGTCGCCCGAGGCGGGCTGCGCTGGTCCGACCGGCGCGAGGACTTCCGCACCGAAATCCTTGGCCTGGTCAAGGCCCAGACGGTCAAGAACGCCGTCATCGTGCCGACCGGCGCAAAGGGTGGTTTCTACGCCAAGCAGCTGCCGGACCCGGCGGTGGACCGCACCGCGTGGATGGCGGAGGGCGTCGAAAGTTACAAGACGTTCATCCGTGGTCTCCTTGACGTCACCGACAACCTCGTCACGACGCAGGAGGGCGAGCAGCTGGTGCCGCCGGCCGACGTCGTACGGCACGACGGCGACGATTCCTACCTCGTAGTAGCGGCCGACAAGGGGACGGCCTCCTTCTCCGACATCGCCAACGGCCTGGCCGCGGAATACGGATTCTGGCTCGGCGATGCCTTCGCCTCCGGCGGCTCCGTCGGCTATGACCACAAGGCCATGGGCATCACCGCCCGCGGTGCCTGGGAGTCGGTAAAGCGCCACTTCAGCGAGCTGGATCTGGACACGCAGTCCGAGCCGTTCACCGTCGTCGGCGTCGGCGACATGTCAGGTGACGTGTTCGGCAACGGCATGCTGCTGTCAAAGCACATCCGGTTGCTTGCGGCCTTCGACCACCGGCACATCTTCCTCGATCCCGCCCCGGACGAGGCGGTATCCTTCGTCGAGCGCCAGCGGCTCTTCGAGTTGCCGCGTTCCTCCTGGGACGACTACAACAAGGCCCTGATCAGCGAAGGCGGCGGCGTGTTTGCCCGCCAGGCGAAGTCCATCCCGGTCTCAAACCAGGTCCGGTCCGCGCTCGGACTGCCCGACGGCACAACGCAGCTCAGCCCGCCGGAACTGCTGCGAGCGATCCTGCTCGCTCCGGCCGACCTGCTCTACAACGGCGGAATCGGAACCTACGTCAAGGCCAGCACGGAAACCCACGCAGAGGTCGGAGACAAGGCCAACGACACCATCCGCGTCGACGGCCGCGACCTGCGCGTGAAGGTCATCGGTGAAGGCGGAAACCTGGGCATGACACAGCGGGGACGCATTGAGGCTGCCCTTCAGGGCGTCATCCTGAACACCGATGCGATCGACAACTCTGCCGGGGTGGACTGCTCCGACCACGAGGTCAATATCAAGATCTTTGTGGACCGGATGGTTGCCGCGGGGAAGCTGGATCCGGCAGAGCGTTCGGAGTTCCTGGCGTCCATGACTGACGAAGTCGGCCGGCTCGTGCTGGAGGACAACATCGACCAGAACATCCTGCTGCTCAACGACCGGATGCGGGTTGCCGAATGGAGCCCCAGCTATGAGCGCCTGATGGACTGGCTGGAGAAGTCCGCCGATCTGAAACGCGATCTGGAGGCGCTTCCGAGCACGGAGACGCTGCGCGAGCGGCTGGACCAGGGCCAGGGGCTGACCTCGCCCGAACTGTCGGTGCTGGCGGCCTACGCCAAGATCGAGCTCGCCTCGGCACTGCGGGACAGCGACCTGCCCGATGACCCTTGGTTCCGGGGAGTCCTGCGGGCCTACTTCCCGCAGCAGCTGCGGGACCGGTTCGACGCCGAACTCGACACCCATCCGCTGCGGCGCGAAATCATCGCGACGGTGGTGGCGAACGACATGATCAACATGGGCGGCATCACCTTCGCGTTCCGCGCCATGGAAGAGACCTCGGCCACCGAGGCCGCTGTCGCCAAGGCCTTCGTGGCGCTCCGGGAAGTCTACGAACTGGACATCATGATCGGGGAACTCAATGAGTTGCCGGCGTCGTTCCCGACAGAGCACTGGAGCGCAGTCCACCTGGACATCCGGCGGCTCCTGGACCGGGCCGTGCGGTGGGTCCTGAGCCAGAGCAGCGCGTCCCAACCCATTGCCGAGATCGTGGGCGAGTTCAAGCCCCTGATGGATCCGATGCGGGCCCGCCTGCTGGACTACCTGCGCGGCGACGACCGTGCCCGGGTCGCCGAGTGGCTCGAAAAGGCGCGCCGCTGGGACCTTCCGGAGGACCTGGCACACCGCTGGGCGGAACTGTTCGAGAGTTTTGTGCTGCTGGACATCGCCAAGATCGTCCACGTCAGCCCGGAACCCGTGGAGAACATCGCCCATGTCTACTACACGGTGTTCAACCGCTTCCATGCGGATTCCCTGCTGGAGCGCATCACCAAGCTGCCCAGACGGGATCGCTGGCAGGCCCTGGCCCGGGCAGCGCTCCGTGACGATCTTTACTCGACCGTTTCGGATATGACCACGGCAGTGCTGGAGTCAACGCCTTCGGACCTGCCGGCGGAGGAGCGGCTCGTCGCGTGGGAGAGCCAGAATGTTGAGCAGCTGGGCCGGGCGAAGAGCATGTTTGACGAGGTGAACGCCCTCGAAGCCGATGACATGGCCTCGCTGTCGGTAGCATTGAGGCTCTTGAGGTCAATCGTTCGACGCTAGGCAGTTGACGCTGCCGCCGTCGCAAATGGAGGTGCTGTGGCAATCTTTACGGACCCTATCAGGGAGCATGCTGATTTCGGGCCGGGGGATGCCGAGTGGTTGCACCTCCTCGTCGGTGACTGGCAGATGGTCGCGGATCTGGCGTTCGCTGACCTGGCGCTGTGGTTCCCGCATCCTGAGTTCGGTTATGTGGCGCTGGCCCACGTCCGCCCCTCCACTACGCATACGGTGTTCCACTCCGACTTCGTGGGGGAGGGGATCCGGTCCGACCTGAAGCCGCTGGTCGACAAGGCGTGGGAGAGCCGGACCATCGAGCGGTCCAACGAGACCAACTGGAGCAGCGACATGGCCCTCCGGGTGGAGGCCGTGCCGATGGTCCGCAACGGCCGGACGCTGGCCATCGTCACGACCCACATGGACCTGTCCAGCTCGCGTATGCCCTCGCGGCTGGAGCTGACCTACCGGCAGTGCGCCTATGATCTGTTGCGGATGGGGACGCTGGGCCTCTGGCCGGACTTCGCCTCGCCCACCGGTTCCCGCCGCGGCGCGCCCCGTGTGGGGGACGGCCTGATCAGGCTCGACGCCGAGGGCATCGTCCAGTACGCGAGCCCCAACGGCGTCTCCGCGTTCCGCCGGCTCGGCGACGGCGAGTCGCTGGAGGGCCGGAGCCTGGCCGAGGTGACCGCGGGGCTGCTGAAGGACCGGCGGCTGGTCGACGAAACGCTGCCGCTGGTTGTCACCGGTCGCATGCCGTGGCGCAGTGAAATTGAGTCCCGCGGTGTCAGCCTGTCGCTGCGGGCGATTCCGCTGCGCGACGAACAGCAGCGCTTTGGCGCCCTGGTCCTTTGCCGGGATGTCTCGGAGCTGCGGCGACGGGAGATGGAGCTCGTTACCAAGGACGCCACGATCCGGGAGATCCACCACCGGGTCAAGAACAACCTGCAGACCGTGGCCGCCCTGTTGCGGATGCAGTCGCGGCGCATGGTCAGCGACGAGGGCAAGCAGGGGCTCGAGCAGGCGATGCGGCGGGTGGCCACCATTGCCCTCGTGCACGAGACGTTGTCGCAGGGCCTGACCCAGAGCGTCGACTTCGATGAGCTCATCGGCCGCCAGTTCCGGCTCTCCGCCGAGGTGGCTTCCCCGTCGCAGCAGGTGAAGACGGCGCGCTCCGGACTCTTCGGCGAACTGCCGAGCGACTTTGCCACCCCGCTGGCCCTGGTGATCAACGAACTGGTGGCGAACGCCGTCGAGCATGGTCTGGAGGGCCGGACCGGCACCGTCTGGCTGATCGCGGACCGCTCCGAAAGCGAGGACGGCGACGAGCTGCTCACCGTGACGGTGGAGGACGACGGCGTCGGCATCCCGGCGACGCCCTACGTGGAGGGACTCGGGCTGCAGATCGTGCGCACGCTGGTGACGAGTGAACTGGGCGGCAGCATTCAGTGGAGGGCCCGGGAGGGCGGCGGAACCGCTGTCCAGATCGTGTTGAGCCTCGCACCGCGGTAGCAGGGGCGGGTCTTGCGGCCGGATTCCTTTGGCCACATTGCCACCGGCCCTGCTGGCCTCGGCGGTTAACGAGCAATGGCCACAGACCGAGGTCTGCGGCCATTGCTGTTTTGGATGACGCGGATCGCCGGCTTTCCCGGCGTCACAAACCCGGCGTCAGGAGGCGCGGCGGGCGCGGGCAGCGCGGCGCTTCAGGGCGCGGCGCTCGTCCTCGCTCATGCCGCCCCAGACGCCGGCGTCCTGGCCGGATTCGAGTGCCCACTGCAGGCAGGTGTCGACGACGGGGCATCGTCGGCATACACTTTTGGCTTCCTCGATCTGCAGGAGGGCAGGGCCGGTGTTTCCTACGGGGAAGAACAGCTCCGGGTCCTTGTCAAGGCACGCTGCGCGGTTACGCCAATCCATGCTGATCAGTCACTCCATTTCTTGGGCACTCGTTAAATGCCTTTGTGAAATTATTCACTAGAGGCTTCATAAGAAAGGGGCCCTCTGGGGCCCCCTCGGTCATCTGGATTAAGCGTGTCATGTTAACGCTGCGTAAACAAGGGGTAATTGGCTGCAAAATGCCCTGGGATCGTGAGCGATGCATCACATTGGCTGGCGGCGCCCTCACATCTGAACGACTATGTCCGGTACTGTGCCAGTGTGTCAAGAGACCCAGAAAACTCCTCCAAAGCTGCCGGCAGCAGCGACGCCGGCCCCGCAGGGAACGCCGGGGCCCTGGCTCCGTCAGGACGGCCCGCGGGCATCCGGGTGATAGCGGCCATCGTGGCACTGGAGGCGACGGCCCTGCTGGTGGCGGCAATCTGGTACGGTAGCCAGCTCGTCACCGGTGCCCCCGTGCTCTCCTTCTGGGGCGCGGTGTTTACCCTGGGGCTTCTGCTGGCCTTCTCCGCCTGGCTTGTTGCCGTGTCCCTCTTCCTGTTCCGGGGATACCGCTGGCCGAGGGCGGCAGCGCTGGTGGCGCAGCTCTTCACACTCACCATCGGCTTTCCCACCATGACGGGCGGATACCCGCTGGCAGGCCTGGCCATGCTGGTGCCGGGGGTTCTCGCCATCATCCTGCTGTTTGACAAGCGGGTCATCGCGTTCGCCTCCCGGGTCGGTGGTGCACCGCCCGCACTGTAGGCAGCCCCGTCGTGGCGCCATGTACGCCGTCCCGCCGGGCCCGCGCCGCCGTCGGCTTCCCCTGCCCCAGGCCCGCGCCGCCGTCGGGTCCGCCCGTCCCGTAGCCGGCTCCTTACGGTTCTAGTCCTTTACTGCTGCCCGCGGCGGGGTCGACGGCCAGCTGCACCGCCCGGGCGCGCCCGTCTGAAATCACGACGGCGCGGCCTGGCGGAGGGTTTTGTTCGAGTTCGAACCTGACTCCGAAGAGTTCTCCGTCCATGAGCCCGCGGGGGCCGATGAGGACGCCCCGTCCCTGGCCGACTCCGTTCTGAGCCACCGGGACCCGTTGCCGGATGCCCGGGCCGAAGCCGGCGGTGAGGACCACCCGCCAGCCCATGTTGTTTAGCAGGAGCAGCCGCGCATTGGTTTCGGGGGACTGCAGGTCGAGGTCGTCGACCAGGAGAAGTGCCGCCGGGTCCAGCGCGCCGGAGCGAGCCGCCTCATGCGTCCTGATCCAGTACCGTTCAGGATCGGCTGGCGCCCGAAGGCAGCTGACGGCCGAATTGAGACCAGGGAGGGCCAACAGCAGCGACGTCTTCCCGGCGCCGGGGCCGCCGAGGACGGACAGGACGGCGCCGGGAGGCAGCGGCACGCCCGCCGGAAGGAGCTCGTCGCCGCCGACCCCGACGCACAGGTGTCCCGGGAGGGGAGGAGAGGTCCATGCTTCCGGGGCCCCGGCGCCAGCCGATGGTGCTGCGGCACGGATTGCGGCATTTGGTCCGGCCCGAGCCAGGACTTCCGCGACCGTCACCAGTCCGGGAAGGGGCTCGACTCGGAACGGCCGGGTCCGCACGGGCAGGGTGGCCGCGCCCCGGGTAGCGGGGGCGCGAGGCTCAAAGAGCTGTCCGACGTGCCCGGAGGACGCGGCAGCGTCCGATATCGGCCCAAACACCACGGCCCGGCCGGCGACCGATTCGGTGACGGGCATCCGAGGCCACGCCAAACGTACCTCTTCGGTCGAGCCGGCAGGCAGGAAGATCCGGTTGGGAATGGCAGCGAAGAACCGCGAGGTCACGAGCTCGCGTTCGCCGGACACCAGGACGGTGATCCCCGCCCGTGCGCCGTCCCGCACGATGTCCTGGACCAGATCTTCGGCCCATGCCAGAGGCCCCGCCCGAAACGCCGAAACCCAGGATCCCCAGCCGCACAGCGCCAGCACGAGAGCAGGGGCGCCGGGCGTGGAAGCGGTACCCAGTCTCGTTGTCATTTCTTCGGAGACACGCTCCAGCACGCGAACCGCCCGGCGGAGTTCGTGCAGTTCCACCACCGCGCCGACCCGCGGGGATGTCACTGCGCTGAATGTACCGCCGGCATCAAGGAGGTAGAGATGTGGTTCGTCTGGGCAGCCGAGGAGTTGATTCACGATGAGTCCAAGGACGGCATCCGTGCCGCCGCTATTCCCGGCGACCAGCGCCAAATGGCCGTGGCTGCCGGGATGCCAGCCGACTTCGGAGACGCGCTGTTCTTCGGGGATATCCAGCAGCCCCAGCCTGATGCGGCCGAGGCTCCCGTCCGGTGGGAAAAGTAACTGTTTGGGGAGCGTCTCCGCGACGGGACGGCGCGGTGTGGCTCCGCCGGTCGCAGCCCACGCCGCCGCTACTGCTTCCTCCAGTTCGGCGGCCGCCCGGGAAGGTAGCGGGGCGGGGCCGCCCGCCAGACCGGGGGACTCTCCAGCTGACGGGCGGTAGAGGAATTCCATCGCCTCCATGACGGTTGGGCAGCGGACCACCGGCTCGCCCGCTGACGCCAGTGCTGCCGTCTGAAACTGTTCCGGAGCTTCGTGTCCCCGCATAAGGTAGGCCCGGCCCGGACTCGTAATAGGGATGGCCGCCGCCAGCTTCGAGTTGATGATGTCGAACGATTCCAGCTCGGACTGGACCCTCAAGGCGACGCAGCTGGTCACGTTGGCGCGGATGTCCGCGGACACTGCGCCCTGGGGCCGCTGGGTTGCCATGATCAGGTGTATCCCGAGAGAGCGTCCGATCGCAGCAATCCGCATGAGCTCAGCCAGTGCGTCGGGAGCTTCGTCGACGAGCATCCTGAATTCGTCAATGATGAGAACCAGATGGGGCAGCGGCGGGCCGGCCGGAGCAAGGATCTCGTAGGCGGTGAGATCGGCCGCGTCGTACGTGGCGAGGAGCTCTTCCCGGCGGCGTACCTCAGCCGCGAGCGAGACCAGGGTGCGCGCCACCTCGTTGTCGTCCAGATCCGTGAGGAGCCCCACGCAGTGTGCGAGACCGGCCAGCGGACGCAGGCCGGAGCCGCCCTTGAAATCGATGAACAGCAGATTGACCCGGTGAGGTGGGTGCGCGGCGGCCAGCGCTGCGGCCAGGGTCCGGAGGAATTCTGATTTGCCGGATCCGGTGGTGCCCGCCACCAGGAAATGCGGACCGTCCGCCAGGAGATCCAGCCGCACAATGCCTGAAATTGCGACGCCGATCGGGACGCGTAAGCCCGGAGTGCTTGCCGACACGGCCCACCGCGTGGCGATGTCGGCTGCCGAGAGCGGAAGCAGCTCGCCAAGGGAACGGGCCTCTGGGAGGCCGGCGACGGGAGCTGCGGCGTGCGCTCTTGCCCAAGGCCGGCGGCAGTTGCGGTCAAAGATTCCGGACGGAAGCAGATCCGGAGTGAATTCCAGCGGGGCGCGGGCAGATGAAAGCAGAGCGGAGCGCTCCATGAGGACGATGGCCGCGCCGGTGGCCGGAGCCGGATCGCCGGAGCAGTCGAGGACCTGCCAGCCCAGGCTGACCGCCGCGGCGCGCAGGGCAGCGGCTCCCTGGGGCTTGACGATGATCAGCACGCCCCGCTCGTAGTCCGGACCAAAGCCGGCGGACAACGTTTCCAGGGTCGCAGCCTCCTGCGCGGAGAGGGTCGCAGCTGCCAGGAAGCGGGCGGCAAGAAGTGTTGGGGTTGGACCGTGAAGAACGATCCGGGTCCGCCGGGCCGCGGGGTAGCAGGCAAGCTGAAGCACGATGGATCTGACCAGCCCGGCGACGGCGGGTTCCGGCCCCCGAAGAGTCGTCACAGCCGTCGCGGGGTCAAGGGTCACCGGCATCATCCCGAGCGGCGGTGGCCGGAATCCGGACTCCGACGGTTCCAGCCGGACATTTGCGTCCTGCCGTGCTTGTCCCAGCCGTAGCCACACGGTGCCCGTGGCGGCAGTAGCTTTGACCGGGTCGGCCCCCGTCACCGCACAGCATAGGGATATATCGCCAGCGGATGGCGCGCCCCGCCGTCGTCGTTCCTTGTCCTCGCGCGCTGCAGCTGCGACGGCGGCGGACAGTTCGCGGCGCTGCCTTCTGCCGGCAACGACGGGCACCAGAACCGAAACCGCTGAGACGATGGTGAAGGCCAGGAAGATCCACATGCCCGTCAGGAGGGCCAGGCCGACTCCAATGGCCAGCGGCAGACCCGCAGCCAGCAGCAGGGCCGCCTTGTTGCTGTGCGCCGTGGGATTGCTGACCACCAACGGCGCCGAGACGTCGGCCCCCGCAGTGGCCGGAATCCCGGGGTCCACCGTCCCGGTGAACACCAGGGACATCAACGAGGCGCCGCACTGAATGGAGGAATCCGTGGAGATAGCCGCCGAATGCAACTTCCTTCCATCAATGCTCACGCCGTTGGCACTCCCGAGATCGGAGATTATGACGGCGGAATCAGTCACTTCCAGCCGCGCATGTTCGCGCGACAGCTCCGCATCCGGGATGACGATCTCGGTGCCGCTGCGGCCAATCCGGAAGCGCCCGCGCCGCAGCGGGACGACCAGGCCGGCGCCCGGCCCGCTGTGCACGACCAGGGCGAGCGGCGCCGCTTCCATAGCGGCTGCCGGTGCGACGCCGTCCACCAGGACGGCACCGTGCGTGAGCGGACCATCGCCAACATTCAAAGCAGCCGCCCGCACGCCGTCCACTGACAGCTTCCCGGTCCCGTATCGCCGGGAGATTGCCGCCTCCAGTTCCGCGCCGGGGCAGGTTGCCGGCACTTCGATGGACAGTTCCACCGGCCCGGACGAGAGTGCGGACCCCGGCGCCGGAACCAGGGTGCAGTGCAGCATCATTGAGGGGGATCCTTTCCGCGTCGTCGTTTGCATCTCACGCTAGGCGCGTGAGCGGCGACCGGGAGTGGGGGATTCGGCCTATGTGGACAGCCAACATCAATCGGGGAAACGACCGGCGTACGCCGCCCGCCGAGGGCGCTGCCAGGGTCTCGATTCGCCGGTGCACACCATGTCTCGGGTAGGCTGGACCAGCAGACAATGCACCACCTTGCGCTGCCCACATTCGAACCAGGAGATTTTGTGACCGCTGACCTCGTCATCGTAGGGTCAGGCTTCTTTGGCCTGACAATCGCAGAACAGGCCGCCACTGAGCTGGGCTTGAAGGTCGTCGTCATCGACCGCCGCCACCACATCGGCGGCAATGCCTACAGTGAAAAAGAGGAACAGACCGGCATTGAAGTGCACCGTTACGGAGCCCACCTCTTCCATACGTCTAACGAGCGTGTCTGGGAGTACGTCAACCGCTTTACGACGTTCACCAACTACGTGCACAAGGTATACGGCGTTCACAAAGGCGAGGTCTACTCCCTTCCGATCAACCTGGCCACGATTAACCAGTTCTTCCGAGCCAACCTGACCCCTGGCCAGGCCCAGGAACTGATCAAGGAACAGGCCGGGGAACTGGCCGGTACCGATCCGCAGAACCTGAACGACAAGGGCATCCAGCTCATCGGCCGTCCGCTGTACGAGGCATTCATCAAGCACTACACCGGCAAGCAGTGGCAGACTGACCCCAAAGACCTGCCCGCGGGCATCATTTCGCGCCTTCCGGTCCGCTACAACTACGACAACCGTTACTTCAACGACAAGTACGAGGGACTGCCGACAAACGGTTATACCGCGTGGATCGAGAAGATGGCGGAGCACCCGAACATCGAGGTCAAGCTCAACACCGATTTCTTCGACGAGTCGCACGAGTACAGCAAGAACAAGGTCGTCGGCAACATCCCGGTCATCTACACCGGGCCCGTCGACAAGTACTTCGACTCCTCCGAGGGAGACCTCTCCTGGCGCACCATCGACTTCGAGGAAGAAGTTCTCGACGTCGGGGACTTTCAGGGAACGTCGGTGGTGAACTACAACGACGCCGATGTTGCCTACACCCGCATCATTGAGCCGCGCCATTTCCACCCCGAGCGCGACTACCAGACGGAAAAGACCGTCATCATGCGCGAGTTCTCCCGCGCCGCGGAGAAGGGCGACGAGCCCTACTACCCGATCAACACCGCAGCGGACCGCGAACGCCTGCTGAAATACCGCGACCTGGCGGCGGCCGAGAAAGACGTCCTGTTCGGCGGACGGCTCGGCACCTACAAGTACTTAGATATGCACATGGCCATCGGATCCGCCCTGACGATGTTCGACAACCAGATCCGCCCACATTTTGAGGGCGGCGCAAAGATTGAAAGCGGAGGAGTGGACGCATGAGCGTTTCAACCGAAGTCTTGACCCAAGGAACAGTGGCCCGCGTGAGTGACGAGTGGCAGACGGTCCACCGGGTTGTCTTTCCGACCGACGGTGATACGGACACCCTCCCCCTGTACCTGGACTTCAATGCCGCGCAGCGGGTGGTGTCCGAGGATACCCAGAACTCCAAATCTGGCGCTGGCGTAACGGCCGTGTCCTCGGCCGGCGCCAAAGTGCGCTCGGACTTCATCGAGAACCGCCGGCAGCTGCACCTGCCAGCCTTCCGCCGCGTCTCCTTCGGTACCTACTTCAACGCTTTCCCGGCCAGCTACTGGCGGGCCCACACGGACGTATCCGGCGTCCGGCTGACTGTTGAAGTGGACGCGCCGGCGACTGTCGTGATCTCCCGGTCCACCGCACGGGGCACGTCTAACAGGGTTGAGAGCATTAGTGTCGACGCCGGATCACCGGCCGACGTCGTGCTGCCGCTGGCCAACTTCGGCGACGGCGGATGGTACTGGTTCGACCTTGTGGCAGCGTCCAACCAAGTCAAGCTCCTCGGCGCAGAATGGTCGGTGCGCAAGCCCGAAGGCTTCGTGCCAGGAACGGCCACGGTGGCCGTGACTACGTTCAACCGGCCCGACTACTGCGTCAAGCACCTGTCCACCTTCGCGGACTCGCCCGAACTCCTTGAGGTCCTGGACCGGCTGCTGATCACCGACCAGGGAACACAGAAGGTGCGCGACCAGGACGGCTATACGGAGGCGGCGGCGCGGCTTGGCGGTAAGTTCGCGCTGATTGAACAGGGCAATCTCGGCGGCTCGGGTGGATTTGCCCGTGGCATGCACGAAACCGTCGAGGAGGGCCGCAGCAAGTACGTGCTGCTCCTGGACGACGACGTCATTATCGAAACCGAGGGCGTGCTGCGCGCAATCAACTTCGCCGACTTCACCCGGAACCCGACGATCGTCGGCGGACACATGTTCAACCTCTATGAGCGTTCCGTCATGCACACCTTCGGCGAGGAAATTAATGAATACAAGTTCTTCTGGGGCGCCGTAGAAAGCACCAAGGAAGCGCACGACTTCTCTGCGAGCAACCTGCGCACCACCCCGTGGATGCACCGTCGGATCGACGTCGACTTCAATGGCTGGTGGATGTGCCTGGTTCCCACAAGTATTGTGCGAGAAATAGGTCTGGCGCTTCCGGTGTTCATCAAATGGGATGATGCGGAATACGGAATCCGGGCCCGGCGGCATGGCTATCAGACAGTCACTCTGCCCGGGGCAGCGGTTTGGCACATGCCCTGGACGGAGAAAGACGACACTATTGACTGGCAGGCGTACTTCCATCAGCGGAACCGGTGGCTCGCAGCGCTCGTTTACTCGCCCTACAAAAAGGGGGGGCTGCTGCCGCGCATGAGTTTCATGGTGGACGTAAAACACCTGCTCTCGATGCAGTATTCGGCGGTGGAGCTCCGCCTGGATGCCCTTGAGGATTTACTTAAGGGACCGTCCCACCTGCACGAGACGATCAAGACGAAGTTGCCCGAAATCCGTGCCCGCCGTGCGGACTTCGACGACGCCACGATCACCAAGGAAGTCTCCGGCTTCCCACAGGTGAGGCGGGTGAAACCGCCCCGCAGGGGGAAGAAGCCCAAAGCGCCGACGTCGATCCTGGGCGCCTTGGCCACAGCCGCGACGGCCGGCATCCGCCAGGTTTCTGGCGTTCGCCCGGGCGCCTTGGAGCACCCCGAGGCACTGGTGCCGGCAATGGACGCCAGGTGGTGGCGCCTGTCGCAGTTGGATTCTGCGATTGTGTCCTCGGCGGACGGGTCCGGCGCATCCTGGTACAAGCGCCAGCCTGAGCAGTTCCGGACCATGATGGCTCGCAGCGTCAAGCTGCACCAGCAGCTCCTGCGTGACTGGGACAAGCTGTCCAAGGTCTACGCCGATGCGCTGCCGGAGTTCACCTCTCCGCAGGCTTGGAAGCAGACCTTTGAAGCGATGACGGACAAGCCGGCTGACAAGACCCCGGAGCAGAAGTGACCTCAGCCAGTACCCATGGCGGGTCCGACGCCCTCGTCCGCCCGGGCGTGGGCGGCGGACTCGCCGATGTATTTAGACAGCGCTTCCTGCTCAAGTTGCTGGTGCGCAAAGAGCTGCAAATCCGTTACCGCGGTTCCGTGCTGGGCCTCCTGTGGTCCTACGTAAAGCCCGGTGTGCAGTTTGTTGTGTTCTACATTGCCCTCGGCGTGTTCCTTGGACTCCAGAAAAGTCCTGGCAATCCCGACGGCCTCGAAAACTACGCAATCTACTTGTTTTCGGGCATTGTGCTGATCAACTTCTTTACCGAGGCTCTGAGTAATGCTTCCCGGTCCATCGTCGGAAACGGCGGGTTGATCAAGAAGATCTATTTGCCCCGGGAGCTCTTCCCGGTCGCATCGGTGTGGGTGTCGGGGGTGCATTTCGTCCCGCAGTTGGCGGTCCTGCTTGTTGCCTGCTTCGTCGCGGGGTGGCAGCCGTCGGCACTCCAGCTCGCAGCCGCCGTGGCAGGGTTTATCATCATTGCCATGCTCGCCACGGGCCTGGGACTGTTGTTCGGCTCGGCCAACGTGTATTTCCGCGACTTTGAGAACATCGTGGACATGCTGCTGATGGTCGCCACCTGGGCTTCACCCGTTCTTTACTCGTGGACGATGGTGAAGGACAAACTCGGAGAAGGCTGGTTCACGGTTTATCAGTCCAACCCGATAACAATTGCCGTTGAGACCTTTCACTATGCCTTCTGGTTGCCCACAACCGACGGCAGCGCCCCTATGCCGCCCAATTTGCTGTCGCTGTGGATTCCGGTAGGGATTGTAGTTTCGTTCCTTCTCCTTCTTTTGGGTCAGTGGACGTTCCGTAGGCTCGAGGGCCGTTTCGCGCAGGAGCTGTAGGATGCCGGTGGCAATCGAAGTAAGAAACGTAAACAAGCAGTTTGTCCTGCGGCACACCCGGTCTCTCAAAGAGACGATCGTGTGGCTGGTCAAGGGACGCAAGGGCGACCTTTCCAAGAAGTTCCATGCCCTCCGCGATGTGGATCTTGAAGTGCAGCAGGGGGAGACCGTGGCCCTGCTGGGACTCAATGGCTCGGGCAAGTCCACACTGCTTAAGCACATTTCCGGGGTGATGCTGCCCGATACCGGCACGGTGCGGACCCGGGGCAAGGTTGCCGGGCTTATCGAAGTCGGCGCGGGTTTTCATCATGATCTCTCCGGCCGGGACAACGTCTATCTCAACGGCGCAATCCTGGGCATGACAGAGGCACAGATCAACGAACAGTTCGACTCGATCGTCGAATTCGCGGAGATCGGCGAATTCATCGACACCGAAGTCCGGTTCTATTCATCCGGGATGTACCTCCGACTCGCATTCTCGGTGGCAGTACACACAGATCCCGAGGTGTTCCTGGTCGACGAGATCCTCGCTGTCGGCGACGAACCCTTCCAGCGCAAATGCCTTGACAAAATCAAGGAGCTTTCCGCAGCGGGGAAGACCCTCGTCGTCGTCAGTCACGACCTCGAATTGGTATCCCGCATCTGCGATCGTGGTGTCGTCCTGCAGCACGGCAACGTGGTTTTCGACGGCCCCATTCAGGCGGCCGTTGCACGGCTGCGCACTGAAACCTCGCGCTGACCCCGGTGCCCACCGACATAACTTCAGTACGTAGCAGTGACCGGCGCGGGGGCCACCCTGCGGCCACGGAGACCGAATCACGCAGTGGCGGGGAATCCGCGGCGGCACCTGCCCCCAAGCAACCGTTCCGGACCGACATCCAGGCGTTGCGCGCGCTTGCCGTAAGCCTGGTGGTGGCCAACCACCTGTGGCCGTTCCGGCTGCCGGGCGGCTATGTCGGCGTCGACGTGTTCTTCGTGATCTCCGGATTTCTCATCACCTCGCATCTGGGCAAAGAGCTGTTCGCCCGCGGTCGAGTGCGGCTGGGAGAGTTCTACGCCCGGCGGGCGCGACGCCTGCTCCCGGCGGCATTCACAGTGCTCGGCGTTTCTCTTGCCTTCGCCTGGCTCTGGCTTCCCTACACCGTCTGGACCGCGAACGCCCAGGAAATCGTGGGCAGTGCCTTCTACGTCGAGAACTGGGTCCTCGCGGCCAAAGCGGTTGACTACTCGGCCATGAACTCCTCGGCAACCATGGTGCAGCACTACTGGTCGCTGTCGGTGGAGGAGCAGTTTTACCTGGTGTGGCCGCTTGCCCTCATCGGGCTCCACCTTTTAGCGGTGCGCCGGAACTGGGACAAGCGTCGGGTCCTGCTGGCGGGGCTGTGGGTGGCCACTGTTGCGTCGTTCGGCTTCAGCGTCTATCTGACCGCAGTCTCCCCCAGCGCGGCCTACTTCAACACGCCGGTCCGTGTCTGGGAATTCGGTGCTGGCGCCTTGCTGGCGCTGGGCGTATCCCGGCCCATTCCTTCCCTGCTGGCCCGCAACGTCCTGGCTGTACTCGGGTTTGGGATGGTGTTCCTTTCCGCGGTGGCCTACGACCATGCGACCCCCTTCCCCGGATGGACCGCTTTGCTGCCGGTGTGCGGGACCGTCCTGGTGATTCGTGCGGGCATGGGCGGCGGCCGGTTGTGGCACGACCGGCTCACTGCCGTCCGTCCCGTGCAATTCCTGGGCAATATTTCATACTCGCTGTACCTGTGGCACTGGCCGTTGATCGTCGTCGCGCCGTTCGTGCTGGGCACAACCCTTGACACCGCCGGCAGGGCGGTTCTGGCAGTGGCCGCACTCATTCTGGCGTGGCTGACGAAGCGGTGGGTCGAGGACCCCTGGATCCTGCGGCCCCGGCTGGCCTCCCGCCCGCGGCGCGTCCTGGCGGGCGTCGCGGCGGGCATGCTGGTCATCCTGCTCGCCGGGCTCACCCTGCATTTGCAGGTGGCGCCCAAGTCTGCGGCCGCCGCGGAAATCGCCAGGACAGATTCAGCCGGCCCCTGTTTCGGTCCGCTCGCTGTGGGAAAGCCCGAATGTGGCGATCCGTTCGCCCGCCAGGTCGGGAGCCCCTTCATGGGGCCTGAGAACGAGTACTGGGGGCTGCCGGCGGATTGCCTGGACCAGAAGGACACCCTCCACCTGGAACAACCAGGCGGACCGGCGGTTTGTGATTACTCGGACGGTCACCCTGAAAGCGAATCGGTGTGGCTCGTCGGGGACTCGCATGCCCAACAGTGGCAGGCCGCGATCTTTGAGCTCGCCCGGGAGAAACACTGGAAGTTGAACCTCAGCTATAGCGGCGGCTGCCCCCTGGCTGACGCGCCCTATGTTGGCTACAACGGAGGCTCCGCGGGCCCGAGGGAGGTGCGGCGGTGTGCCATCTGGGCAGCGAACGTGGCGGACGCCGTGGAGCGGGACAAAGCCGGAAAAGTCTTCACCTCGACCTTCTCGGCGGGGGAGCAGATCAATGACGGCACCCGCAGGCCTCAGCTGGAGCAGTACAGGGACGGCTTTAGCCGTTACTGGTCGCGGTGGTCGCAATCGGGAGCGACCGTTTATGCGATCGCCGATCCGCCGCTCAACGCCAAGGTCCGGGACGTCAACTGCATCGCAGTCAGTGCCGGCAACCCGGAGGCCTGCCGGGCGCCGCGGGAGGTCGCGCTTCCCAGCGATCCCCTCGTGGCCGCAGTGCAGGCCACCCAGGCCGCCGGCGAGGACCGGGTCCGGCTGCTGGACATGTCGGAGTTCTTCTGCGATGAGTCCTACTGCCACGGCGCGGTGGGCGGCCTTCCGATCTACTTCGATCCGGACCACCTGAACAAACAGCTGTCGATCCGGCTTGCGCCGTACATCGACGCACGTTTGGAGACCCTGGCGCAAGGCTGAGCCGGGGACCACGCGCAAAACGCCGAAGCGGGCCGGTACAGATCCGAAAGGATGCTGTACCGGCCCGCTTCGTCGCCGGTGGTCGCGCCGGCGCCAGAGACTCGGCGGCCCTTACTTGATGACCGCACCGCCAGTGGAAGTCCAGGAGATCGTTCCGCCCTGGAACCCCTGGGCAATGCCGCCGTTGGCGGTGGCGTATTGATCGGTGGTGGGGTAGCCCAGTTTGCCGCTTTCGAAGCCCTGGGCCGCCCAGGCGTCCCGGATCGGGCCGAACGTGGCATGGGCGCCCGTGGCCTCGGTCCAGTAGATGGAACCGCCCTGGTAGGCCTGTGCCCGGCCGCCGTTGGGGTAGCTCAGCTCGTCCGTGATGGGGTAGCCGAGCTTGCCGCCCTCAAAGCCCAGCGCGGCCCAGGCGCCCCGGATCGGGCCGGTGGACGCGTGGGCGCCGGTGGCCGCGGTCCAGTAGATGGAACCGCCTTGGAAAGCCTGGGCCCGGCCGCCGTTGGGGTAGCTCAGCTCGTCCGTGATGGGGTAGCCGAGCTTGCCGCCCTCAAAACCCAGTGCGGCCCACGCGGCACGGATCGGACCGCTAGTCGCACGGGCACCGGTGGCCGCCGTCCAGTGGATGGCACCGCCCTGGAACGCCTGTGCTCTCCCGCCATTGGCAGTGGCGACTTCGTCCGTCGTGGGATAGCCGAGCTTCCCACCCTCGAATCCCTGTGCGGCCCAGGCAGCACGGATGGGACCGGTTGTGGCGTGCGCCCCCGTCTCAGCGGTCCAGTAGATGGCGCCGCCCTGGTAGGCCTGCGCGATTCCGCCGTTGGGGTAGCTGAGCTCGTCCGTCACCGGGTAGCCGAGTTTGCCGCTTTCATAGCCCGAGGCAGCCCAGGCCTCCCGGAGGGGGCCGGAGCTGGTGCGGGCGCCGGTGGCCGCGGTCCAGTAGATGGCGCCGCCCTGGAACGTCTGGACCGTTCCGCCGTTCGCTGCCGGAGTCTGGTCCCCTGTGGGGTAGCCAAGTTTGCCGCCCTCAAAGCCTTGCGCGGCCCAGGCAGCGCGGATGGGGCCTGACGTGGCGTGCGCGCCGGTGGCCGCGGTCCAGTAGATGGCGCCGCCTTGGTATGCCTGAGCCAGGCCGCCATTGGGGTAGCTGAGCTCTCCTGAAACAGGGTAGCCGAGTATGCCGCTTTCGAAACCAAGTGCGGCCCAGGCAGCGCGGATGGGGCCGGAGCTGGTGCGGGCGCCGGTGGCTGCGGTCCAATAGATGGCGCCGCCCTGGAACGTCTGGACCGTTCCACCGTTCGCTGCCGGCCCTTGGTCACCCGTGGGGTAACCAAGCTTGCCGCCCTCAAAGCCCTCCGCGGCATATGCCGCCCGGATGGGGCCGGATGTGGCGTGCGCGCCGGTGTCCGCGGTCCAGTAGATGGCGCCGCCCTGGTAGGCCTGCGCGACCCCGCCGTTAGGGTAGCTGAGCTCGTCCGTGGTGGGGAAACCCAGCAAGCCGCCTTCGTAGCCCAGAGCTGCCCACGCTGCCCGGATAGGGTCGGCGCTGGCATGGGCGCCCGTGGCTGCGGTCCAGTAGATGGCGCCGCCCTGGAAGGTCTGGACGGTACCCCCGTTGGCTGTCGGCGCTTCGCCCGCGGTGGGGTAGCCGAGCTTGCCGCCTTCGAAGCCCTGCGCTGCCCACGCTGCACGGATCGCCCCGGACGTGGCGTGGGCGCCGGTGGTCGCCGTCCAATAGATAGCACCGCCCTGGAAGGTCTGGACGGTTCCTCCGTTGACCGTCGGCGTTTCGCCCGCGGTGGGGTAGCCGAGCTGGCCGCCTTCGAAGCCCTGGGCAGCCCAGGCCGTACGGATGGGCCCGGACGTGGCGTGGGCACCCGTGGCCGCTGTCCAGTAGATGGAGCCCCCCTGGTAGACCTGGGCAAGGCCGCCGCCGGGGTAGCTGAGGACGTCTGTGGTGGGGTAGCCGAGTTTTCCGCCTTCAAACCCCTGGGCGGCCCAGGCTGCCCGAATCGGGCCGTAGCTGGCGCGCGCGCCGGTGTCGGCGGTCCAATAGATGGAGCCGTTTTGGAAGGCCTGGGCTACGCCGCCGTTGGCCGTCGACATTTCGTCCGTGGTGGGATAGCCCAGCCTGCCGCTCTCGTAGCCCTGAGCAGCCCAGGCTGCCCGGATCGGGCCGGACGAGGCGTGCGCGCCGGTGGCGGCGGTCCAGTAGATGGAGCCACCCTGGAAGACCTGCGCGCGGCCGCCGTCGGGGGAGCTGAGCTCGTTCGTGGTGGGATAGCCGAGCTTGCCGGCTTCGAAGCCGAGTGCGCCCCAGGCGTCCCGGATCGCCCCGGACGTGGCGTAGGCACCGGTCGCGTTCGTCCAGTAGATGGCTCCGCCCTGGAAGCCCTGCGCCCTGCCGCCGTTGGGGTAGTCCAGTTCGTCCGTGATCGGGTAGCCGAGCTTGCCGCTTTCGAAACCATGGACGCCCCAGGCCGCACGGATGGCGCCCGCCGTCGTGTGGGCACCGCCGTCGGCGGTCCAATAGACCGAGCCGCCCTGGAAGATTTGGGCGACACCGCTGTTGGGGTAGTTCAGGGCGTCCGTGATGGGGTAGCCGAGGCTGCCGTTCTCGAAGCCCCGGGCGCCCCACAGGGCCCGGATGGCGCCGGCGGTGCTGTGCGCGCCGGTGCCGGGACTCCAGTGGATGGCGCCGAATTCAAAGCCAAGGTAGCCACCGCCGTCCTTGAGGGCATAGGTCTCACCGGAAGTCTGCGCTCCGAAGCGCCCGTCCAGTTCGGCCGCCTTGAGCGCCAACGGGGAGGGCAGGAACAGCAAGCGGTTCGGTGTGCCGGGCGTAGCCCCCTTGACGATCCCGACCGTCGCTCCGTTAATGAGGGCGGCGCTGACCTGTGCCGGCGTCATCGACGGGTTCCGTGACAGGAGGACGGCAGCAGCGCCGGCCACGTGTGGTGAGGCCATGGACGTACCCGACTCGATCCTCTCCACGCTGTCGGAGGAAAAGCCCGCAGACGTGATGTTGACGCCCGGTGCGTAGAGATCCACGCAACTGCCGTAGTTCGAGAATGAGGCCTGGTTGTCTCCTTTGTCGGTGGCGGCCACGGTCAGCACGGCGGAGACCCTGGCCGGCGATCCGGAGCAGGCGTTCTGGCGGTAGTTCCCTGCCGCGGCGACAACGGTGATGCCGTCATTTATTGCGCCCTGGACGGCAGCATCGAAGGCTGCGTCCTGGAAGCCCGCCATGCTCATGTTGAGCACTGCTGGTTGGCCGGCCATATGGTCGGCGGTGATCCAGTCCAGGCCCGCGATGACGTCGGAGGTGTAGCCGGAACCGTCGCAGTAGAGTACCCGTACCGGCACAATGGTGGCGGACTTCGCGGGGCCGTAGCGGGTGCCGGCCAGCGTGCCGGCGACATGGGTTCCGTGCCCGCTGCAGTCCCAGGTGCCGCCTCCCTCCAAGGGGCTGAATCCTGGAGCGATGCGCCCTTGGAATTCGACGTGCGAAGAGCGGATTCCGGTGTCCAGGACGTACGCCCTGACGCCGGCGCCGGTGCCGATCGGGTGGTAATAGGTGTTCAGCGGGAGGCCGCGCTGATCCGTCCGGTCGAGGCCCCAGGGCGCGGAGTCCTGGGCGATGCTGACACGCTGGTCGAGCTGGACCGCCATGACGCCGGGCGCTTGCTTGAGCTGCTCCGCCTCCTCGGGGGTCGCGGTGATGGCGGCTCCCTTGAGCGCATGGGTGAAAGTCTTCTCCACCGCCATGCCTTGGGATTCCAGGTTGTCAGCTTTTGACCCGACGTCTGTCGCGGGCGTGTACCGGACAATGTAGCGGGCTGTGCCGTCAGCCGGGGCCGGGGCGGGCGCTGTGGGCGGCACAGTTGATGCTGGGGCGGGCGGCGCCGTCGAAGGGTCCGCAACGGCCGGCGGGGACGCGGGCTGGGAGGCCTCCGGTCCGGAGGGAGTTGCGGTGGCAGTCGGAACCGAAGCGGCGGAGGCGGCCGGGGTGGCAGGTGCCTCCGCCGTCGCCGAAGGCGCCGGCGGGGTAACTATTGAGGGACCGGACTGGACGGCGGGAACCGCGATCGCCGTCCCGGTGCCCAGCGTCGTCAGCGTGCAGAGGGCGGCTGTAAAAAGGAAATTCCTCGTGGAGGCGGGGCGAAATGGCATGAGAAATCTTCCAGTCGGATATGCGGGGGGCCAGCCGCATATGAGGCTTTCCGCGACGTAAGACTGGAAATGGTCCCGGGCGGCGGAGCGCCCGGGACCTCAGTCTTCACCCATGAAGCTACACGATCAAAGAGGCTGTCCCGCCGAATTTCGTACGAGCCGGGCGCACAACTTCATACCTTGAGAATTCTTAGCGCAGAAGATGCACTAAACCTGCGTTGATTTCCGCGCCGAGGGGTGGCTCAATTGCCGCAGGCCGTGACTTTGTACAATTTTGCGTCGCCCTGGGAGTCAACGAGCGTGAAGTCCGGATCGGTTGCCATGTCCACGAGTCCTGGCATTGTATGGACGTGGCCGTGGATCTCGCGGGTACCGAAATCCAAGACGTAATACGACTTGAGTCTCTGGACCACTTCACAGATTGCGGGATCCTCGCCGGCCTGGTTGAGCCGGTTCAAAATGGTGCTGGTGTCGGCGCCGAACTCGCTGAAGATGTGAGGCGTCAGGGATTTCCGGTCCGCAATTGCGTAGACCATGGAGGCGCCGGTCCACGGGCTGGACACAACGACATTGTCGGCCGGGATCTCCGACGCGGCCCGCCGCAACAGGATCATTTCGTCGGCGTCCACCAGCCGCGCCGAGGGTGTTAGGGCGTAACTTCCGGCGGCAGAGGCGACGGATGCCGTCACAGTCCCGCCCTGGGAGAGCCCCAGCAGGCCAGTGAAGACGAGGACTGTGGCCGCGGCGGACGCGACTGCGACGCGGGACCCCGTGGCCCAAGCGGTCCACATGCGGGGGAGTTTCCCCTCGGCAAGTTGGGAACGGACCCAGCCATGGGCGAGGTCCGTCAGCCAGACGACGCCCAGGACTGCGACCGGCAGGGCCGCCACCGGCAGGAGGGCGGCAAGACGGAACGGGTCGTTGTACCAGACTCCGCCGAACCAAGTCCGGACCGGACCGAACGGATAACCCGAAACGACGATGAACATAACGCAGGAGATCCCGAACATCGCCAGCAGCCAGAGGAATCGCCGCTGGCGCAGCATCGCCCAAATGCCGAACAGCGTCATGGCGAAGATCAGCCAGGGTATCGGCCGGCCTTGCGGGGCTGAAGTGAGTGCTTGTCCGAAAGCTTGGGCAAGGCCCTGTACGGGCTGCCAAGTGGACTGCGCCTCGTCGGGGCGGATATTCTTCCAGGCGATCGCCAGGATTCCTACGTAGATGGCAAGCCCGAGGACGACGCCGGACGCGCGCCATACGTCGGATCGCTTCCGGTAGCGCATAAACAGTGCCACGGCAGCGGCCACCACTATCGGGAGCGTCCACGCCAGCAACGCCAACAGCGTGCTGGGGTGTGCCAGCGCCACGCCCGGGAGGGAGCCCAGTGTCAGGATCCACGCAGATACCGTTGGCAGCACCAGGCCGCGGGCAACCCGCAGTGCCAGAGCCAGCAGGCCGATGCCCGCCGGAAGCAGCGCGATCGACAGGAGGTTCGGGTAGAGCACGCCGAAGTCCAGCATGAGGTAGGGAAAGGACCCCAGACCGGCGGAGAACGCGGCGGCCGCGACTACAACGATCCGACGCCGGCCGAAGCTGGCTGTGGCGAGCAGGAGGCACGACAGCGGCCACACGAGGGCGGCGATGGCCACATTGCTGGCGTTTACGGCGGCCGGTACCGTGCTGCCGCTCAGTTGCTGGGTCAGCGACGCGACGTCGTGCCACGCGGCGGGATAGAAGCCTCCCATTCCGGTGGAGGAGGTGAATCCGCTGACCCGCAGAGATGACGCGTTTCCGGTATCGACGATGTAGCGCACCGCGTTGAGGTGGAAGACATTGTCAAAGGTCTGGGAGATGTTCTCGATATTGCCGAAAATCTGGCCCAGACGCCAAAACAACACAAGGAAGACAACTACGACTACAAACCAAGCGATGAGCATGTCCGCCCAGTACCGGTGCCCGTGCCCTGAGGCGCGACCGTGCACGGACCCGGCGGCCGTTAGCGGGGCGCCGTGCTCCCGCAGGGACCTGGGCAGCACACGGCGCAGCACGAGAATAAGGGCTGCCAGCACGGCTGAAACAGCCAGGACCACCACCATGCCCCAGGGCAGCCCGGCGAATCCGGTCAGGATCGCGGTGCCAGAGATGACGGAGACGCTCACGGGCCCGGCGGATCCTGCCAGCACCCAGCCCCGCGCTCCGGCGGCCCAGGAAACCAGAAGTCCGGGAACCATCAGCACAATAATGGCGGCGAATACAAGGGGGGCCAATTCGGCGTAGATCATGGGCATACCCCATCGCAAGGCAACATCGAACAACTTTCCGGGCGCGGTCTAAAGAATGGAGCGGTAGATCGAGAGGAGTCGTTGCTCCATGATTTCCCAGCTGAAGGTGGTCTCGAAAAGGGTGCGGGCACGTCGCTGAATTGCTGTAAGTTCAGCAGCGTCGGCAAAAAGCCGATCGGCAGCCTCTTCGAAAGAACCTGCTGAATAATCGCACACCACACCGACCTCATGGGCGCTTACCAGCTGGTCCACGCCTGTGTCCTTTGCCACAATAATCGGCAAGCCCAGCATCAAAGCTTCGTAGAACTTGTTCGGTGAGGAGTATTTATGGTTCGGCACGGCCGGGTCATAAACCGCAAGCAGGCAGTCAGCCGAGGCCTCAAGTTTGAGGGTTTCTCCGTAGGGCAATTTGCCGTGGAAAGTGATGTTCTCGAAATCCGTCGCATACTTTCGCGCCGTGGTTTCAAGGCCGCCGAACCCCCCGATATCCAGGTGCCAGTCAGGCCGCCGGGAGAACAGTTCGAGGAGTTCGGCCAGAAGGCGGCCCTCGCTCAGGATCCCAACGTAGACAAACCGCTTGCGCGGGTCGCCGGTCCGGATCGCCTGCACATCGGTTGCCGGCGGGGAGTTGTGGATGACGACGAGCCGCTTCGGCTTGGCCTTCGACAGCTGGGATTCGCGGTTCTCGCCCACGATGATCACCACATCGGCGCGGTTGATCACGAAAGTGTCAATGCTTTCGACGAGGGGCGCGACTGCCCGGGGAACGGAAAACGAGTCGACGAAGTAGTCGTAGATGTCATAGACCAGGGGAACCCGCAGGATCTTGGCCATGATCAGGCCGCTGAATGCGGTTCCGAGGTCGCTCGCGTGGATGGCAGTGATGCCTTTGCGGTGCTTCCACAGTTGGCGGAGCAGGAAGAACTGGAACAGCGCCATTCCGAGCAAAGTGCCGAGGCTCGCGCCGTAGCTGGACTTGATGCCGGACCGGAGGATCCTTGCCGTGCCGTTGGCGAATTCCAGGACCTCGTCCCGCGCCAGGTCTCCGTCGCGGTCCCAACCGAGAATCAGGATTTCCGGGTGTTCCTTAAGGACACTGTTGACTTCCTTTTCGACCCTCGGATCGGGAGCCACATGCGTGGCACGCAAAAAAGCAATGGTCATCCGTTCGTGCCAGCCTCGGCTGCAATCTGGGGGACGGCGGGAGCAAAGTCCGGCAGCCGATCTCCCGTTCCGAACAGGGCCTGAATGGCTGCCAGGGTGCGCGCCGCGGCCTGGCCGTCGCCGTACGGGTTCACGGCGTGTGCCATGGAGTCGTAGTGTGCCCGGTCATGCAGCAGGCCGTTAACTTCGGAGACGATACGGTCCTCGTCGGTGCCGATCAGGAGAACGGTACCCGCATGCACGGCCTCGGGCCGTTCGGTGTTCTCGCGCATGACAAGGACCGGCTTGCCGAGGCTGGGCGCTTCTTCCTGGACTCCGCCGGAGTCGGTGAGAACGACGTCGGCAAGGGACAGCATGCGGGTGAACTCGCCGTAGGCGAGGGGCTCCGTCACGATGACGTTCGGGAACTTCTCGATAAAGGGGAGGACCGCCTCGCGGACCGCCGGGTTCTTGTGCGCCGGCAGCACGATCGTGAGGTCCGGCTCGGCCTCGGCGATCCGGGCCAGGGCGCGTCCGACCCCGCGCATGGCTTCACCCTGGTTCTCCCGGCGGTGGGTGGTGACCAGCAGAATCCGCCGCCCTGTGTCCGCCAGTTCCTGGAGGACAGGATCGGAAAAAGGGATCTGCTTGCCGACGGTGGTCAGCAGGGCATCGATGACGGTATTTCCGGTGACCACGATGTCCTTTTCGGGGACGCCTTCGGCCAGCAGGTTGCTCTTGCTCTCCGAGGTGGGGGCCAGGTGCAGTGAGGTGATCTGGGAGGTGATTTTCCGGTTCGCCTCTTCGGGGAACGGCGAGTACAAGTTACCGCTGCGCAGGCCTGCCTCAACGTGGATGACCGGGATGCCGTGGTAGAACGCTGCAATGGCGCCGGCAGTCGACGTCGTGGTGTCGCCCTGGACGATCACGGCGTCGGGTTTGTGTTCGCTGAAGAGTTTGTCCAGGCCTTCGAGCGTGCGGGTCATGATGCCGGTCAGCGATTGTCGGGGCTGGATGATGTTCAGGTCATGGTCGGGGACAATTTCGAAGAGCTCGTTGACCTGGTCCAGCATCTGCCGGTGCTGCCCGGTGACTGTCACGACGCACTCAAAGTCCGGGGACTCCTGGAGTGCCGAGACGATCGGAGCCATCTTAATGGCTTCGGGGCGGGTGCCGTAGATCGGCATGAGCGTACGCATCAAAACTCCCTTTGGTGATCACATTGGAACTCTGGCCACCTTACCAAAGCTGCCGCTCAGGCCTCGGCCGCGTGGTCGGGGACCCGGCCGTGCTGGCGGAGAAGGAAGATCGGCCACACCACGGCGGCAGCGGCGTTTGCGGCGACGAAGCCCCACACTGCCCCGTCCAGCCCGTTGAGGAAGAGCCCGGCGAAGGGGAACAGGATGTGCATAACCGTCTGGATGGCCCTGCCCCTCACGAGGCTGCCGTGCGCAAGGATGCCCCGGGCGACGATGTAGTAGAAGTGCCCGACGAATCCGACGGCAACGTAGATGGTGCAAGCCACAGCGTAGTCCGACAGGGTGGCGAGGGCGCCGGTAACGAAGTCGAGCTGCGGGAGGACGACGCCAAGAACGGCGTAGCAGGCCAGCGCCATCAGCGCTGCGATGCCGAGCACGCCGAACATGACGTTCCGGCTAAGGAGCACCTTGGGCGGCATCTGGGAAATGTTGGGCCTGACCGGATCCAGTGCCAGCTGGATCGGCATGGCCACGCTGGAGATGCTGCGGTAGGCGCCAAAGCCGCTGGTTCCCAGGAAGGGCGCCATGGCGAGCGGGGCGCCGATCGAACCGGCGTCCATCAACAATGATTCTCCCAGCAACGGCGCGATGCGTGCCCGACGGTGCCGGACCCAGGTGATGAGTCCCGAACCGCGGCGCGGCCGCGAGGGCAGGAACAGCAGCGAGGACGCGATGCTGGCCAAAGCCCACCCGGTCAGCACTCCGGTGAGCGCGCCGAGGTCGTAGAAGAGGGCGGCCCCGAGTGTCAGAAAAAAGGCGACGACGCCTGCGAGGTCCGATGCCAGCACCGCCTGCGGGCCTCGGCTGGCGGAGTGGAAGAACCGCGCCCCGAGCCGGTAGATGCTGGCGGCCACGCCCACGGCTGCGGCGAGGGCGTGGCCCCAATTGCCGAGCACGACGGCGGCGACCGCCAGGGTGACGATGCCGGCGATGCCGGCGCCCATCAACAGCGCGCCAGAGTAGCTGTGCCATCCATCGTGGTCCGGGTCCTGCCCGCGGCCGCGGGCCCACGTGTCGCACACGGCGGAGAGCGCCATCGACCAGCCGAGCGCAAAGATGAGGTACGGCACGGAGAAGGCGCCATAGTCCGCGGTGGAGAACAGCAGCAGGGCGGAGATGGGCACCATGGCGCTGCCCACCGCGCCGAGCAGCGAGGAACCAAGGAAATGCAGCCGCGCCATCCTCAGGAATTCCGCGCAGTGTTGACGACGGCGAGATACTCCGCCGCGCGGCGTTTCCAGTCGAAGGAATCCACGAGTTCCGGCGCCGGTGGGGCGGCGGGGGAGTCGAGCGCTGACCGGACGTTGTCGGCCCAGGCGCCGGCGTCAGAGGCCTCGGCCAGCCGGACATCCGCTCCGGCCTCCAAGAGGTACCGGGCTGCTCCGACCGGGGTGCTGACGACGGCGGCCCCGGCGGCCACCGCTTCAAGCAGGGTGGTCTGGAACCCTTCGGAGAGCGTCGTGGGGTTAAGGAAGACACTGCCGCGGAGCAGTTCGGCGATCCGCGCGGGCGGCTGCTGGCCATGGATGACGACGCGGTCCGCCAGCGGGGAGGCCCCGGCGCGTGCGGCCAGTGCCGTACGGTCTATCCCGTCGCCGACAATGTGGAGTTCCATGTCCGGGTGGTCCGAGGCGAGTTGCTCCGCCGTCGCGAGGGCGAGATCCCAGCCCTTGCCCGGGACGACGCGGCCGACGTAGACGAGCCGCGTCCGCCGCGCCGGGCTGTCGGCCCCGGCGCCGGTAAACGCCGCGGTGTCGATGGCGTTGTGGAAGACCTCGCCGTTGACTCCCGCGAGGTCGCGGACGAATTCCCTGGCGCCCTCGGAGATGCACAGGACGCGGCTGGCGCCGCGCAGCACCAGGCGGCCCATGGTCCAGTCGACCAGATTGCTGGCCAGGGCCACCGCGGGGGAGACGCCCTTGACTGCCGCGGACCCGTGTTCCGTGTGAATGCCCGGTACTCCCAGCCGCTTGGCGAGCCGGACGCCGATCAGTGACATCGGGAAGAACCGCGTGTGCGTCGAGATTGCTGTCACGGATGTGTCCGCGAGCATCCGCCGGATTTTCCGTGAGGTCCGCGGCCACGGCCAGGCGAGTACGCCGCCTACTGCCGGGGAGCACTTGAACCGGACGATCCGGGGGTTAGCTTCCAGCTCCGACGGGGTGTCGTTGTCCAGGCAGAAGACGGTCACCCGGGCACCCAGGCTGGCGAGCTGGTTGGCCAGCGCAGCGACGTGGAACTCTACGCCGCCGACGCTGGGCAGGTAGTTGTTGACCACAAACGCAATATGGTGCGCGGAGTCCGGAACCGGAAGAACGGGGGCGGTCACTGTAACGGGAGGCTTTCTCTCGGGGCTGCACACCGCCGTCGTCAGCACTTAGCGACGGCCCGATGCGCCGGGTCTAAGTTTGACCACTATACCGGCAGGGTCCTGAAGCCCGGGCGGGGCGGCCGCCGGGCATATGGAATACTGGATTCTTGTGAGTCGCACATGGTTCGTTATTCCGATGTACAACGAGGCTACCGTCGTAGGCGGGGTCGTAACGGATCTCCGGAAGGAGTTTCCCAACGTTGTTTGCATTGACGACGGCAGCTCCGACGGCTCCCAGGACATTGCGCGGGCGGCCGGCGCCGTTGTTGTCCAGCACCCGATCAACCTCGGTCAGGGCGCAGCCTTGCAGACCGGTTTTGAATACGCACTCCAGGATCCCGATCTCGATTGCATCGTGACATTCGACGCCGATGGCCAGCACCGGATCGAGGACGCCAAGGCGATGGTGGAGCGGGTCCGCAGCGGCGAGGCCGAAATTGTCCTCGGCTCCCGCTTCCTGGACAAGCGGACCAAGCTTTCCCCTGCCAAGCGCGTGGTGCTCAAGACAGCCGCCATCCAGTCACGCCTGGCTACGGGCATGGACCTGACCGACGCCCACAACGGGCTTCGCGCCATCAGCCCCTCCGTTGCCGGACGAATTCACCTCACCCAGAACCGGATGGCCCACGCCTCTGAACTGGTGCACCAGTTGGCGAAGATGCAGCCGCGCTACGTGGAGCATCCTGTGGAGATCATTTACACCGACTACTCCAAAGCCAAGGGCCAGTCGTTGCTAAACGCCGTCAATATCGTCTTCGAACTGTTCTTCAAGTAGCAAAGGCCCCTGACATGTTGATCGTTGTCCAGATTGCGCTGGTCCTTGCCGTGATCATCGTCTCCGTAGCGCTAATGCGCGGCGGATCGAACGCCCGCCACCTTGCCATCCGCCGCATGATGCTTATCCTGTTCGCCGTCGTGGCGGTGCTCTCCATTTTCTTCCCGGGCCTGCTGTCCAGCGTCGCGACCTTCTTCGGCGTCGGCCGCGGAACGGACCTCGTGCTGTACGGCACGATCGTTTCTTTCCTGGTTTTCATGTCCACCACGTACCAGCGTTTCCGTCACATGGAGATCTCGATGACCAAGCTGGCCCGGCGCATCGCCATCGACGAAGTGCCGCGCCCTGAGGTAGCTGCCCAGTCGGAAGCCCGCTAGCCGCGGACTGCCAGAACCAAAGAGGCCGGGCCCAGAACCAGCGATGGTTCCGGGCCCGGCCTCTTTCGTTGCCCGGCCTATCAGGGGTTCTTCGTGATGGAGATGCCGCCCGTCGAGGTCCAGCGGATCGTTCCATTCACGAAGTTCTGCGTGCAACTCGTGGTGCCGGAACATTGCTCGCGGTCCCGGGGAACTCCCAGTGCTCCGTCGACGCCGCCCTGGCCGAGCCAGGCTTTGCCGATTTCCTTCGTGGTGTTCACTGTCTGCAGCCCGGTGGCCGCGGACCAGGTCACGTAGCCGGAGAGGAACCGCTGGAAGCAGATGGCGCCCTTGCACTGCTCGGCGCTGGCGGGGTAGGAGAGCGGGCTGGCGGTTCCGCCCAAGGATTCGTAGTAACCGCCAATTGTGGCGGTGGAGCCGTTAGTCCACACCGGCTGGATCTCTCCGGCGGCACTCCAGTACACGTTGCCGTACTGGAATTTCTGCACACAAGTGTTGTTCTGGCAGGTTTCGGCGCTGACCGGGAAACCGTACTTTCCGGCGATGCCGCCGAGGTTCAGGGTGTAGTAGGCCGCAATGGTGGAGTCGTCGTTGCTGTAGAACAACGGCTGGATTCCGCCGGAGGCGCTCCAGACAATGGTGCCGTACTGGAAGCGCTGCTGGCAGGACGTTGCGGAGCAGGTCTCCGGCCCGATCGGGAAACCGTAACGGCTCGCGGTGGCGCCGGACTTGACCCAGAGGCCGCCGATGGTGGAGTTGTCGCCATTGGTGAAGACGGGCTGGGTGCCCCCGGCCGCGCTCCACAGCACCCTTCCGCGCTGGAACAGCTGCTCGCAGTAGTTGGAGTAGCACTTCTCCGCCGACGTCGGGAACCCGTACTTGCTGTTGACCCCGCCGAGCTTGGTCCAGACCCCGCCCACCGTGGAGCTGTCGCCGTTGGTGAATACGGGCTGGATGCCGGTCGCTGCAGTCCAAAAGATCGACCCGCGCTCAAAATACTGCGCGCAGTAGCTGGCAGCGCAGGCTTCGCCGGTGGTGGGCAGGCCGTACTTGCTGTTGGGGCCGCCCTGCTTCTTCCAGTATGCGCCGATGGTTGAGTTGTCCGTCCCGGAGTAGATGGACTGTACACCCGTCCCGGCGGACCAGTACAGGTCTCCGGTCGCAAAGGTCTGGAAGCAGTAGTTGTCCTTGCAGGCTTCGCTGCCGGTGGGCAGACCGAACCGGCCCGAAGCGGCACCGGAACTGCGCCAGACTGAGCCGATTCCGCCAGACGTTGCAACGGACAGGACCCCTCGCTCGGCTGTCCAGTACGCCATCCGCCGCTCGAAAACCTGCTGGCACAGCGAGGCGTTGCAGCTTTCGAGGCTGGTCGCGCGCCCCCAAGCCCCGTTGGCGCCTCCGGCTGCGAGCCAGGCCTGGCCGATGCCGCCGCCGGTGTTGACAGTGACGCCGCCAGCGAATGACCGCAGCTGTGCGAGCGTACCGCGCCAGACGTTGGAGTCGCCGGCGAACGGTCCCGTGCTGCTGTATTGCCAGATGTCGTAGCCCATCCAGCCGTTGGGCAGGATGCCGGGCTGTTGAACGCCGTATGCCGCGATGTGCAGAGGGTTTCCGGAGAATCCACCGTTGTTGCCGGTGCACGTGCGCCACCAGTCCGTCGTGGTGTAGATCGCGGGAAGTCGCTTCGTCAGTGCATAGACGGTGTCGGAGAATTCCCGGGTCCAGGCTACGATCTGTGCCGGCGTCTGGTCGTAGCAGGTGTTGCCAAAGTACGAGCCGACATAGGGGTTGTATTCGATGTCCAGCAGTGGCGGAAGGGTCATGCCGTCGCCCGACCAGACGCCGCCGTTGGCGACAAAGTAGCGCGCCTGGTCCGCGGCCGTCCCCGCCTCCGGGTGGGGAATCGCGAAGTGGTACGAACCGCGGACCAGCCCGGCGTTGTAGGAGTTGTTGAACTGGGATGAGAATGCGGGACTGAGGTAGTAGTCGCCCTCAGTCGCCTTGACGTAGGCGAACTTGGCACCCATCCCGACTTCCGCTCCCCAATTCACAGCCGGCTGGTGGCCGCTGACATCCAGGCCCTGAACCCCGGGTGGAGTCCACGTGGACGCCGTCGTGGAGCCGTCGGCGGACGCCGCGCCGGGCGCGGCGGTGGTGGCTTCGTATTTGCGCACGCCATCCCCCATTCGCGCGCCATTCGGGCCGATGGTCGAGAGGAACTCGCTGTCCGAAGTGACGGACGGGTCGCTAGGTGCAAGGACAGATGTCGTGGTGCCGGCCAGGGACGAAGTGCTGAGGCTTGCCGGCCCGGCAGCCAGAACCGGGGATGCGGAGCCTATAACGAGGAGAACTGCCGCGGCGGCCGCGACTCCCGATGGCAGCCGGGGGCGGCCCCGTAGAAGGGAAATAGGGGGCCGGGTTCGAAGCATTTTGTTCTCCTGGAGGAAGTAGGCTTCCCGTCTCACCGCCTCCAGTTATGAGAAGCGCGGTGCGCATAAGGGCCGGCGAGCCGCCGGTAGCCTCCGCATGGTGGACACAACATAGCACCACAGGTGCTGGTGTTGCTAGAGATGCCAATGGTACCCGTGGGACCAGGTCCTGGGTGGGGGCGCGCTGTGGGCCTGCTGCCGCGTGCGCTGCTCAGCCGGCGGGTGGCGTTTCTAGCGCAGCGCGGAGGCGATTTGGGCAGCGAGGGCGCGGGCGGCTGTGGTGGTCACGTGGTTGCCGTCGCGGGACATCAGGACGTTGCTGTGCACGGCCGGGCACACAGACTCGTCGCAGAGCAGATCCACGGTGTCCACGAAGGTTCCTCCACGGGACGCTACGGCGTCGCGTTCCAGGGTTTGCAGGGCCGCGCTATAAGAGTCGGCACGGTTCACGGCGCAGCGGTCAGGGTCCTTCAGGTTTTTTGAGACACAGGAGTTCGGGCTTTGCTGCCAGCTCGGGTTATCGCCAATGATCACCGGTTCGGAACCGGCCGGAAGGCCGTCCAGGAGGGACTCGAGGCCGGCCGCCCACTGCTTGTCGTAGTCGGAACCGACGCCGGGGAAGTCGCGGTAACTGCGTTCCGAATTGGAAATCACCACTCGGTCCGGTTTGATCTCGCGGATCCGGTCCAGACCGGCCTGCTGGAACTGTTGGCAATTGAAGGGACCACTGATGTCCGGGTGGCCGGTAATGGGGAGCTGCACGGACGGGCAGGCGGACTTGGTGATAGTGACCAGCCGGAAGCCTTCGACGTCGGCGGCTTTCTTCAGGGCCGGGAACCAGTGCCCGGCATGGGAGTCGCCGAAGAGAACGACTGTCCGCGGTGAGTCCAGCTTGCCGAATTCGCAGCCGGTGGTGTTGTAGTCCGCGCCGTTGTTGTTGCACCCGTTGGTGAAAATGTCCGTGAGGTCCTTGTCCACGGTGTCCAGCGAGGGGGTGAGCGTAGCCTGGGGAATCCATCGGCCGCTGGCGTCGACCAGCGGATCGGCAAAGGGCTCGAGCCCGGCGCCAGCGCGGTCCGCGGCGACGGTCAGCTTGCTGAGTGCCTGGGCGGACTGCAGTGATTGCTGCTGCGCAAGACCCCAACCCCCGAAGCCTGCGGCCAGCACCGCCGTCGTGCCGAGCGCGATGGCGTAGGTCAGGCGTTTGCGGCGGTCGACGTTCAGGGCCTGGAAAGGCTTTTCGACGAAGTAGTAGGTCAACGTTGCCAGCACGACGGCGGCGACAGCCAGGACAGCTTTCTCCCGCAGCCGCAGCGGTCCGCCGGCGAGCAGCTGCGGGATGACGAGTAGCGGCCAGTGCCACAGGTACAGCGAATAGGAGATATTGCCCAGGAATAGCATCGGCTGGTTACCCAGTATCCGGTTTGCCCCCGGAGGCATCATCCCGCCGCTGCCGGCGAGGATGATGGCCACCGTGCCGAGCACCGGGAAGAGCGCCACCCAGCCTGGGAATTCCATGGACTTTGTGATGAGCAGCGCGGACAGGACTATCGTGGAAAGTCCAACCCCCAGCAGCAGGCCGCGCAGCCGGGCGTTCAATGCCGTCAGCTTGGCCGAAACCAGGTAGGTCAGCGCGCCCGCGGCCAGTTCCCAGGCGCGGGTGTGCAGGAGATAATACGAGCTGGTGGGCTGCGAGTGGGACAGCACGATGCTCAACGCGAGGGACACCGCAAACACGCCGCCCAGCAGGTACCAGAGCAGGTGGCGGGAGCGGCGGGCGCGGTGCAGCACGAGGAACAGCATGATCGGCCAGACAAAGTAGAACTGTTCCTCCACCGCCAGAGACCAGAAGTGGACGAATGGGGAGGGCTCCGGGTCGGCAAAGTAGCCGGAGGTCTGGGTCGCGAAGTTGAAGTTGGCCCCATAGAGCGCCGCGGCGATCAGGTCCTTGACGTAGCGGCCTGCCTGCAGCGGCGTCAGCAGTGTCATCACCGCGGTGCCGGAGGCCAGCAGCACCAGCAGGTAGACGGGCGCGAGCCGCTTGAGTCGCCGTGCGTAGAAGGCGGAGAAGGAGAAGGTCCCGGTGCGCTGCAGCTCGCGGATGATCAGTCCGGAGATCAGGAAGCCGGAAATCACGAAGAAGACGTCCACACCCACGAAACCGCCGGGGATGAACTGCGCCCCCATGTGATAGAGCAGCACCGAGCCAACGGCGATGGCGCGCAGGCCCTGGATGTCGTTGCGCAGCGAAGACTTCGGCGCAGTGGGCCGCGCGAGCGGGCGTTCGAGCGTTCGTTCGGCCGTGATCGGCGGCATGGAATACTTCCTGTTTCAGGGCAGTTCGGGCGCGAAATCCACAGGGCTCCGCCGGCATCCAAACTCCGGACGTCTCTTCCCATGGTAATTGTTGGGCGCCGCGGCGGCACAATCACTGGCCCGGTGCCACATGCGCGGAATGCGACGTGAGGCGCTTCCAACCTACACTGGAGCGCATGAAGGTATTGGTTACCGGCGGCGCCGGCTACATCGGATCGCACACGACGCTTTGTCTCCTCGAGGAGGGGCACGAGGTTGTCGTCCTCGACAACCTGATGAATTCGAACCCCGAGTCCCTGCGCCGGGTGGAGGGGCTCACCGGCAAAAAGGTGGACTTCCGCGAGGTCGACCTGCTCGATGCCGCCGCCGTCGATGCCGTCTTCGCCGAGGGCGGCTTTGAGGCCGTCATCCACTTCGCCGGGCTGAAAGCGGTGGGGGAGTCGGTGGAGAAGCCGCTCTGGTACTACCGGAACAATGTGGTGGGAACCCTGAACCTGCTCCACAGCATGGACGCAGCCGGCGTTCGCAGGCTGGTCTTCAGTTCCTCTGCCACCGTCTACGGCGCTTCGGAGGAAGTCCCGCTCATCGAAAAAGCCCCGCTGGATGCCACCAACCCCTACGGCCGGACCAAAGAACAGATCGAGGACATCCTCTCCGACCTTGGTGCCGCCGACCCGCGCTGGAGCATCGCACTGCTGCGCTACTTCAACCCGGTGGGTGCCCACGAGTCCGGCCTGATCGGAGAGGACCCCAGCGGTATCCCCAACAACTTGCTCCCGTTCGTGGCCCAGGTGGCGGTGGGTCGCCGCGAAAAGGTCATGGTGTTCGGCAACGACTACCCGACGCCGGACGGCACCGGCGTGCGCGACTACATCCACGTGATGGACCTGGCCGCCGGACACCTGGCCGCACTGGGCTACCTCAGCGGCAAGGCCGGCGTGTTCCGCTGGAACCTCGGTACCGGCCGCGGCTCCTCGGTGCTGGAGGTCATTGAGGCTTTCGGGAAGGCCGCCGGCCGCCCGGTGCCTTACGAATTTGCGCCTCGCCGCCCCGGCGACGCTGCGGTCAGCTACGCCGACGCCTCAGCCGCGCTGGCCGACCTTGGCTGGTCCGCGCACCGCAACCTGGCGCAGATGTGCAAGGACCACTGGCGCTGGCAAAGCAGCAACCCGCGGGGCTACGCCGCGGAAGCCGTGACGGTAGGAGCTACGAGCGACTAACGTTCCCAGCGCCGGCCCGCCCTCCGGCCGGGCCCCTGCCTGGCACTTATCCGCAAGCACCGCCGATTTCCTTGCCCGAATGCCCTGGTTCGTTGAGCTTTATCCGCTATTGCGTTGCCTCAAGGACGTACTGGGGCACGTGACCTAAATGGACTTGACCCTCGGCCGCCAATAGATGACGTCGTCGACAACAAACTTCACCCCTGGGCCCGTGGCGGTGAAGTCAACGCTTGATACAGTCGGGCATGCGTCCGGCCTCTCAGCGTCAGCCTCGGTGGCGAAGGCGGCCCGGCAAATCGGGTGCGCGGAGGAGGACTCCTGCTCGACGGCGTGAGCCTTGCGGCGTGCACCTCTTACGTCTT
The DNA here is from genome assembly GCF_059383535.1 of Pseudarthrobacter sp. HLT1-3. Taxonomy (NCBI): domain Bacteria; kingdom Bacillati; phylum Actinomycetota; class Actinomycetes; order Micrococcales; family Micrococcaceae; genus Pseudarthrobacter; species Pseudarthrobacter sp. HLT1-3. The sequence continues at coordinate 905 of NZ_JBWZCJ010000007.1, read as the reverse complement.
GTGGGTACGAGAAAAACTCCGGACGGGTGACCCACAAACCACGCGGCGGTACACGCCCGGCGGAGTCGAATGCCAAATGTGATGCCCCGAGTAAAGAATCCGCAACTGGACCGACAATCATCCAGTATCAACCGCGAGTCGGTGGATCAACTCACCAACATTGCTGCCCGTGTCGCGTCCTCGGCCCGGCAGATCATTCTCCACCGCCCCATCAACCCTCTGGAAAACGCTTCGACACCATCTAGCCGCTACCCAAGACAGCCTGGCCACCATCAACCCAGCCACAAGCGCGACCAGGACCTGCATTGGAACGCTCAAGGGCAGCGAGGCCGGGAAATCAGCCACGCCCGCAGCCTGCAAACCGCCGGAAACGGATTCAGGCTACCCTCCCCAGCGGACCGGTGGATTCAGGCTAAGCATTCAACATGGGAAAGGACCACGAGCCCTGATTGAGCCTACCGGGGCGGCGACTGACGCTGCCACCAGCATCTTCAACCTCACTCCGACCCGATGCCTCTCCCAGAGGTCCCACCTCGACGCCACTATTTGACGACCGTGCCGCCAGCTGGTGTCCAGTAGATGGCGCCGCCTTGGAAGGCCTGGGCCAGGCCGCCGTTGGGGTAGTTNCCGAGCTTGCCGTTTTCGAATCCTTGCGCTGCCCAGGCGGACCGGATGGGTCCGTACAGGCTTGGCTGGGCTCCGGTGGAGGGTGTCCAGTAGATGGCGCCGCCTTGGAAGGCCTGGGCCAGGCCGCCATTGGGGTAGTTGAGCTCGTCGGTGGTGGGGTAGCCGAGCTTGCCGCTTTCGAATCCTTGCGCTGCCCAGGCGGACCGGATGGGTCCGTACAGGCTTGGCTGGGCTCCGGTGGAGGGTGTCCAGTAGATGGCGCCGCCTTGGAAGGCCTG
>NZ_JBWZCJ010000006.1:0-216098 GCF_059383535.1 Pseudarthrobacter sp. HLT1-3 | reverse complement strand
CACGGACTACACCAAAGCCGGCGCTGCCGGGCCGACCCGGCGATAATGGCCCGGTCCCGGACGGGGCTGGGGGCCCCGCACCCCTCACTTCATATCGTCTAGGTATCCGATCCGGGGGCTGCCGGACCCGCCTCTCTCCGGACGGGTGCGCGGCTGGCGGGGGAGGACCCGCCGGCCGGCCTTCCGCCGGCAATCGAGATGGCGGCCTGCAGCCGGGAGAGTACCTCCGCGGCCGGCCCCCCGGCAGGGATGCTGGTGAACCGGCGGAATTCCGGAAGTGACTGATAGGCCTCGCGCAGGGATTCGAGGTCCTCGAGCCGCTCTCGGTCCGTGCCTCGAGCGACCACCCTCGCCTGGGCCTCCCGCGGGTCAATGTCCAGGTGGAGGACGAGGTCGGGCTGGGGGAGCGTGCGGATGAGCCAAGGAAGCCAACGTCCCCGGGGAAGTCCCTGCGCCTGGCGCAGCGCGAGCTGGCAATGGAGGTGCCGGTCCATAACGACCAGGCCGGGGAATCGCCGGGCGCGGCGGTGCGAATTCACCACGTTGAAAGTGCGGACCGCCGTTTCAATGAGGTCCGCCAGCCGCCGTGGCAGGTGCACGCCGAGTTTCGCCCCGATCAGGGACATCCTTCGGCGGCCTGCGTAGTTGCGGAGGAGCAGGGCGCTGTCCCCCGCGTGACGGGCGGCATCAACGATGGCCTCGGCCGCCGTCGTTTTTCCGGAGCCGTCAATGCCGGTCAGTACGATGAGCAAGCAGTCTCCTTCCGTGAGGTGGGTTGTGGTGGCAGGGCGCTACCTGCCCAACGAGTGAACGCGCCGGATGATCCCGGCCCGACTGATCCCTGCCCAACGGCGGGGTCGCGGGATCATCCAGCGCCGGGCGCCTGGTACCTGACCTGCCCGGCCATCCGGAGGGCTTCCATTGTCTCGTCGACAGTCAATAGCACGGTCGTTTCCAGCGAGCTCAGGGCACCGCCTCCGGTGATGGCCAGCGCCACAGCGGCCATGGATACGTTGTCGGGGGCCTCCCACAGGTTGTAGCCGTCATGGGTGCCGAAGGCGTACCAGAAGCCGTGGAGTTTTCCTCCGACCGATTCGATGTACGCCGTGGCTGCTTTCCTGCGGTCTTCGGGGTTGCTGATCATCCTGGCCCACGTCTCAGGGGTGTAGCTGAATTTCGAGAGATAGAGCGGCATCGTCCTTGCCTTTCATCCGCTGAGGGGAGTGCGATTCCCCCAGAGTGGCAGTCTGCGGCCGGGCCAGCAAGCGTAAGGCTGTAAGGGGGATAGTCCACATCATGGGACGTCGCTGCCCACGAGCCGGAGGAACGCGTCCAGGATCGGCAACTGGCCGCCGACCAGTCGGGAGCGCGCTGCCGGCACGGCTGTCCACTCGGCGTCGTCGATCTCCGGGTAGTGCCGGACGATACCCGACCCCTTCGGCCATTCCAGTGCAAAAGTGTTGCTCACAATGTGTTCGGGCGCAAAGTCCGACTCCGCGGCGAAGACCGTGATGATCTTGCCCGAGGGCTGCCGGAAGGCGCCAAGCGGGACGTAGTCCGCGGCCGGGGCCGGACTCCCCATTTCCTCCGCGAACTCCCGTTGCGCGGCGGCCAGCGGGTCCTCGTCCGCGAGGTATTCGCCCTTGGGAATCGACCAGGCGCGGGACTCTTTGCCCGCCCAGAACGGGCCCCCCATATGGGCTATCCACACCTCCACCTCCGGGCCGGGGCCGCGGCGGTAGAGCAGTATCCCAGCGCTTCGAATGGTCATGGGCCCCTCCACCTGCTTGTCCGGAAAACTGGGTTCCGTCGAATCTATTCCGCGCCGCCGGACGGAAAGAACTGGCGGTTCCTGATCCGCGATTCGCCGAATTCGACGTCCAGCGGTTCAATTGCCCACGGTCCGCGGTCCCTCGTCTTGGGGCGGCCGACGGCAATGTGGGGTGTCCATCGTGGATACCTGAAGCCGAGGGCGCGTGAGCTGAGGATGAAGTCATCAACGTTGTCAACCAGCAACTCGTCCAGCAGTTCATGCAGCCTTGTAACCAGGGACACCTGATAGTCCCGCACGTGCGGGGGTACGTCCACCTCCAGGCCGCTCACGCGCCCGCCGCCCAGCAGGACCAGACTCTCGGTCCTGGCGGAGAAGCCTCCCAGGACGGGCAGCCCCTCCAGCCAGGCAACCGTGGTGCGTGTGGCTGCTGCCGGGGTCGTGATGCCCTTGGTCCAGGCGGCGATGTCCTGGCTGAAGTCCTCCAGCACGCCGATGTGCAGCAGTGTCAGGTGAAGGCCCTGCTGACGGCGCAGCGCATCGACCTTCTTGCCCAAATTCTCGTAGTCAGAGGGTCCGGAACCAACAGCCAGTACCGGCACCTCAACCGTGATGCGCGCCGACGGTTGCATTCGGACCCCTCTCGCGGGTGCTGGCTGCTGACTCCCGCTGCCATTATCCTCCCCGCCGCGAGCGCGGGGCAGTGAGCCGGTCTACTCCGGGAACGGGCCCACGGGATTGACGATTTCGTCGGCATGTTCGGCGACCCAGGTCACGAGCGGAAGCAACACGGCGACAAGCTCGCAGCCACGTTCCGTGAGGCTGTAGTCGACCCTGGGCGGGATGACCGGCTGGGCGTCGCGGCGGAGGAAGCCGTCCTTTTCGAGTGTCTTGAGCGTCTGGGCGAGCATCTTCTCGCTGATGCCGTCAGCGCGGCGTCGCAGTTCGCTCCAGCGCTGCGGGCCGTTCGCCAGCGCCACCAGGATCAGCACGCCCCATTTGCTGGAGACGTGATCGAGAACGGTTCGGCTGGGACATCCGGCCGTGAAGATCTTTTCCTGCAGCAGAGTTGGGGAGCCGACGAGCGGTGCACTTACCTTCATGGTTGTACCTTACTTTAAAGTGCGTACTCTCTCCCGGGAAGTAATCCTGGCGTGGCGCAGTTGGCATGGATGTCAGCCTCCCCCAGAGACAGGAACACCATGACCATCGTCGTCACCGGCTCCACCGGACAGCTCGGCCGCCTCGTTGTTGAAGCGCTCCTCGAACACAATGTACCCGCCGCCCGGATTGTTGCCGCCGGCCGTGATCTGGCCAAGATCAGCGATCTCGGGGACCGGGGCGTCCAGCTCCGGCCGGTCGACTACAACGACCCGGAATCCCTGCGCCAGGCATTCGCCGGCGCCGAAAAAGTGCTGCTGATCTCCGGCAGCGAGGTCGGACAGCGACTTGAGCAGCATCGGAACGCCATCAAGGCCGCCAAAGACGCCAACGTCGGTCTGATCGCCTACACCAGCATCGCCAACGCGGGCAGCACGGATATGAAGTTGGCAGCCGAGCATGAGGCCACGGAAGCAGCCCTGAAAGACTCCGGCCTGCCCTTCGCGCTGCTGCGCAACGGCTGGTACCTCGAGAACTACACGGACCAGCTCAGCAGCTACGTCCAGCACGGCGCCGTGCTCGGGAGTGCCGGGGAAGGCCGCGTGAGCGCGGCCACCCGCGCCGACTACGCCCAGGCCGCGGCAGCTGTGCTGCTCCGGGATGACCAGGCCGGGAAGGTCTATGAGCTCGGCGGCGACGCGGCCTTCACCCTCAGCGAGCTGGCAGAGGAAGTCAGCGCCGCGGCCGAACAGCCGGTGACGTACCAGGACCTTCCGGTGGAAAGCTACACCGGCGTGCTGGTCGAAGTGGGGCTGCCGGAGCCCTACGCGGCCATCCTGGCGGACAGCGATCTTGGCATCGCGCGGGGTGAGCTGCTCGTGACCAGCGGCGACCTCAGCAAGCTGATCGGCCGGCCTGCCACGACCATGCGCGACGCTGTGCGGGCGGCCGCCGGCGTGAGCCGGCACTAGGCATCCAGCCTGGGAACGGGTACCCGAGACGCCGGCCGGCAGTGGCTGGCGTCCGGGGGTCAGCCCGAACCGCTCGGGCCAGCCCGGGGACTTGGGAGCTAGCGGGCACCCACTGCTCTGCGCGCAATTTCCCCGCCAGGGATTTCCCCGCCCCCGGTCGGGGTGCAGCCCTCGGCCCGGCGCTCTTTGAGGAAAAACACCAGCCCGGCAGCGGCCGTCGAGGCTGCAGCCAGGGCGAACAGCCCCGGCGTCACGCTTCCCGTCTGTTCCTTGATGAGCCCGAAGCCCAAGGGAGCCACAAAGCCGCCCAGATTTCCCAACGAGTTGATAATGGCGATGGCCGGCGCGAGGACCAGCGGGTGCAGACCCGACTGGGGGATGGTCCAGAACAAGGGTGAGGCGCTCTTGAAGCCCATGGCGGCGACGGAGAGGAAGACCAAGGCCAGGGCCGGGGACGCGACGGCGGCCGCAAGGGTCCCGCAGGCGGCGACCAGCAGGGCGAGCACGAGCAGCGGTCGCCTGGACCTCGCCCTGTCCTGCCATCGCGCCGCAAAATACATGGCAACGACCGCGCAGACCCATGGAATCGCGGAGAGGAATCCGACGCTGAGGTCCGTGGTTCCCGGGATCCGCCTGATGATGCTGGGGAGCCAGAAGGTGTTGGCGTAGACGGAAAGTTGAATGGCGAAGTAGATGCCGCACAGCAGCAGGATCTGCGGATCCAGCAGCATCCTCCAGCGGCTGAGTGGTCCATTCTCGACGGCGGCGTGAACGGCGTCCTCTGCCGCGATCGCAGCGCTCAGGGCGGACTTTTCGCCGGGGCTCAGCCACTTTGCATCCTCGACTTTGGCGTCCAGCAGGAAGAACACGACGGCCCCGACCACCACGGAAAGCAGGCCCTCGAAGCCGAACAGCCACTGCCAGCCCCGCAGGCCCAGCGAGTCGTGAAGGCTGAGCAGCAGTCCGGCGATGGGCCCTGAGACGGCGGCAGCGACGGAGGACCCGGCGATGAAGATCGCGGTGGCCTTGCCGCGCTGGGCCGCCGGAACCCAACGGGCGAAGTAGAAAATGACAGCGGGAAAGAACCCGGCCTCGGCTGCGCCCAGCAGGAACCGCAGGATGAAGAACCACGTCTCGTTCTGCACGAACGCCATCAGGAAGGAGACGACACCCCAGCTGACCATGATCCGGGACAGCCAGATCTTGGCACCGTGCTTCTCCATCAGAACGTTGCTGGGAAGCTCAAAGATCGCATAGGCGAGAAAGAACAGTCCGGCGCCAAGACCGTAGGCCGCGGCACCGATGCCCACGTCGGCTTCCAGCTGTGCCTGGGCGTAGCCGATGTTGGACCGGTTGAGCTGGTTGCACACGAGCATGACCAGCATGATGGGCAGGACCCGCCTGAAGAACTTCTTCGTGGCGGTTCCGACGTCCGTGACAGCGGTGTCTGTGACCTGCATCCGTCTGGGTCTTCAGCTGCCGGTCCGGCGACCCGCGGCGGGGGTGCGGAGCCGGCGTCGGGAGTTTGCCAGATGGCTGCGCATGGCCGCCGCCGACGACGATCCGTCGCCTTCCGAAATGGCGGCGTAGATGGACTCGTGCTCCAGCACCACCTGTTCGAAATGCTCCCGGACGTAATGTTCCCCGCCCGTCATCAGACGGGTCCGGGGCATTGCGATCATGGTCTGACCCAGCCGGGCCAGGCAGTCGGAATAGAACGGGTTGCCGGTAGCGGCCGCAATGGCCCGGTGGAACTCGTAGTCCGATTTCATGGCGTGCGCCGGGTGGGCCGCGCTGGCCGTGAATTCCTCCAGCGCCTTCCGGACCGCCTGCAGTTGACGTTCCGAGCGGTTCCGGGCGGCCAGCGCGGCCGCTTCGGATTCGACGCCGATGCGGAACTCCAGCAGCTTCACCTGGTCGGCCAGGCTGGCCACCGGCCGGTTGCCGGGGACCGGCGGTGCGTCCGCCGGGGGAGGGGTCAGCGCGAAACTGCCCCGCCCCCGTTCGGTTTCCACCAGTCCTTCGGCCTGCAACCGGGTAAGCGCGGACCGCACCACGGTCCGGCTCACGCCGAACTCGCCGATCAGGGTGTTTTCGCTGGGAAGCTTGCCGCCCGGCTGGATCACGCCGTCGACGATGCGCATGCGAAGATCGGCGGCGAGGTCCGCGGTCAGGTTCCGGCTCATGGGTCAAGGTTACTTGCCGAATTCCACCGACTCTGTCGTCCAGGCCCGCGCCCGGTCGCTGAGGGTGATACCCAGGCCGGGGCGGTCCGGAACGAGCATGCGGCCGTCCTTGGTTTCGAGGCGTTCGTTGAAGAGCGGATCCAGCCAGTCGAAGTGCTCCACCCAGGGCTCGCGCGGGTAGGCAGCAGCGAGGTGGAGATGGATTTCCATGGCAAAGTGCGGGGCGAGGCCCAGTCCGCGTTCGTCCGCGAGGGCGGCGAGGCGGAGGAACTGGGTGATGCCGCCGACGCGCGGGGCGTCGGGCTGGATGATGTCGCAGCCCCCGGCGTTGATGAGGCCCTTGTGTTCGGCGACCGAGGCCAGCATTTCGCCGGTGGCGATGGGGGTGTCCAGGATCCGCGCCAGGTGCGCGTGGCCTTCGAAGTCGTAGGCGTCGAGGGGCTCTTCGATCCAGATGAGGTTGAATTCCTCCAGTTGGCGGCCCATCCGCAAGGCCGTGGCGCGGTCCCACTGCTGGTTGGCGTCAACCATCAGCGGGACGTCCCAGCCGATGTGTTCGCGGATCCCGGCGACACGGCGGAGGTCCTCGGCCGTATCCGGCAGTCCCACCTTGATCTTGATGCCGCCGATTCCCTCGTCCAGGAGGACGGTGGCGCGGGCCTTGACCTCGTCGAGCGAGGCGTTCAGGAAGCCGCCAGAGGTGTTGTAGGTCTGAACGGAGTCCCGGTAGGAACCCAGGAACTTGGCCAGCGGCAGGCCGGCCCGCTTGGCTTTGAGGTCGTAGAGCGCGATGTCGATGGCCGCCAGCGCCTGGGTGGCAACACCCGAGCGGCCGACGGAGGCGCCCGCCCATAGAAGCTTGGTGTAGAGCTTGCCGATGTCGTTCGGGTCCTCCCCGATGATGCCCTCGGCAACTTCCCGGGCGTGGGCATACTGGGCCGGGCCTCCGGCGCGCTTTGAGTAGCTGAAGCCAATGCCGCTGTGGCCCTGCTCGGTGGTGATTTCGGCGAAGAGGAAGACGACTTCGGTCATCGGCTTCTGGCGCCCGGTGAACACTTTGGCGTCGCTGATGGGGACGGCGAGCGGCAGCCTGGCCGTGGAAAGTTTTACGTGGCGGATCAGATCGACGCTGGTCATGGATTCTCCCTGGAAGTGAGTGCCGGGCCGCAGCGCCCCGCACTTACTTAGGTTACAAGCTAACCACTTGTATAACAAGTAGTTTTCCCGGAGGAATTTAGCCCAGCAGCCACGCGACCGCGAGGAGCGCGCCGGAGCTGAGGATGGTGGTGCAGAGAATCACGTCGCGGGCCATCGTCACGCCCCGTCCGTAGGGGGACGCGAAGAGGAACACATTCTGGGCGGTGGGCAGCGCCGCCATGATGACGCTGGCGAGCAGATGCTGGCCCTCCAGGCCAAAGACGAAGCGGCCCAGCGCCCAGACGACGAGAGGCATCGCGGCCAGTTTCAGGGCGGTGGCGACGAGGGTTTCGGTGCGGCCGTCACCCTTCTGCAGCGGCGCCTTGCCGGCCAGGGAGAGTCCAAAAGCGATCAGGACCATGGGGACGGCCCCGCCGGCGAGCATGTCGATGGGTTTCTGCAGGAGCTCGGGAGCGTGCCAGCCGGTCAGGGCGACGGCGGCGCCCAGCCCGGAAGCGATGATCATGGGGTTCGCGAACGGCTGGAGCAGCAGTTTTTTCCAGGAGATCCTCGCGCCCCCGGCCAGTCCCAGGACGGTCAGGTAGAACGGGGCCATGACCAGGATCTGGACCAAGAGCACGGGGGCAACATGTTGTGCCGTGCCCACGGCGTAGAGCGACACCGGAATGCCGATGTTGTTGGCGTTGGCGTAGCTGCTGGCCATGGCTCCGACAGCGGTTTCGGCCACCGGCCGCCGGAAGAACAGGAAGCTGAGGAGGCAGTAGAGGAGCCCCACAGCCGCCGCGGAGAGCAGCGCCAGCGGGGCGTCGGTGCCGAGCGCGGCGCGGATGTCGCTGCCGGCCACAACGGTGAACAGCAAGGCCGGGTTGGTGACGTAGAACGCCGTGCGGGTGAGGGCCCCCTGGACCTCGGGCCCCAGGATCCGCAGCCGGGCGGCGCAATAGCCGACAGCGATGACAGCGGAGACGATCAGAATTCCGGAGACAACGCCGCCCAAGATTGGTCCTTCGAAAGTAGCTGTGGGCCGGTATCCGGCCCGGGTTCATGCAGGTGGTTGGGATCCGCACGGCCGGCGCCCGGTTGCGATGGGCTCCGGCCGTGCGGGTCCGGGGGTGGGGCTGATGGCCGGGCCGCCTAGCGGACCAGGCAGGGCCGCTTGGGGTCGAACGCCCAGCCGTCGATGTAGTACTGCATGCCGATGCTATCGTCGCGGGCGTCGAGCCCGTGTTCCAGGTACAGCTGGTGGGCCTTTTCCAGGGCATCCCGGTCCAGCTCGACCCCCAGACCCGGGGCGTCCGGGACCTGGATGGCGCCGTCCCGGATCTGCAGCGGTTCACGGGTCAGGCCCTGGCCGTCCTGCCAGATCCAGTGCGTGTCCAGGGCGGTGATTTCCCCCGGAGCAGCAGCTCCGGTGTGGGTGAACATGGCCAGGGAGATGTCGAAGTGGTTGTTCGAGTGCGAGCCCCAGGTCAGGCCGAAATCGTTGCACAGCTGGGCCACCCGGACGGAGCCGTGCATGGTCCAGAAGTGCGGATCCGCAAGCGGGATATCGACGGCGTTGCTGCGGATGGCGTGTGCCATTTCCCGCCAGTCCGTGGCGATCATGTTCGTGGCGGTCCTCAGCCCGGTGGCGCGGCGGAACTCCGCCATCACCTCCCGGCCCGAGAACCGGCCCTCGGCGCCACACGGATCCTCGGCGTAGGCCACCACGCCCTGCATCCGCTTGCCAAGCCGGATGGCTTCGTCGAGCAGCCAGCCGCCGTTGGGATCAAGGGTGACCCGCGCTTCCGGGAAGCGCTTCGCCAGGGCGGTCACGACGTCCACCTCGGCGTCGCCGGAGAGCACGCCGCCCTTGAGCTTGAAGTCGCTGAAACCGTAGCGCTCGTGGGCGGCCTCTGCCAGGGCCACGACGGCGTCCGGGGTCATGGCCTCCTGCCGGCGGAGCTCTTCCCACCGGTCCGCGGGCGCCGCCTCCACGAGGTACGGCAGATCCGTCCTGCTGCGGTCGCCGATGAAAAAGAGGTAGCCGAGCATGGGCACCGAGCTGCGCTGTTGACCGTCGCCCAGGAGTTCGGCGACCGGGACACCGAGGAACTGTCCGTGGAGGTCCAGCAGTGCCGATTCGACGGCGGTGACGGCGTGGACGGTGGTGCGCAGGTCGAAGGTCTGGAGACCCCGGCCGCCCGCGTCCCGGTCCGCGAACGTTGTCGAAATGTCACGGAGCAGCGAGCGGTAGCGTGCCACCGGAAGGCCCGTGAGCAGCTTGCCGGCCTCCTCGATGGTGGTGCGGATCTTTTCCCCGCCGGGCACTTCACCGAGGCCGGTCCGGCCGTCCGAATCGGTGATGATGACGACGTTGCGCGTGAAGAACGGGCCGTGCGCGCCGCTGAGGTTCATCAGCATGCTGTCGTGGCCCGCGACGGGGACGACTTCGACCCGGGCGATGGTGGGCTGAGTTGTCACGCGCTGACCTCTGCCTTCTCTGTTGCTGCGGGCTCTGCTGAGTGTACTGCTTCGGCGTTGACCACGACGCCGTTGATCCGGCGGTTCAGCCGCCACGGGTTGGCGTCCTGGAGCGGCGCGGGGAGAAGTTCCGGCGGGAGGTTCTGGTGCGCGACGGGGCGCAGGAAGCGGTCGATGGCCAGGCTGCCGACGGAGGTGGTCCGGGTGTCCGAAGTGGCCGGGAAGGGGCCGCCGTGGACCATGGCGTGCCCGACTTCAACGCCGGTGGGCCAGCCGTTGACAATGATCCGGCCGACCTTCCGCTCCAGTGCCGGCACCAGGGGGGCCGCCGCGGCGTAGTCCGCCTCGGTGAGCTGCAGCGAGGCGGTCAGCTGACCTTCGAGCCGGCTGGCGGCGTCGACGAGTTCCTTGGTGGTTGAATAGCGGATCACCAGGCTGGCGGCGCCGAAGATTTCCGCGTGCAGCACGTGGTTGGCCAGGAACTCTGCAACGCTGGTGCCGAAGATGGCAGGAGCCGGGGAGTTCTTTGACTCCCCTTCGACGCCTTGTCCGAGGACGCTGACGTTGTCCGCTGATCCCAGGGCCTCCGCCCCGGCCTGCCAGGATCCGGCGATTCCGGCGGTGAGCATGGTCTGCCCGACGCAGCCGGAGACGGCCCGGCCGACGGCGGCAGCTAATTTGTCGCCCGCCTCACCGGCCGGCGCGAACAAGAGCCCGGGGGACGTGCACAGCTGGCCGGAGCTGCCCGTAACAGCCGCAACGTACTGCGCAGCCAGCGCGTCGACGTCGCCGGTGAGTGCTCCGGGGAAGACGAACACCGGGTTGAGCGAGGACATCTCCGCATAGACGGGAATCGGCTCGGGGCGCCCGGCGGCGGTGCGCATCAGGGCGATGCCGGCGGACTGCGAGCCGGTGAATCCGACAGCCTTGATCGCGGGATCGGCGACGAGGGCCTGCCCGATGCTGCTGCCCGGGCCGTAGACCAGCGAGAAGACGCCGGGGTGCAGCCCGAAGTCCGTGACCGCCTTGGCGATGGCTTGCCCGACGAGTTCGCCGGTGCCGGGGTGGGCGTTATGGGCCTTGAAGACCACGGGGCAGCCGGCCGCGAGGGCGGAGGCGGTGTCTCCGCCTGCCGTCGAGAAGGCCAGCGGGAAGTTGCTGGCGCCGAAGACGGCAACCGGTCCAAGCGGGATCTGGCGCTGGCGGATATCGGCGCGCGGCTGCGGAGCGCGGTCCGGCAGCGCTGGGTCAATCCGGACGCCGCGGAAATCTCCCTGGCGGACGACGCCGGCAAAGAGGCGCAGCTGGCCGGAGGTGCGGGCACGCTCGCCCTGGAGGCGCGCGGCGGGCAGACCGGTCTCCTGGCCGGCCCGGGTGATGAGCTCGTCGCCGATGGCTTCGATGTTGTTGGCGATGGCCTCCAGGAAGCCGGCGTGGGTTTCCGGGTCAAGTGTGCTGAACGAGGCGAAGGCCTCGGCGGCCGCCGCGGTCGCCTCCGTGAGCTGCTGCGCGGTGAGCAGCGTGTAAGCCGGTTCGAGCATTTCGTTTGTGGCGGGATTGACGCCGTGGGTGGTCTGGCCGTTGCCGGCGAGCGGACGGCCGGCGATCAGGGAGTGTCCGGTGAGGGGCAAGGGGTTCCTCCTAGGAAACGGTTGCGATGAGCGCTTTGAGGTCGGCGAAGTCCTGCGGCGCGAGGTTCTGCAGCGGCGGGCGGACTCCACCGGCGGAACGCCCGATGGCGTCCAGGCCGCCCTTCACAATGGAGACGGAGTAACCCTTGACCCGGTCGCGGATGTCCAGGTAGGGGATCACGAAGTCGTTGAGCTTCTTGTTGACTGCAACGCGGTCTTCGTTGCGGACATCCTGGTAGAAATCCAGGGCGAACTGCGGGACGAAGTTGTACATCGCGCTGGAATAGGTGCTCATGCCCAGCTGGAGCAGCGGCAGCGCGAACGTTTCCGCGGTGGGCAGCCCGCCCAGGTAGAAGAGCCGTTCGCCGAGCTTGGCGTAGACACGGGCATCGTGTTCGAGGTCCCCGACCCCGTCTTTGAAGCCAATCAGGTTCTCGTGCCGGTCCGCCAGGGTGGCGACGGTGGTGTCTTTGTAGATGGCGTTGGCGCGGTTGTAGATGATGACGCCGAGTGAGGTCGACCTGCAGATGGCACTGACGTGTTCGGTCAGGCCGTCCTGGTCCGCCTCGGTCAGGTAGGGCGGGAGGAGGAGGATGCCTTCCGCCCCGGCGGTTTCGGCTGCCTGGGCATTTTCGATGGCCTGGGCGGTGGATCCACCGGCGGAGGCCAGGACGGGTACGCGCGCGCCCACCTCGTCAACGGCGGCGCGGACCACCCGCTCCGATTCTGCCGGTGTCAGGGAGAAGCCTTCGCCGGTGCCGCCGGCGGCGAACAGGCCCGCGACCGGGAAGCTCGCCTGCCAGGCAAGGTGCTTGCGGTAGTTCTCCTCGTCGAACTGCAGCTCCGCGTTGAACGACGTGACGGGGAAGGAGAGCAGGCCCTCCTTGAGGGCGTTGGCCAGTTCCTGGGGTGTGTATTTTGCCACGATATGGTCCTCCGGGTAGGCGCCGTGCTTGGCGCAAGTGGTGTGGTTCCCCTTCAGACTAGGCTCGGCTCTCATGCCTGTCTAAGTTCATTTTTGTATGTATTGATACCCTGCGTGCATCATGAAAGTGGTCACTCCATTTGGTACTCGAGCTCGGTCAGCAGGCGGCCCAGTGCAGGATTTTCCATTTTGCGGTTCCAGATGGCGTGGAGCTCCACAGGTTCCCCTTTGCTGCCCGTCAGGGGCAGGAATTCCACCCCGGCGATTCCCAGTGCCGTTGCGGAGTGAGGAACGAAAGCGACGCCGCGCTTGGCCGCCACCAGCGAAACCATTGTCAGGATCTGGCTGACGGTGTGGACCACATTGCCGTGCTGGATGGGGAACGTGCGAATGACGAGGTCGTAGAAGTACCGCGCCTGCAGGGGCGAGTGCATGATGATCGGCTCATCCTTGACTTCATCGTTGTCGATGTCCCGGCCCAGGAGCGCCAGCGGGTGGCCGGTCGGGACGGCGAGGACCAGGGACTCGCGGTAGAGCAGGTGGGAATCAAACACCTCGCTGTTAAATGGCGGCCGTGCCAGACCAAGGTCCAGTTCCCCGGTCTGCAGCGCCTGGATCTGTTCGCCGGAGACCAACTCCTGGAGGTCGATGTCGACGTCGGGCAGCCTGGTGGCAATCTCCTCCAGCAGGGGGCCCAGGATGCTGAGTCCGCTGGCCGCGGTGAAACCGATGCGCAGCAGGCCCGAGCGGCCCGAGGCGATGCGCCGTGCGGTCAGGGGGGCGCGCTCGGCGAGCGCCAGCAGGCGCCTGGCCTCGTCGAGGAAGGCCACGCCGGCATGGGTCAGCTGAACCTTGCGGTTGTCCCGTTCGAGGAGCTCGGCACCGACGCTGCGCTCCAGCTTCTGGATCTGGCGGCTCAGCGGAGGCTGGGTCATGTTGAGGCGTTCCGCCGCGCGGCCGAAGTGAAGTTCCTCCGCCACCGCGATGAATCCGGCCAGCTGGTCAAAAGTAAACATAATGCCTTCCGGGTATCACTTGATGCATATTTGGGCTTAGACAGGCATCATAGCCTCTCCCTACACTCGATTCAGCGAACCGGAGTGATGCGGTTCACATGCTTCCGGGGCCAGGGCCCCGACCACCAACGAGGAGTTCCAATGATGCACTTCCCTTCGCGCCGCACCGTACTCGGCGCGGCCTCCGCCGTCACGCTCCTGGCGCTGACCGCGTGTGGCAACGTCGCAGGCGGCACCACCGATTCCGCAACATATCCGAATGGACCCGTCAACTTCACCGTTGGCCAGGCTCCCGGCGGCAGCACCGACCTCATCGCCCGGGCGATCTCGGAAGGCGCCGCCAAGACCCTCGGCGCCCCGATGCCGGTGGTGAACAAGCCAGGCGCCAACGGCGCCCTGGCCAGCAAGGAAGTGGCGGGCAAGCCCGCCGACGGGCAGAACCTGGTTCTGCTCAACGCGTCCTTGATCACCATCACGCCGCTGGCCGTCACCGCGGACGAGGCCGTGAACATCGACGACTTCGATGTCATCGCCGGACTCTCCCAGGACGACTACGTGCTGGTTGCCAGCGAGAAGTCCGGGTTCAAGTCCATCAAGGATGTGACCGGGGCGGGGCGGAACATCACCTTCGGCACCACCGGAGTTGGCACCGGCAGCCAGCTGGCCCAGACGGTGCTTTTCAAGCAGGCCAACGTGACGGGCACCGACGTGCCCTTCGACAGCGGCAAACCGGCCTTGACAGCAGTACTGGGCAACCAGGTGGAACTCGCCACCATCCAGCTGGGTGAAGCGATGCCGCAGATCAAGGCCGGCAAAGTAGCCCCGCTCCTGGTCTTCTCCGAGGAGCGGAACTCCTTCCTTCCGGACACGCCCACCGCCAAGGAATCGGGCTATGACGTTCCCGTGGCCCAGTACCGGGCGGTCGCTGCCCCCAAGGGCACCCCGCAGAACGTGAAGGACAAGCTGCTTGCCGCCCTGCAGGAGACGTTCAAGTCTGACGCCTACAAGTCCTTCAATGAGCAGAACCTCCTGACCCCGAAGGAGATCTCCGGCGAGGAAGTCGTCACCCAGTGGAAGGACTACGCCGCGAAGTACAAGTCGCTGGTGGAGAAGTACAGCATCAGCCTCAACGGGACCAAGTGATTCCTGTGACAGCAACACCTCCAGTGTCCGCCGGAGGGGGCAGCCAGGCGGCTGCCCGCTCCGGCGGGGACGCCCCTGACCGTCCCAAGGACCTTCCGGAGGAGGATCTCACGCCCGAGCAACTGGCCGCCCAGTGGGAGGATGAGAAGCCGCCTGCAGCCGGCGCCCTGGCCAACACGGCCGCCTCTTTGGTGGTCCTCGGCGTCGGCGTCGGCGCGCTCCTCCTGTCGCTGGCGATGGGCCTGGGTACCCCGGCAGCACCGCAGCCCGGACTGTGGCCGTTCATGATCAGCTGCATCATGGTGGTCCTGGGACTCTTCCAGCTCGTTATCGGGCGCCACAACCGGGACGCGGAGAAATTCACCCGCATGTCCATGGCGCCCCTGACCGGTCTCGTCACCCTCGCCGCCATGGTGGCGCTGATGCCGGTCATCGGCTTTGAGTTGCCCGCCCTCGTTCTGTGCATCATCTGGATGCGGTTCCTCGGCGGCGAAACCTGGCGCTCCACGCTGCTGATCAGCGCCATCGTCGTGGCAGCGTTCTACGGCATCTTTGTCCTGGCGCTGAACACGTCCATACCCCACCTCTTCTAGGAGAACCCCGTGGATTTTCTAAATCCCGTGATCAACGGATTCGCCGTTGTCCTGGAGCCGACCAACCTCCTGTACTGCCTGATCGGCGTCGTCATCGGCATGTTGATCGGTGTGCTGCCCGGACTGGGGCCCGCGGCAACCATCGCCATCCTGCTCCCGCTTACGTACAACGTGGAACCCGTCACCGCCATCATCATGCTGGCCGGCATTTTCTACGGGGCACAGTACGGCGGCACCATCACCTCCGTGCTGCTGAAGCTGCCCGGCGAGGCATCGTCAGTGGTCACCGTCTTTGACGGCTACCAAATGGCCAAACAGGGCAAGGCCGGCACCGCCCTCGGCCTGGCCTCGATCGGATCCTTCATCGGCGGCACCGCTGCCATCATCGGCCTGACCTTCCTGGCGCCGGTCGTGGCCAGCTTCGCCCTCGACTTCGGCCCGGCCGAATATTCGGCACTGGCGCTGCTCGGGATCCTCCTGGTGGCAACCATCAGCAACGGATCCAAGACCAAGGCGCTCATCGCCGCGGCGCTGGGACTGCTGCTCGCCACAGTGGGCCGTGACATCTTCACCGGCGAAAGCCGCTTCACCTTCGGAAGCCTGGAGCTCGCTGACGGAATCGACTTCGTGCCGATCGCCATGGGTGTGTTCGGGCTCGGTGAGATCCTGTACAACCTCGAGGAACGCCACCGGGCCGCCAAGGCCCCCTCGAAGGTCACCAACGTCTGGCCCTCCCGTGCAGACCTCAAGCAGGCCTCGGGAGCGATCGGACGCGGCTCGGTCCTTGGCTTCTTCCTGGGCATCCTGCCTGGCGGCGGCGCAACGATTGCCTCGATGGCGTCCTATGCCATGGAGAAGAAGCGGGCCAAGCAGCCTGAACGGTTCGGAAAGGGCGCTCCCGAGGGTGTTGCCGGTCCCGAAACGGCCAACAACGCTGCCGCGACCTCCTCGTTCATCCCCTTGCTCACGCTGGGGATCCCCGCGAACGCCACCATGGCACTGATGTTCGGGGCCCTCCTGATCCAGGGCGTGACACCCGGCCCCCAGCTCGTCGAGGAGCACCCGGACCTGTTCTGGGGCGTGGTGAATTCCATGTATATCGGCAACATCCTGCTGCTGATCATGAGCCTGCCGCTGGTAGGCCTGTTCGTGAAGATCCTTCGGGTGCGGGCCGCCATTCTCGCCCCCGTCACTGCCCTCATCACCCTGCTGGGTGCCTACACCATCAACAACAGCATGTTCGACGTCACGCTCGTCGTCGTCTTCGGCATCATCGGCTACCTCATGAAGAAGTTTGGCTTCGAACCGGGACCACTGGTGCTGGCCTTTGTCCTCGGATCCCTGCTGGAAAGCTCCCTGCGGCGTTCGCTGCTTGTCTTTGGCGGGGACCCGATGGGATTCTTCAGCCGCCCGATTTCGGCGACGCTCCTCATCGTCTTCGTGCTGGTCGCCGTCCTCCCGGGCATCCGGACCGTAATGGCCAAGCGCAAGCCCTCCACCCCCGGAGTGCCCGCCCCTGAACAAATCAAGGAGAAGGTATGAGCATTATCGTCGGTTTCGTCCCCACACCCGCGGGGGAGGCCGCACTCACGGCCGGTATCGCGGAGGCCACCCTCCGGAACGAAGACCTCGTCATCGTCAATTCGGCCCGGGAAGGCGCGCTGGTGGACAAGGCCGTGGCCACCGCCGCACTCCTTGAGCAGGCCGCGAAGCGCGCCACGGACGCCGGCGTCACGGCGTCCGTGATGCAGCCCTCGTATCAGCACGACCTGGCGGACGAGTTTCTCGAGCTCGCGCGGGAGGTCAACGCCTCGCTGATTGTCATCGGCCTGCGCCACCGTACCCAGGTGGGGAAGTTCATCATGGGAAGCCATGCCCAGCGGATCCTGATCCAGGCGGACCGTCCGGTTTTGGCCGTCAAGGCAGACGGCGCCGGACGCTGAGACGGCCACAACCCGGACGGTGAAACAGGGCGGGTCCGAACCATTCGGTTCGGACCCGCCCTGTTTGTCGTAACGGCCAAAGGGGGACCGACGACGGCTGGGGAGAGATGCCCCGGTCTCAGAGGGCTCTCGCACGTCGCCGGCCCCGTCTCGCGCCGGACCTCACGGTTCCGGCAAGCAACAGCAGCCAATCGCACATCATGCGGTGTTCTTCTCATGCGGCGTTCTGCTCAGGCAGCGTTTCTTCTCAGGCAGCGTCCTTCGTGCTGCCATTAGTACTATTTAACACCCTGCGGTCAACTACGGGGAGTTAGGCCTGGGGATGGACCTGCAGTGAGTTCACGCGGGGCCACTGCCTCCCGGAAAGGGCCGCGTGCTAGTCCTTGTCGCGCAGGCAGCCGGCATCGGGATCGACGGCGCGCAGGACGCGCTGGCCGATGTCACCCAACTGGCGCGACTGGGTTCTGGTCAGGGGGTCGAAGACAAGCGCGCGGACGGCAGCGACATGACCAGGCGCCGTTTGCTCAACCTTCTCCCACCCGTCCTCCGTGAGGGTGACGAGGGTGGTGCGGCCGTCGGACGGATCGGGGGAGCGGCGCACCCAGCCGCGCTTTTCCAGCCGGCTGACAACCTGGGACAGCCGGGGAAGGCCAGATTCCGTGAAGCCTGCCAGCTCACTCATTCGGCGTGTGCGGCCGGGAGCTTCGGAGAGGCCAGCCAGCACCATGTACTCAAAGTGGCTGAGCCCGGCGTCGCGCTGGAGCTGGGCGTCGAGGGCTGACGGCAGCCGGACCATTACGCCGACAAGAGTTAACCAGGCCTGGCGCTCTTCGCTACTCAGCCACTGGGGTTCCGCCGCAGGTTCCATCGGGCCAGCGTAACACTTCAAGCATGAAGTTATTTCGGCGCCGCAATCACTTGCATCGTGAACTAACTGTCGATACGGTTAACTTCAATCTTCAAGTAAATTTCTGATTGGACCCACATGCTCGTGCCCCGTTTGGACCTCAGATGACCGTACTGTTCGAGTCATCAGCGCCGCCCCTGGCGGTAGCCCCGGCAACAGTCCGAAGCCAGGTCACCGTTCCGCTGCGCTTTCCGGACGGCTTCACCGCCACCACCCAGGTGCTGACGTTCCGGGGCCTGTCCGACGGCAAAGAACACCTGCTGCTCGCATTGGGCGAGTGGGAGCAGGCGCTGCTGCATCAGGGGCCCACGGGCCCGGCGCCTCTCGTCAGGCTGCACAGCGAATGCCTGACCGGTGACGTGTTCGGCAGCCAGCGCTGTGACTGCGGACCGCAGCTGCGCGAGGCGGTCGAGCAAATCGCAGACGCAGGCGGGTTCCTCCTCTACCTCCGACAGGAGGGCCGCGGCATCGGCCTCTACTCGAAGCTCGATGCCTATGCGCTTCAGGACGCCGGTCTGGACACCTACGAAGCGAACCTTGCCCTCGGCCACGGCGAGGACGAGCGTGAATATACCGCCGCCGCGCAGATGCTGGGCGCCCTCGGCGCCACCTCGGTACGCCTGCTCAGCAACAACCCGGACAAGGCGGCGCAGCTGAACGCCCTCGGCATCGATGTCACCGAGCAGCTCCCCACCGGGGTGCACTTGTCGGAGGCCAATCACCGCTACCTGACGGCGAAACGCGACCACACCGGCCACACGCTCGACCTGCCGGCCGACGTCGAACCCGGCCCGGACGCCGATGAAGGCAAGCACTCTGGCGGGACCGCCAGCGCGAGGAACGCTGCAGCCGACGGCGTTCTGCCCACCCATGACGAGCTGCTCAGCCGGATTGACGGGCTCGTTCCCCGGCTGAGGGAGCGGGCCGAGGAAACGGAGAATCTCCGCCGAATCCCCGACTCCACGATGGAGGACCTGAAGGACGCCGGCGTTTTCCAGCTGCTGTCCCCGAAGGCTGTCGGCGGGTTTGGTCTGGGCCTCGAAACGTATGCAGAGTCCGTCCGCCGGCTCGCGCGCGGCTGCGCCTCCACCGCCTGGACCGCCGGTCACCTGACCGAGCACGTCTGGATGCTGGCACGGTGGCCGCAGGACGTTCAGGACGAAGTCTTCGCGCACGGTCCTGCTCCGTTGGCCGCCGCGACCGGGGCACCGGTGGGGACCGCCGAGAAAGTCCCGGGAGGCTTTGTCATTTCCGGCCGGTGGAGCTTCGCCTCCGGCGTGATGCACTCCGGGTGGGTCCTGTTGGCGGCGCAGCACGGGGACACGCGCCTGCAGTGCCTCGTGCCGATTTCCGACGTCGAACTGATGGACGTGTGGCACACGGCAGGGCTGCGGGGCACGGGCAGTAATGACGTCCGAACAGAGCGGCTGTTCGTGCCGGCACACCGGACCCTGGACTGGGCGCTTCTGGGGGCGGCGGACAACCCGGGCAGCCGGATCCATCCGGACCCAATCATCCACACCCCCCTGGCCACGCTGTTGAACCTAGTGGCACCGGCCGCCGCGCTGGGCGCCGCCGAGCACGCCGTCGAACTGTTCCGCGCGGGGATGCTGGTGCGCAAGGTCAAAAACACCGTGGAGAACCGCCAGGCGGATTCGCCGCTCGCACAGGCCCGCTTCTCGCAGGCCTACGGGCTCGTGGTCACCGCACAGTTGCACTGGGACGAGGCGATCAGGGTTGTTTCCGCCGCCTATCAGCGTCAGCCCTCAGCACTGACGGAGGGGGAGCGTGCCCGGCACCGGCTCTCGCTCGCCCTCAGCGGGGAGGCAGCGGCCGAAGCAGTCCGTCTCGTGATGGCGGGATCAGGCGGCAGTGCCCACCGGCTTTCGCACCCGCTGCAGCGGATCCAACGCGACGTCAACGTCCTGCTCAATCACCCAACCCTGACGGTCGATCCGATCCTCGAGCAGGCGGGCCGCGGCCTGCTCGGCCTGGGGTTCACGATCCCCTCGTTCTAAGAACTACCCGGCGCTCCGGGGCGCAAACATGATCACGCACACACCCATCAGGCAGATGATTGACCCGGCGATGTCCCAGCGGTCGGGCCGGAATCCGTCGAAAATCATGCCCCAGGCGAGCGATCCGGCCACGAAGACGCCGCCGTAGGCTGCGAGGATGCGCCCGAAATGCGCATCCGGCTGTAAGGTTGCCACGAAGCCGTAGGCACCCAGGGCGACGACGCCCGCTCCGGCCCACCACCAGTCCTTGCCTTCGCGGACCGACTGCCAGACCAGCCAGGCGCCGCCGATTTCGGCCGCCGCGGCGAGGGCGAACAGCACGATCGATTTTGCGATAGTCACGGCCCCATCATCGCAGGGCTGGTGACCGGGCTGTCGCGGAGCGGCCGGGCCGTTGGATTCGCTGAAGCCAGGGGGAGCCGCCGAGCCCGCATCCCTGGAGGCGGCTCGTGTCCAGGTCTCCGCCCGGGTATCCTCTGGGGATGGGAATACCCCAGCGGTTCTATACGTTGAACACCTAGCCGAACCGCAAACCGAAGAAGAGAGAAACACCTCAGTGGCAACCGATTACGATGAAGTACGTTCCGACGTCAAGGAATCGCAGGACAGGTCCTTGGAAGCGTTGCAGTCCGCCAACGCCCCGGACGCCCGCAGCGTTGTGAGCGAGCTCGATGAAGCCGATTCGCTGGACGGTTCGATTACCCCGGGCGGAGAATTCGTTGCCGAGGAACTGGTCGTCCAGGTCATCCCGCAGGCGGAGGATGAATTCACCTGTTACTCCTGCTTCCTCGTCCGGCACCGCTCCCAGATCGCCCGCGAGAAGAATGGTCACGCTTACTGCGTTGACTGCGAAGGCTAAAACCTTCCCGGGACCGGCGGTGAAATCCGGCGCCGCCGGTCGAACAAAACTGTGTAAACAAAACACCGCGAGCACTACAATCGGCGCATGACTGTCCTGGATTGGCTGCTGGATTCTGACCCTTCGGTCCGCTGGCAGACGCTGCGCGATCTGGCCGGCGCCCCGGCCGACGTCGTGGCCGCCGAGCGCGCACGGGTGACCACCGAGGGGTGGGGTGCCCGGTTGTTGGCGTTGCGCGGGGAGGACGGCCAATGGGCCGGGGGAGCCTATTTCCCCGCCCAGGGCGACCATTCCGACGTCGAACCTCCCCAAGCGGCTGACGCTGCGGACGGCGAGCACGAGGCACCCGACGACGGCAGCCAGCCGTGGACCGCCACGACGTACGGCCTCCTGCAGCTGCGTGACTTCGGTGCCGACCCGGCAAGTGAGCAGCTGCGCGAGACTGTCGCCCTGGTGCGGGAGAACTGCCGTTGGGAAGAGGGCGGCCAGCCCTACTTCAACGGCGAAGTCGAGCCCTGCATTAACGGAATGGCGGTGGGCCTGGGAGCCTACTTCGCCCAGGATGTCGACAGCGTGGTCGCCCGGCTTGTCCGTGGCCAGCTCGACGACGGCGGGTGGAACTGCTGGGCCGACCATGGTGCCGTGGTCTCGTCGGCCGCCACCACGATCAACGTCCTCGAAGGGCTCCTGGCGCACGAGCAGGCAACCGGTGGCTCAGCGGAATCCACCGAGGCGCGCCGGCGCGGCGAGGAGTACCTGCTCGAACGCGGGCTGTTCCGCCGCAAAAGCACCGGCGACGTCATCGACCCGGTCTGGCTGGAGTTCAGCTATCCGCCCCGCTGGTACTACGACGTGCTCCGTGCCCTGGAGTACTTCCGTTCCGCCGGCGGGCCGCCGGACCCGCGCCTGGCCGAGGCTGTCGAGCTGCTTCGATCGAAGAAACAGCCCGACGGTACCTGGCTTTTGGAAAACACCCACCCCGGGCAGACCCATTTCGAACTTGAGGATGGCGACGGCAGGCCGAGCAGATGGAACACGCTGCGGGCGCTGCGTGTGCTGCGGTGGCATGACGGCGGAGTGAGCCCGTAGCCAACCATTCCGGGGTCGACCATTCCGGGGTCGACAGGACAGCCTTTCCCGGCCGGCGCTAGGTTGCGCCCAACCACCTGGGCGCCGTTGCCGCCCGGCGGATGGTCTTGGCGCGGGTGTGGAATCGGTCGGCCCGTTTATGCCAGTCGTGACGGGCCTGCGCGGCGATGCTGGAATGGGTTGATTCCAGCCGGCCGTGGTCCCTCCCGCTGCCGGGGCACACGTCATTAATCAGCCCCATGCCGGCGCACTCCCGCACCGCTTCGATGCCGGCGACGGCTGCGGACTTGTCCGTGAACGCGGCCGACACCGCCATTATGGTGCCGTCCGGTGCCTTCAGCCGGAATCGGAAATTCGACTGCCCGTCAACGAACAATTCAATACTTCCAGCCATTCTGGTAATCCTCCCCGTCTTCGGAGCCTGTCCCCTGACGTCGAAACCGCGGAGCAGGGCCGAACGCATCGCTGCGTTCCTGCCACGCTGCTCCGGTCGAACGATCGCGAAGGGGCTTTTCATCTGTGTTAACCAGTCTGTTGCACGCCCGCGGTGCCTACAAGGCGCGGCAGGTAAACCCTGGGTAAAAGCTGTGCAACAGCGCTCTGAGACGTTTCGGCGGGGATCAGACGTATTTGGCGAACCAGGCGAGCGTGTCATTCCAGGCCGCGGTGGCCTGCGCCTCAACGTACCGCTGTCCGGTGTCGTTGTGGAAGGCGTGGTCGACGCCGGGATAGACGGTGAGCTGGTGGCGGACATCCGTGGCAGCCAGGGCTTCCCGCAGGGCCGGCAATGCGCCCGTGATCCGCTGATCGAGTTCGGCATAGACGCCGAAGACCGCCGGCTTGATCGTGGGGATCTTTTCCAGATCGGGCGAGGGCCCGTAGAACGCTGCGGTTGCTTTCAGCCCCGGAAGCTCCGTAGCGCCCTGCCAGGTAATGCCTCCGCCGAAGCAAAACCCGGTCATGGCGATCCGGGCCTCGTCAACAAAGTCCTTTGACTGCAGGTGATCGAAGGCAGCGGCGAAATCCGATACGTGGCGTGCGGTGCCGGCAGCCGTCAAGGCGCCGGGGACGGCGTCGCGGTCCATGGCGGCCGTGCCCCCTTCCCGGCTGAGCAGGTCCAACGCCAGGGCGGCGTAGCCGGCCTTGGCGAAGCGGCGCGCCACGTCCTCGATGTGTGGGGTCAGCCCGCGGTTTTCGTGGCAGATCAGTACGGCCGGTCCGGGCGCTCCCGACTCGGGCCGGGCCAGGTAGGCGCTGATGTCGGTCCCCTCCGCCGGGAACCACACCGTCTCGGTCTTGAGGCCCGGCGCGCCCTCGGGGACGGAGAGCGGGCTTTTGGCCTCCGGCACCGGGCCGGCGGAAGCGGTGCCGGATGCCGAGCCCGACGGCGACGAGGGGCTGGGCGTCGGCATCGGGTCGGTGCTGCGCGGGACTTCTTCCGGTGTGCACCCGACCAGCAGCATCGCGGCCGACGCTGCGGCCATGCTGCCGGTAATAAACGCCACCCGCCGCGTGAACGTGCGCTGGCTCATGGCACCGGCGCGGTAATCGTCGAAGAATTCCTCGATCAGGTACTTCTCAAACTTGCCAAGCGTGGTCATGAAGGCCTCCTGGAGTGTGCGCACATCCTCCTCCGAAGTCCGCTGACAGGCAAGGGCGATCCTGACGCAGCCTGCCGGTGACGGGTGGCGGCTACCGGCTGTCCTGCCTCTTCTGCGCCGACGACCAGCCCTGTTCGTGCAGCCGCTCGAAACCGTCCAGAAGCAGATCGAGGGCAAACTCGAACTCGAACTGGTCATCGCAGCCGTGCCCGACGACCGACCCTTCATCGTGGGGCGTCGACGTGGCGACTGCCAGGATGTTCGGATAACGCGCCGCCATCTGCTCGACCATGGCGGACTCGGCGTCCGGCGACACCGTCGCGCCGGACCCGGCCGCAGGCGTCGCCGTCGGGCCAGCCGGGTCATCGAACAGCTCCTGGGTGAAACCCCACAGGCGGCCTCCGAGGGCGTGCATGACGTGGTGCGTGAGATCGGCTGTAAAGCCCCCGGCCAGGAACATGCCGATGAACGACTCCATGTAGTCAAGGACAGCGGGCGTCTTATTGGTCCTGGACTCAATAGCGCGCCGGGCCCACGGGTGCCGCTGCAGCGCCCGTCTCGCCGAGAGTACCCGCAACCGTACGGCGCTCTTCCAGTCGGTGTCGGGGGCGGGGGGATCGACCTCGCCGATGAGGCTGGCGACCATTCCGTCGAGCAGCTCCTCCTTGTTGGCGACGTGCTTGTAAAGAGCCATTGGCACCACGCCTAGTTCCTCGGCGAGCCTGCGCATGCTCACCGAGTCCAAGCCCGCGTCATCGGCGAGTGACACGGCGGCCATGAGCAGCCGGTCCCGGTTCAGGGGCGTACGGCGTGCGTTCTCCAGCTGCTGAGTCATCCGGACCACCTTTCCGTGGCTGTTGCCTCTTGACAAGTGTACACCGTACACCTAGCTTGGGAAGCGAACGGTGTACGCCGTACACTACCTGACTCGAGGACCAGGCCATGACAACAACACCCGCCAGCACGAGGCGGTCCACCGGAGGCTCCGCGCCGCAGTGGCCAGTACCCGTCGCCCTCATCCTGCTCAGCCTCATCCCGGTGGTCGCCGGCGCGTCCCGGATGGCGGAGATGACCGGCGGCGCAGCCATTACGCCGCAGAATGCCCGGTTTTTTGCCTCGCCGGTGCCCGTAGTGATCCACATTCTCAGTGTCACCATCTACAGCCTGCTCGGCGCGTTCCAATTCGTGCCCGCGCTGCGGGGCCGGCGGGCCTGGCACCGCGTCGCCGGTGGGATCCTCATTCCGGCAGGCCTGCTCTCCGCTCTCTCCGGCCTCTGGATGTCGGCGTTCTACCCGCTGCCCGACGGCACCACTGATGTCCCAATCCGGCTGTTCTTCGGCTCCGCAATGTTGGTCAGCATCATCCTCGGGCTTCTCGCGATCCGGCGCCGCGATTTCGTCGGCCACAGCGCGTGGATGACGCGCGGCTACGCCATCGGGGTCGCGGCGGGAACCCAGGCGCTGGTGATCCTTCCCTGGATGCTGGTGGTGGGAACGCCTGACGAGCTGACCCGGACACTGCTGATGGCGGCGGCCTGGATCATCAACCTGGCAGTGGCCGAAATCGTGATCCAGCGGCGCGCCCGGCTGTCCGCGCGTGAGCCTCGTTCGGCCGGCGCAGTCCGGATTGCCGCCCGGGTGTCCCGGTGACCTTGCCCGGGCTGAGTCCGTTCAAGGTCTTAAATCGACATCTAAATGCCCCCTCCGGGATCTCCGGTCCGTAACATTGAAGCCACTACAGTTCCCAGCTTGCCAAGTTCATCGAAAAGGACTATTAAGTTGCCACTCGAATCATTGCCCGTCCTGGATTTCTCCCGTTTGAGCGCGGGCCCGGAGGAGGCCGCTCGGTTTCGTGACGATCTACGCGACGCGATGCACGAGGTCGGCTTCCTCTACCTGGCCGGACATGGCATCCCGCAGGAGCTTATGGACTCGATGCTCGACGTGTCCCGCCGCTTCTTCGAACTGCCCGAGGCGCAGAAACTCGCCGTCGAAAACGTCCACAGCCCCCAGTTTCGGGGTTACACCCGGGTCGGCGGCGAGCTTACGGACGGAGCGGTCGACTGGCGCGAGCAGATCGATATCGGCGTCGAGCGCGAAGCCGTGGAACCGGGGCCGGGCGTCGCAGACTACTGGCGTCTGGAAGGTCCCAACCTGTGGCCGGACGCCCTCCCCGAGATGAGGGACATCGTCCTGGAGTGGAACGAGCGGCTGAGCGCGATCTCGCTGAGCCTCCTGCGTGCCCTGGCAGTGTCCCTCGGCGCGCCCGAAGACACCTTCGACGAGGCCTTCGCGGAACGGGCCTTTCCCCTGCTCAAGGTTGTCCGGTACCCGGGGGAGTCCGACCCGGAGCCCAAGCAGGGTGTGGGTTCCCACCGCGACGGCGGGGTCCTGACGCTGCTGCTCGTGGAGCCCGGAAAGGGCGGACTCCAGGTCGAGTACCAGGGGCAATGGATCGACGCCCCCCAGGTGCCGGGAACATTCGTCGTCAATATCGGCGAGATGCTCGAGCTGGCCACCAACGGCTACCTCAAGGCGACCCTGCACCGCGTGATCTCGCCGTTGCGCGGCACTGACCGGGTTTCCCTTCCATTCTTCTTCAATCCTGCGCTCGACGCGACGATGCCGCAGCTCGCTGTGAGCCCGGAATTTCAGTCCAAGGCGCGGGGCCTGTCGGTTGATCCGACCAACAGCCCGATTCTTGAAACTTACGGCGACAACGCTCTGCGCTACCGGCTTCGGGCACACCCGAACGTCGTCGCCGCCCACCACTCCGATCTGCAGAACGGCTGACGGCTGGTCCGCGTCCCGCTGCGCAGGTAGTCCCATGACGCGGCAACGCGGGGTCGCTTCCGGCCCATCCCAGGGGATTTATCGGCGCTAAGTGACCCCGCGTTGGGTGGGTGGGGGAGAGCCGGCGGCACGGTCACCGGGCGGCCGGGCCTTGTGGGCACAATGGAGGTGTGACTTCTCCGGCGTTTTTGCTGACCGCTCTCCCCGCGCCCTTCGACCTGGGGGCCATCGGGTCCGGTCTGGCGTTCGCGCAGTCGCTCGACCAGCTGGCCGATGCGCTGCGGTCCGGAGGGCCCAGTGCCACCGCCGTGGTGCAGGCGCCGCCGGGCACGGGCAAAACAACCCTCGTCCCGCCCCTGCTGGCCAACCTCGCGCTGGCTAACCTGGCGCTGGCTAACTCCGCTGCGGCTGCCGCCGGGCAGCAGACCCGGGCGGTGCCGCCGCGCATCATGGTGACCCAGCCGCGCCGCGTGGCCGCGCGATCGGCGGCCCGCCGCCTTGCCGCCCTGGACGGCAGCCGACTGGGGGACCGCGTGGGCTACACGGTCCGCGGCGAACGCCAGACCGGCCCGGGCACCCTGATCGAATTTGTCACGCCCGGCATCCTTCTGAACCGCTTGCTCGCGGATCCGGGACTGGAAACCGCGAGCGCCGTCATCCTCGACGAAGTGCACGAGCGCGGCCTCGACACGGACCTGTTGCTCGGCATGCTCACCGAAGTCCGCCAGCTGCGCAGCGACCTCTCACTCGTGGCCATGTCCGCCACGCTCGACGCGCCGCGGTTCGCCGCCCTCATTGGGGGCGGTGCCGCGGGGGATACGGACGGCGGCGGGCCGGCTCCCGTCGTCGACTGTCCGTCCGCGCTGTATGCCCTCACTGTGGACTGGGTGCCGGCCGCGGTGCCCCGGCTCGATGAACGGGGAGTGACACGCGCCTTTCTGGACCACGTGGCGGACACCGCGGCCACTTCGCATGCCGAAGCAGCCGCGTCCGGCCAGGACGTTGACGCGCTGGTGTTCGTTCCGGGTGCCCGGGAAGTGGCGTATGTCGCAGGCCGGCTGCGCGGCCGGACCCGCGCCGAAGTCCTGGAGCTGCACGGCCAGATTGGGCCATTGGAGCAAGACCGCGCCGTTTCCGGGCGGGAACCCGGCGGAAGCCCGCGGATCATCGTATCGACGTCGCTCGCCGAGTCCTCCCTAACCGTTCCCGGCGTCCGGCTGGTTATCGACTCTGGGCTCTCCCGCGAGCCCCGGCGTGATGCCAGCCGGGGAATGTCCGGACTGGTGAACGTGTCCTGCTCCCGTGCTTCGGCCGAACAGCGCGCCGGGCGGGCGGCCCGCCAGGGTCCCGGGCGGGTGGTCCGCTGCTTCGACCAGAGGACCTACGGCGCCGCGCCGGCCCACCAGACGCCGGAGATCGCGGTGGCCGACCTCACCGGGGCAGCGCTGGTTCTTGCCTGCTGGGGATCGCCCGGCGGCCGGGGACTGGCGCTGCCTGACGCGCCGCCGGTGGCCGCGATGGACGAGGCTGTTGAGGTGCTCCGCGAGCTGGGCGCGGTGGCGCCGGACGGTCTGGCCACGGATCTCGGCAAGACGCTGGCCAGGGTGCCCGCCGATCCCCGGCTGGCCCGCGCCCTGCTGGACGGGGCCGCCGCCATGGGCAGCCGAACCGCCGCGGAGGCCGTTGCGTTGGTCGCCGGGGACCAGCGTGCTCCCGGCGCTGATCTTCCGCGTCTCCTGGCCGCCCTGCGGGCGGGCAAGGATCCGGCGTCCCGGCGCTGGACGGAGGACGTCCGCCGGATGGATTCCATTGCACGCCAGGAGAGGTCCAGCGGCGCACCACTTCCCAAATCTGCTGCGGTACACGCCGCGGCGGCGCTCGGCTTCGTCGTCGCCCTCGCCTTCCCGGACCGGGTCGCGCGCCGCGTCTCCGGTGACGGGCCGGAGCGCTACCTGCTCAGCTCCGGGACGAGGGCGGGTCTTCCGGCCGGAAGCTCCCTGTCCGGACACGAATGGCTCGCCGTCGCGGAGGTCTCCCGGGCCCAGGGGCGCGACGCAGCCGGCACCGGCGCCGTCATCCGGTCCGCCGCCCCGCTGACGGCGGAAACCGCCGAAGCCGCCGCCCGGCACCTCCTCGGCGAAACCGTGGAGGCCCGGTTCAGCCAGGGCCGGGTCACCGCCCGGAAGGAACGCCGGCTGGGCGCGATCGTGCTGTCCTCCACACCGGTACGTCCCTCCGCCGCGGAGGGCCGGGCGGCGGTGGCCCGCGCGGTGGAGAAGGAAGGGCTCAGCACCCTCGGATGGTCTGCGGCGGCGGACGCTTTGCGCCGCCGCCTCGCCCTGGTGCACCGGGAACTCGGGGCCCCCTGGCCGGACGTGTCCGAGCCGGCCTTGCTGGCCCGACTCGACGAATGGCTGGCTCCGGAGCTAGAGGCGCTGGCCCGCGGCGCCGGCACGGCCGGAATTGACCTGGCCGATCCGCTGCGGCGACTGCTGCCGTGGCCCGACGCCGCCCGGCTCGGGGAGCTGGTCCCGGAACGGCTCCACGTGCCGAGCGGTTCCTGGGTGAAAATCGACTACCCCGCGGTAGGCGACGACGGCGGCCGTCCGGTCGTGGCGGTCAAGCTGCAGGAGTGCTTCGGCTGGGACCAGACACCGCGGCTGGTGGGCGGCCGGGTGCCGGTGCTGTTCCACCTGCTCTCGCCGGCCCGGCGGCCTCTGGCGGTCACGGACGACCTCGCCTCGTTCTGGTCCGGGCCCTACGCGCAGGTCCGAGCCGAGATGCGGGGACGCTACCCCAGGCATCCCTGGCCGGAGGATCCGTGGACGGCGCCTGCGACCGCGCGTACCAAGAACAGGAGCTGATTGGCCGGCGGCTGTTACGTCATTGTGACGCAGCCCACAGCGGGTTGGGTATCCTAGAAGCGGTCAGGCAGTCGGCCGCTCATGCTTCACAGGGGATTTTTTACAATGACCAGCAACCTCGACATCACCGTCGCTGTCGACCTCAGTTCGGAGTCTGCCCTCGTTTCACCGGAAGGCCAACTCACCGTTCGCAACGTTCCAGGCCTGATCTCCGTCGCCCACCGGGCGGGCAACGTCGGGTACGGGCTCAACGTCGTCGTGGACCTGCGGAAGCTGACCGCCGCAGATCCCAAAGCCGTCGCTATGATCCGCGACTCGGGATGGCAAGGGAGCCATCTGATCGGAGCCGGCAAAGCCGGCCGGGGGCTTGCGGCATGAGGCCGGAACTCGCCGGCGGGTACGGTTCGATCGCCCACGCCCACGGCGCAGGATTGATGTTCGATACTTTCCGCCGCTGGCCCCGGGTGCCATCGGCCCAGTTGGTGCGGCTCCGGTCGGCGCTGCTGCAGTGCGTCGAGGTGGCCTCCCCGGACAACGGCAGGGATCTCTCCGAGTCTGCGGGGAAACTGTTGCGGCTTGTCACCGATGAGCTGGAGCGCCGCAACAGCATGGCGGGCCCGGCCATGGTGCCCCCGGCAGGGTTCCGGCGCGCCCGGCGGCGGCCTCACGCATAGGCTAAACCCCACGCCTGGGGCTGGACCTCGCCCGTGGGGCTGGACCTCACGCGTAGATGGTCGGAATGGCGGGTTCGCCGCGCTGGAGCCGGTTGACGACGTCGGGCAGTTCGGCCATGGTCTCGGCGTGCCGGCGCCGGCCGCGGGTCACGGCCTCGGGCCCGGTCCATCCCGGCAGGAGCTCTCCGCCGCTTATAAATTGCTGCAGCAGTGGCCTGCCGTGCGGTTCCCCCGAGGGCGGGTGTCCAACGCCCAGGACTTCGTGGGTGGCTGTGCCCGAGGCGTCCAGCCTGCGCACTGCGTGCTTCCGGCCCCCGATGTTGATCTTGTTCTTGGAGCTCTTGGCCACCGCGGTGAACTCCCCGGCGTCAGTGGTTCGGCTGACCAGTTTGTAGACCATCCCGGCGGTGGGGGCGCCCGAACCGGTGACCAGCGCGGTACCGATGCCATACGCGTCCGCCGGCGCCGCCCGGAGGGCAGCCACGGAGTATTCGTCGAGATCGGAGGTGACGACGATCTTCGTATGGACGTTCCCCAGACTGTCGAGCAGCTCGCGGACCCAATGGGCTTGTGCGACCAGATCACCTGAGTCCAGCCGTACCGCCCCGAGTTTGTCCCCGGCGAGCTCGACGGCGGTACGGACAGCCGCTTCGACGTCGTAGGTGTCCACCAGCAGAGTGGTCCCGGCGCCCAGCGAGTCCAGCTGCGCCCGGAAGGCCTCCCGTTCGGTGTCGTGCAGCAGTGTGAAGGAATGCGCCGCTGTGCCGACCGTCCGGAGCCCGAAGCGCCGGCCCGCGGCCAGGTTCGACGTCGCTGCGAAGCCCGCGATGACGGCGGCGCGGGCCGCGGCGGCGGCGGCTTCCTCGTGGGCCCGGCGCGAACCCATCTCGAGGCACGGCCGTCCTCCTGCCGCGCTGACCATCCGGGAGGCTGCCGAGGCAATGGCGCTGTCATGGTTGAGGACGGACAGCACATAGGTCTCCAGAATGCAGGCCTCGGCAAAGCTGGATTCGACGATGAGGACGGGGGAGTAGGGGAAGTACGCCTCGCCCTCGGGATAACCCCAGATGTCGCCGGTGAACCGGAAGTCCGCGAGGCGGGCCAGGGTGCCGCCGTTGACGACGCCGGTGCGGTCCAGGAACTCCAGCTCCGACGGTCCGAAACGGAAACCGGCGACGCCCTCGAGCAGCCGGCCGGTTCCGGCAACGATCCCGTACCGCCGGCCTTCCGGCAGTCCGCGGGCGAACGCCTCGAAGACGGTCCTCCGTTCAGCAGCACCGGAGTGCAGCGCAGCCTGCAGCATAGTCAGTTCGTAGTGGTCGGTGTAGAGGGACGTGAGGGGGCCGTCCCACGCTGGAGAGGTGTCCATGATTCACCCTATTCCTCACTGCGTTGCGGCGGGCTCTTCAGTTGCCCCGTATCGCGGGGTACGTTGTCCCAATGGCCAAGGAAGAAGCAAACGTCACCGTCAGCGGGCCCAACGGAAACCGGGAAGTGAGGATTTCAAGCCCAAGCCGGGTCCTGTGGCCGGAGCTCGGGCTGACCAAGCTGGACCTGGCCCGCTACATGATCGACGTCGGCGACTGTTTCCTGGCAGCCAACGGAAACCGTCCTGTCACGCTCCAGCGGTTCCCGGACAACATCGAGGGCGAGCACTTCTTTTCGAAGAATCCGCCCAGGGGCGCTCCGGACTTTGTGGGCTCGGTGATGGTGGTCTATCCCAGCGGACGCTCGCATCCCCAGCTTGTCTTCGACGAGATTGCCGCCGCGGTTTGGGCGGTCCAGATGAACGCGGTGGTGTTCCACCCGTGGGCCTCGCGGGCCGGCAATCCGGACAATCCCGATCAGCTGCGGGTCGACCTGGACCCGCAGCCGGGCACCGGAATTGAGGACGCTATTCCCGCCGCGCAGGAACTGCGCGCGGTGCTGTCGGAGGCCGGGCTGGAGGCCTTCATCAAGACGTCAGGCAACCGGGGCCTGCATGTGTTCGCCCCGATTGAACCCAGCCATGAATTCCTCGAAGTACGGCATGCTGTGATCGCCGCTGCCCGCGAACTCGAACGGCGGATGCCACATGCCGTCACTACCGCGTGGTGGAAAGAGGAACGGGGTGCGCGGATCTTTGTCGATTTCAACCAGGCGAACCGGGACCGCACCATCGCGGGGGCCTACAGTCCGCGCGCGTTGCCCGGTGCGACAGTTTCCTGTCCGATCGGCTGGGACGAGCTGGAGCACGTCAGCACGAAGGACTTCACCATCGCCACGGTGCCGGAACGGCTCAAGGCCACCGGGGACCCGTGGGCGGACATGCATACCAAGCCCGGCACCATCGACGTTCTGCTTGGCTGGTGGGGGCGTGACCTGGCAGCAGGGCTGGGTGAGTTGCCGTTCCCGCCGGATTACCCGAAGATGCCGGGCGAGCCCATGCGGGTGCAGCCCAGCCGGGCCAGGAACAAGGACTAGGCGGGGATCAGACGCCCAGCAGGCGCTCGCCGTTGAACCAGCAGACCGCGCGCAACCAGTCGTCGTCGAGGCCGGGCTCCCGGTCGCGGAGGCGTTCCAGTGACTCCAGCTGGTGGGCATAAGCGTACGGAATGTTCGGGAAGTCACTGCCGAGCACGATCCGCTCCGGCATCGCGGCCAGCCGCGGCAGCAACTCCGGCGGGAACGGCGCGGCCGCCTCGAAGAATTCCGTGAAGACCATGGTGGTGTCCAGATGGAGGCGGGGGTATTTCTCGGCCAGGTCGAGGAACTCGCCATACTCGGGCGCCCCCAGATGGGCGACGACGGCGGTCAGCTGGGGATGGCGGCGCATCACACCTTCAAGCTTGTCCGGACCGGTGAAGCCGGGCCGCGGCACCGGGCCGCTGCCGACATGGACCACGACCGGAACTCCGGACTCGGCAAGCAGCCCCCAGACCGGGTCGAGTACCGGCTCGCGCAGGTCGAATCCGCCCACCTGCGCATGGATCTTGAAGACCCGCGCGCCGCGGTCCAAGGCCGACCGCACCTGGTCCAGGACACCGTCCTCGGGATAGAACGTGGCGCTCGGGACGCAGTCAGGTTCTGCCGCGGCCAGCTCAAGCGCGAAATCGGTGAGGTCCGCCGCCATGCCGGGCCGGTGCGCGTAGGTCAGCGCGGTGAAATGCCGCAAACCCAGCTGGCGCAGCCGGGCGAGCCTGCTGGCCTCATCCGTCCGGTAGGTGATGGGCCAGGGACGGCCAATCAGGGGGCCGGCCTCGTCGAAGTGGGCCCACACGCGCCGCAGCATCCGCTCCGGCAGGAAATGCGTGTGGATATCGATCAGCCCCGCGAGTCCGAGGCTTGCCCACCACTGGGGTACGTCAGTGTCCTGCATCGTTTCCACTGGCTCTTCCGTCAGGTTGCTCACGCCCACAGTGTGTCACGCCGGGCAGTCTGCCCCGGGGTGACACACTGCGGGGAGAGGTGGCCCCGCTGCCTCAATTCAGGGCAGGATACGTGGCCAGGATGTAGTCGGTGGCGGCAGGTCCGGCCATTCGGAGCCTGCTGCGGCCGGGGGTTATGCGGTGTTCCTTCAGGGCGGCCCAAAAGCCGGATACCGGGTGCGGTGCGGCGTCGTGGAGCAGGCACCAACTTATGTAAAGACCGTAGAGCTGGTCTTTCTGCAGGACGGATCCGTCGTCGGGTCCTGCGATGGTGGCCTCGGCGAGGAAGCTGTTGATGTGGGCATGGGCAATCGCTGAAGCGGCCATGGTTGGCTCTCTTCCGTGCTGTGCAGTGGATGCTGCCGTGTGGCTACAGCAGCGGGCACTTCAGCACCGTGCACGGGGCACCGAAGGGGTGTCTACATTGTAGATATTAGGCGTAGACTACAAACATGGCAAGTGGTGCCGCGATCGCGGCGCCTGGCCTCCAGGTTTGAGGAAGTGGCAGAAACCATGGCAACCCCGCAGCAACCCGCAGTCGAAGAAGAAGCGGTTAGTGTGACCCGGAAGAACCGCCTCAGCCGCGAGATCGTGTTGGAAGCGGCCTTGAAACTCGTTGATGACGAGGGGCTCGAAGCGCTGACCATGCGCAGGCTGGGGCAGGCACTTCACCGGGATCCGATGGGGCTGTACCGCTACGCGGCCAACCGGGCCGCCCTTCTGGACGGCGTCACGGAGCTCGTCCTTAACGAGCTGGCCATCTTCGGCGACGACCCGGACTGGCAGGGGCAGCTGCGGCGCATCGCCCACGACCTCCGGCTGCTCGCGCTTCGCCATCCCAACGTAGTTCCGTTGCTGGTGACCCGGCCGCTCTCCACCCCGCTGGGTCTCCGCCCGCTGGGCACCCTCCGGCCGCTGGAACAAATCCTCGGCCTGCTGATCGACGCCGGCTTCAGCGCCTCCGATGCCCTGCACGTGTACCGGGCCTACTACGGATTCCTCTACGGCCACATCCTCAACGAACTTCAGGAATTCATCGTGGACCCGGATGAGAATGAGG
Organism: Pseudarthrobacter sp. HLT1-3; assembly: GCF_059383535.1. Taxonomy (NCBI): domain Bacteria; kingdom Bacillati; phylum Actinomycetota; class Actinomycetes; order Micrococcales; family Micrococcaceae; genus Pseudarthrobacter; species Pseudarthrobacter sp. HLT1-3. Next base: position 181,925 of record NZ_JBWZCJ010000006.1, on the reverse strand, counting down.
CGCTGCTTCGTCTTGGCCTGCACCGTCTTCCGCCGAAGGAATTCCCGCGGCTGCGCGCCCTGGCTCCCGCGCTCGTCGACTACGACGGGGCCCAGGAGCTGGATCAGGGGATCACCATCCTGTTGTCCGGGCTCACAGCCCACCTTTCCGCGCCGCTGATCCCGAAAGGCTGAAGACGTGTTCATTCTCTTCGGACTTAAGACCGCGCAACGTCCGTTGCCCGGGCGTCAGGCCACCTGCCAGCGTTGTGGGCAGTTCGCCCACCACGCGCTGGAGGAACGCGCCACCCGGTTGACGCTTTTCTTTGTCCCGGTCTTCACCACCGCTCGGTCATACCGCATCACGTGCTCAAACTGCGGGGCGGTCAACACCCTGACGCGCCGGCAGAAAAACTCCCTCGCCGCCTAGCGTCAATGCAGCGTGACGATAACGCCGCCTGCGCCGGCGCGGGCTTAGGGGCCGGTCCCGGGGATTCGCTGCCGGCTCAGCGACGACGGAGGACGCGGAGCGCCCCACGGACCGAGTATCCGACGGCGCACACGAGCGGAACCAGCCCGGCGAGGACGGCGATGCTGTTGGGCCGGAACGCGACCTGCCCGTTGCGTCCCCGGCAGTACACGCCGAGCGGGAGCACGAAGCCGCCTCCGCCGCCGCCTGCCGCGCTGTCCAGGCGGCCATCCCCGGCGGCGTTTCCGGCGTCCGGGTTACCGCCGCCGCCGTTACCGCCGCCGCTCCCGTCGACCGCATTCCCGCCGCCGCCAAAGCCGAAGGACACCAGGGCCACCGGAATCAGCTCCTCACCGTCCACCGTGACGCCCGGCCCATAGGCCCGGGACACGCCAACGTTCTTGAAAGTCTCCGCGAGAGACGTCAGAGCTTCAGTCATGGCAACGACCCTAAGCGCACTGCGCTGGGAAGCACCAGAGGCGTTGGCCCCGGACCCGCAAAGCCGGCAGGGCCATCTGGCCCCTGTTCGGCTCCGGCGCCCCGGAATAGATTGGGAGGGACTAGTGCACCCGACGAAAGGCCGACAACATGACGGAAAAGACTGGGGCGGCACCCCGGCTGGCTCGAGTACTCGCCATTGTCCTTGGCACGGAGGAAATACCGCTGCGGCTGAAGGCCTGGGACGGTTCGGAGGCAGGACCGGCGGGCGCGCCCGTCATCGAATTCCGGTCGCGGCGGGCCCTGCGCCGGATGCTGTGGTCACCCGGCCAGCTCGGTCTCAGCCGGGCCTACGTTTCCGGGGACATTGATGCGCCGGGAAACGTCTTCGCAAGCTTCTCCGCCCTGAGTTCGGCCGGCAAGTTTGCCGAGCCGGGACCGTTCCGGCCGCCCACTGCCCGGGAACTCGGGACCATCCTCAAGAACGCCGCCCTGCTCGGCGCCCTGGGACCCAACCCGGCACCGCCGCCGGAGGAGGCAAGAATCGTCCGCGCCGGCCGGCGGCACACGCGCAAGCGTGACGCAGCGGCTATCTCCCACCACTACGACGCCGGGAACGACTTCTACGCCCTCGTCCTCGGTCCGTCCATGGTCTACTCCTGCGCCGTCTGGGAGGACGAAGGCACCGGCCTGGACGCCGCGCAGGACGCCAAGATTGACCTGGTCTGCCGGAAGCTGGGGCTGCAACCGGGCATGCGGGTCCTGGATGTCGGATGCGGCTGGGGGAGCTTCGCGCTGCGGGCGGCGCAAAACTACGGGGTCGACGTCGTCGGCGTGACTCTTTCCGGGGAACAGGCGGCCCTGGCGGGGAAACGGGTGGCGGACGCCGGCCTCACGGACCGTGTGACCATCCGCGTCCAGGACTACCGCGACGTAGTCGACGGGCCGTACGACGCTATCAGTTCCATCGGTATGTCAGAGCATGTGGGCCGCGAGCAGATGTCCGCGTATGTCGCTAAGCTGCACGGGCTGCTCCGGCCCGGCGGGCGGCTGCTCAACCATGCCATTTCCTGGAACGCTGGGCCCACCGCGCCGGATCCGGATTCCTTCATCCCACGCTACGTGTTCCCGGACGGTGAGATGCTCGGCCTCGCGGAGACCGTCGGAGCGCTCGAGTCCGGCGGGCTGGAAGTGCTCGACGTGGAGGCCCTGCGCCGGCACTACGCCCTGACCCTGCGGGCCTGGGTGCGAAACCTCGAGGACCGCTGGAACGAGGCCGTTCTCCTGGCCGGCGAAGGGCGTGCCCGGGTCTGGCGGCTCTACATGGCGGCCAGCGCCCTGGGCTTCGAGTCCGGACTAACCGGCGTCAACCAGATCCTGGTGCAGCGGCCCGGCGGCACCGAACCGCCGCTGCGCCGGACCGGCTGGGTCTGAGGCGCCGGACACTTCAGCTGGCCCCGTGGGACGCGATGAAGGCGGCCGCCAGCCCGGCCAGTGAGGCCCCGAGCTCCTCCGGGCTACGTTTGGTCCCCTTGACCTCGAAGGTGTGTCCGCCGCCCTCGCGCCACTCCAGAGTGGCTGACGGACCGATCCGGGCGACGACGGCCTCCAGCAGTTCCGGCGTGGCAAAGGGGTCGCGCGTGCCCTGCAGAAAAAGCATCGGCAGCGTCAGCCCGTACAGGTGCTCATCCCGGACCTTGTCCGGCTTGCCGGGGGGATGGAGCGGGTAGCCCAGATAGACGAGTCCGGCCGCCGGCATGCCCGCGGCAACCGCCATCGAGGCCATCCGTCCGCCGAAGGACTTTCCGCCCGCCCAGACAGGTTCGCCACCGGAGCGGGCAGCGGCCTCAGCCATGGCCGCGCGCCAGGCGGCAATGGCTGCCGGCGGCCTGTCGGGGAACTTCCGGCCGGCCTCCCGATAGGGGAAGTTGAAGCGGAGCGTGGAAATCCCCAACTCATTGAGGGCGCGGCTGAATCCGGCCAGGAACGGGTGGTCCATCCCGGCTCCGGCCCCGTGGGCGACGACAAGCGTGGCGGCCGGATCCTCGGGGCGGGTGTAAAGGCCGGAAACGGACAATTCGCCCACGCTGATCGTGACGGGCAACTCGGGGGCGGTCATGAGTCCATCATGACCCCTTCGTGACCTGAACAGCTTCAGCTGCTGCGGAACCCATGGTTCGATGGCTAGGCTGTCGTTATGAGCAATACCGAGGTGGCCCCGCAGGAGATCCTGTGCGAAACGGACGACGGTTGCGTTGGCGTGGAAATCCTCGTGCCCCGGCAGGTCCCGCTGGGCGGGCCGCGGGCCATGGACGTGAGACGGACCCTGCCGCAGCGCCAGCGGAGCCTTATCGGCGCCTGGTGCTTCCTGGACCACTACGGTCCCGCCCGGGTCGGCGAGTCCGGGGGCATGCACGTCCCGCGGCACCCGCACACGGGTCTGCAGACGGTCAGTTGGCTCTTTACCGGCGAGATTGAGCACCGCGACTCGGCCGGCTTCCACGCCGCGGTGCGGCCCGGCGAGGTCAACCTGATGACCGCCGGGCGGGGCATCAGCCACTCGGAATTTTCCACCCCCGGGACCGACGTCCTGCACGGGGCGCAGTTGTGGGTCGCGCTGCCGGACAGAGCCCGACAGATGGAGCCCACGTTTGAGCACTACCGCCCGGAGCCGCTGTCCGGACCCGGCTGGTTCATGCGGGTCTTCCTCGGATCACTGGCAGGTGCCACCTCGCCAGTCACCACCCACTCGCCGCTGCTCGGCGCCGAGATCCTGCTCGACGCAGGAACCACCTTGAACCTGGACACGGATCCGTCCTTCGAACACGGCGTACTGGTTGACACCGGAACGGTCAGCCTGGATGGGCACCCGGTAGCCAAGGACCACCTCGCCTACCTGCCGGTAGGACATACGTCCCTCACCCTGACGGCCGGTGTGCAGCCCGCGCGCGTGCTGCTCATCGGTGGCGAACCCCTGGGCGAGCAGATCGTGATGTGGTGGAACTTCGTGGGACGCAGCCACGAGGAAATCGTCACCTACCGTGCGCAGTGGCAGGCGGAGATCGGCGTCGAGAACGCCCCCGTTTCGGCCGGGACCAGGGCCGGAACTGCTGCCGCGACGGGAACCGCGGGCCCGCGGTTCGGGACTTTCCCGGCCGGGGAACCTGCACCGCTGCCGGCGCCCGCACTGCCCAACGCCCGGCTCCGGCCCCGGGACTGATTTTGGCCGGAGCCGGCCAACGCGGCCATGCCCACCGCCCGTCCACCGGCATGCCCCGACGAGAGGCGAGAAGCACTTGAGCACGATCACCATCCGAAACAACCCGGACCGGCAGCGCTTCCAGGTGCTCGACGGCGACACCGCCGTCGGCCAGGCGGCCTACGTGGACGATGCGGACGGCCACCGGATTTTCTACCACACGGTCATCGACGAGGAATACGGCGGCCAGGGCCTCGCGGGACGGCTGGCGGCGCAGGCACTCGACGAGACGGTCGCCGCCGGGCTGACGATTGTGCCGGTGTGCCCCTACATCAAGAACTACCTCGGCAAGCACACCCAGCACGAGGCCAGCGTTCAAAAGCCCACGCCCGCGCTCCTGGCATTTCTCAACGATGCGCTGGCGCAGCGGACCCGCCGCTGAGCCGGTGGTACCCCCCGGCGAATCTGTGCTTTCCGCGGCCGGACAGGTGCAGAATGAAGAAAAGAAGCCATAGAGGAGATTGAAGGAGTATGCAGCAGTGTTTCCCGCCGCGCATCTGCGCGCCATAGATCGCCGGGAAGATTACCTGCCAATTGAGGATCATGGCCTGATCGGCGACGGTCAACCTGCGCGCTCGTGGGCCGCGACGGCGGGATCTCCTGGCTCTGCATCCCGGACTTCGACACCCGCCCTTCCTCGCCGGAATCCTCGACGCGGAAAACGGGGGAGTCTTTGCAATCGCTCCGGTCTCCGTCCACGCATCCGCCCAGCGGTACATGGAGGATTCCTGTGTTCTGGTCACCACCCCTGCCTCGGACCGCGGCATCCTCCAGATCACGGACTGCCTGACCCTGCGCTCCGGGGCGGACCGATTTCAGAAGGCCTCGACGCCGGAAACGGGCTGCTCTTCCGGTACCGCCCGGAGGTGTCCCCGGACGGGTTGCCTGGCACCGAGGGCGCTTTCCTGCTGTGTAGCTTCTGGCTGGTGGACAACCTGGCCGGACAGGGAAGGAACGATGAGGCCTATGCGCTGTACGAGGCCCTCTGCGGCCGCGCGAACCCCCTTGGGCTGCTGCCGGAACAAATCCATCCGGCCACGGGCGAGTTCCTGGGGAATTTTCCGCAGGCCTTCAGCCACGTCGGTGTCCTCGCCAGCGGACTGCGCTTGCTCAAAGCCGGACGCCGGGCCGCCAGTCGAAGCTGAAGGGCGGTTCAAGCCTGAAGGCCCGGCTCCAGCGTTGGCGGGAGCCGGGCCTTCGACGGCCGAACGTGAAGCGGTGCGGCTGTTAGTTCATGCAGTCAGCGCAGTACGAGTGGCCGGCCTTCTCGCGGGCGAGCTGCGAGCGGTGCCGGACAAGGAAGCACGAGTAGCAGGTGAACTCGTCTTCCTTCTGCGGAATGACGGTGACCGTCAGTTCTTCGCCGGAGAGGTCGGCGCCCGGCAGTTCGACGCCTTCTGAGGTGTCCGCCTCGTCGAGCTCACGGGTTACGCTGCGGGCGTCCGGCGCGTTCGCGGAGCGCAGGGCCTCCAGCGAGGCGTTGCGTGATTCCGCAACGTCGGATCGGACTTCGTCATAGTCGGTTGCCACCTGGTTAATTCTCGATTCCGTTGTTCTGGGTTTCCCGGAATTGAACCGTACAGCATCCGTCCGTTAATTTACTGGGTGTAGGGCACGCGAGCGGAGTGACAATCACGACACCGACACGGAAGGCGCCAGTTCCCGGCGCCGTCCCCGGACCTGTATCTGTTCGATGATCTTCGTCCGGATTTCACGTGCCGTTCATGACGCGGTCCTAGGCTGGTGCTTCAGGCACCGTCCGCCCGAAGGGATCCAAGATGGCCGATATCGCTGTAGTACTCGGAAGGCTCACGCCGGACGAATTTGATGGCCTCCGGGCGCTCGGCCCGGCAGGACATCTGCCCAGGCAGCTGACCGACGCCCTCGACCGCGCTGCGGGCGGTCCGGGTGCCGGACGCGGCTACTACGTTCCCACCGGCAGTGTCAGCGCCACCGGTGGACCCCACTTTGTGTTGCGCAGTGACGTCTCCGGCTGGCTTTTTGGGTCTGCTTCCCAGGTGCCGCAGGCACACGGGGACGTACACGGGGACGTCTAGGCATCCGGATCGGAATCCGTCGGCGTTTCGAAGCCGGCGGGCCGCCGGAGCAGGCCCTGATTGTTACGCCGGGAAGGCGACCCGGATCGCGATCGGATCCATCGGCTGCCCGGCGGCATACTGGCCATCGAAGAGTTCGGACCCTTCCGGGGAAATGACCACGTCGACGTGGTCCCAGACCAGGGACCCGTCGGCGTTGCGGGGCTTCGTCGGGCTGAGGAACCCGACGGCGGTACGGTCCTGCCTGCCGCCGTCGCCCGTGCTGATCGAGAGCACTCCGCTTCCGCTCGTGAACGTGATCCAGGGGTCCAGCAGCCGGACCAACAGCATGCCGTGGTGGCCGGCGAGCCGGACGTCCCCTCGGAATCGCAGAACTCCGGTGCCGCGCGCGACGTCGTAGTTGGACGCGTCGGGGCGGAAACAGAACAAGGATGGTTCGGCCACTGTAGCGCCGCCGGTCGCTGACACTGAACCGTCCGGCAGGCTGGTGATGTAGTCGATAAAGCTGCGCTTGATGCCCCAGCTCAGGCCCAGCGGAGGCAGCGGATCGGGTGAAGCGGACGCTGGGTTCACGTAGGTTCTCCTGTGGCTGAAAGGCGGGTCTCCTCCGAGCCTAGCGGCGGATTGCCTGCCGGTTGAACTCACACCCTAAAGACGTGACATCCGGCGTAGTTCTCTGAGGGCGTAGGGCGCCCCGGGCTACGCCTAAGGGGCCGGTGGTTGACTTAGATAAGTACCAGTTCAGGAGGTGCGCTGTGGCCACTGCAATCAGCCGGGTCCCGGACCCCGAGGCTTCCGAGGGCCCCCTCGATTCCTATTCCGCAACGGTGATCCGCGTTGCCGCGGCCGTGACACCGCACGTGGCCGCGCTCGAGGTGACCGGCACCGGCCGGAACGGCCGATTCCGCACGGGCGCCGGTTCCGCCGTCCTGTTCACTTCGGACGGGTACCTGCTCACCAACGCCCATGTGGTCGGCGCAGCCCGGAGCGGCAGTGCAGTGTATGCCGACGGGACCCGGACGGCCGTGGAAGTTATCGGCTCGGACCCGCTTTCGGATCTGGCGGTTGTACGCGGCAAGGCCCCGACGGCGACGCCGGCGGAACTTGGTGATGCGGAGTCGCTCAGGGTTGGTCAGTTGGTGATTGCGGTCGGGAACCCCCTGGGGCTCTCAGGCTCCGTGACCGCCGGCGTGGTCAGCGGACTGGGCCGTTCCATTCCCGTCTGGTCCGGAAGAAACCGCCGCATCATCGAGGACGTTATCCAGACAGACGCGGCGCTGAACCCGGGCAGCTCCGGTGGCGCACTTGCGGACGCACGGGGCAGGATCGTTGGCATCAACACCGCGGTTGCGGGCGCAGGACTCGGCCTGGCGGTTCCCGTCAACGCCACGTCCCGGCGGATCATCGCCGCACTGCTCAAGGACGGCCGCGTCCGGCGGGCCTATCTGGGGCTGGTCAACACCCCCATCCAGCTGCAGCCCAGCTCCGTGGTCCGGACCGGACACCGCGAAGGGCTCCTGGTGGTGGAGGTACTCGGCGACTCGCCCGCCGAGCGGTCCGGACTTCGGGCCGGCGACGTGCTTCTGCGGGTGGGCGAAAAGGCCGTGTCCAATGCCGAGAGTCTCCAAAAGCTGCTGTTTGCCGAGGCAATTGGCGTTCCGTTGGAGTTGGCGGTGCTGCGTGACGGAACCGAGATCCGGGTGCTCACTGTTCCTGAAGAGATGAATGAACGGTGACGGCGGCGCTGCCGTCAAAATCGTGGCGGGGACGCTGCAGTGACCTGTGCATTCGTCCGCACGGTGTGACGCGGAATTCCAGCCTAGAGGAAAGGCATTACTCGATGCCGTGCGTCCGCCTTGGGTAGGTGCTACCTGAGCCGCGGGGCAGGTACGCACTTTACTTCCGGGCAATACTTGTTGGCGCTTCCGGACGTACCCGACTTTCCGCTCGGTAAAGGAGCGGGTAGCTCCATTGCTTGTTGCCTCCTGTTTTGCGTGTCACGGTTTCCTTAGAAAGTCGGTTGGAAGTGGGTCTCAGTACGTTTCCCTATTCTTTCCGGCTCTCCGAAAAGCAGTTTAGGTATTCGGTGGGGAAATCGGAGATCAACGTGGAAAATTTGGGTGGCCCTGCGTCGGGAATTTCGGTCCGGCTGTTCGGAACGTTCGAGGTCCGACGGAATGGCGAAGTGCTTACGGCGGCGGACATGGGCGGCCGCAAGCCTCGGCACATTCTGGAAATTCTCTTGCTGAACCTGGGAACCCCCGTGTCCAAAACGCGCCTCGTGGAGATCCTTTGGGGACCCCATGCCAGCGACGGCGCCATCGCCACGCTGGAGAGCTACGTCAGCGGCATTCGAAGGGCGATCCAGCCCGGCAACACCAAACAGGGTCCGCTGCGCACCGCGAACAGCGGCTACGTCATGGACCCGCAACTCGTGGACCTGGACCTCTCAGCCTTCCGCCGGCTGGTCCGTACCGCCCGGCAGTCCCCGCCGGCCGAGGCGCATCGCCTTTCCCTGCAGGCTTTGGAGCTGGCGGCTGAGCCTCTGCTGGGCTTTGAGCTCGTGGCCGATTGGGCAGAGGAAGTGCGGGCTCAGCATGCTGCCGAGAAAGTCGCCGCCCAAATTCTGGCGGCCGAAACCGCGGCCTTTCTCGACAAGCCCGAGTTGGCGATATCGCTGGCGCGGACCGCCGTCCAGACCGAGCCGCTGAACGAACGAGCGTGGACGATTCTGGTCGCCGGCTACGAGCAGGCCAGCCTTCCGGTCGAGGGGCTGGCCGCGTATGAGCGATGCCGCCGTTTGTTCGACCGCGATCTGGGCTGCGCCCCGGGTCCGGCCCTGCAGGCCGCCCACCTCAGGCTGCTCCGGCAGCGCGCCGAGGGCAATACCGAGCTCTCGGAGGTCCTGGCGGCGCTGCTTTACCTTGGCGAACGGCTGCATGGCCCCAAATGCACGGAGCTGGCCGCGGAGGAGTCCCGGCGCCTGCAGGAGAACGCCGGCCGGGTCCTCGACTCGTTCCTGCAGCAGGCGCTGGCCGCTGTCTGACGCCGGGAAGGACCACCACCTGCTCTGCGCGGGCCTGCCCCTCGGCAGTCATGCCGCTTTTACGACCGGGAGCTCGGCCCAGTGCGTTGTGTAGCGGGGGGAGAGCATGTCGCGCTTCATGCTCCAGTCCGGCCCGCCCCGGATCCCAGCATGGCCCAGACCGATCGAACCCCGGCCGTACCTCCGGCTGACATCCTCCAGCAGCGAGCCGATGCCCCGTTCCTCGTGCGGATTCTCGAAGATCGCCAATGGTGCCTGGTTGCCGGTCGGGCGCAGGTCGGTGACCATGATCCCGGCGCGGACGTACTTGACGCCGTCGTCGATCCGGGGGAGCAGGGCGTACGCCGCCCTCGCCAGCAGGACCGGGTCAGCGGTAGGCATCGGCAACGTAACGCACACCGACGGATATGAGCTGGCCTGCGGGTTGAAGTACGACGTGGCAGCGAACGCCGTCAGCACCTTCGCCTGCAGCCCGTGCCTGGCCAGGCGGGCACTGGCCTGCTGGGCGTAGACGCCGAGCACCTGGCGAAGCCCTGCGCCGCTGGTGATCGGGGTGGCGAAGGAGCGGCTGAAGATCAGCTGGTCGCGGCCTATCCGTTCCTCTTCGAGGGGTATGCACGGGGTTCCCTGGAGTTCCAGGACGGTCCGCATCAGCACCACCGAGAAGCGGTCCCTGATCCTGACCGGGTCGGCCCGCGCGAGGTCCAGGATGGAATGAATTCCCTGCCCGTTCAGCCGCTTGGTCAGCCGCGCCGCGACACCCCAGAGTTCAACCACGGACAGTCCGGCCATGAGCTTCTCCCGCTGGCTGGCCGGAACGGCATCCCAGTGGCAGACGCCGTCGAACGAGGGATTGTGTTTCGCCCACTTGTTGGCCAGTTTCGCCAGCGTCTTGGTCTCTGCGATGCCAACGCAGACGGGGACGCCGACGTTCCGCTTCACGGCCGTCTTCATGGTGTGGCCCAGTTGCCGCAGCTCCGCCGGGGTGCCGCTGACCCCGAGGAAGGCTTCGTCGATGCTGTAGACCTCCAGCCACGCCGAGTAGCGGCCGAGGAGTTCCATCACCCGGGCGCTGATGTCCCCATACAGCTCGTAGTTGCTGGAGCGGGCGACGAGCCCCCATTCCTTCGCCCGGGGTGCGAGCTTGAACCAGGGCTCGCCGAGAGCGATTCCGAGTGCCCTTGCCTCGGGGGAGCGGGTGACCGCGCAGCCGTCGTTGTTGGAGAGCACCACCAGCGGACGGCCTTCCAGGGAGGGGTCGAAGGCGCGTTCGGCGTTGGCGTAGAAGCAGTTCACGTCAACGAGGGCGACGGTGCCCCGGTGAGACAGGGCCTTGGACCTAGACATGGTGCAGGCAGCGGGTCGCGACGCCCCAGATGACCAGATCCGACAGGGCGGGGACCCTGATGTCCGGGTAGCGGGGATTGTCAGCCTGCAGCACAACGCCCGATGCCGTCAGGCGCAGCCGCTTGACCGTGAGTTCGCCGTCCAGGACTGCCACCACCACGGAGCCGTCGCGGGGCTCGAGGGCCCGGTTGACGATCAGCTCGTCGCCGTCGCTGATCCCGGCGCCCTCCATGGAGTCGCCGGACACCCTGACGACATAGGTGCTCGTGATGTCCTTGATGAGGTGTTCGTTGAGGTCGATGCGCCCGTCAAAGTAGTCCTGGGCCGGGGAGGGGTAGCCTGCGGCGACCGGCACCGGCGAGATCAGAACCGACAGCAGAGAAGTGCCCGCGTCTATCACGCGGGGCCCGATGATTACGCCCACCACACACCTTTATTCGAATATATGTTCGACAGATTCAGTGTAGCTCCGGGCACTGACAACCGGTACTCTCCAGCAGGTTGCACCCAGGACGCGCGCGGTGTCTCAGTTTCAACAGACGCCTAGAGCACGGCACCGTTTCCGTGGAGGACTGGCTTCTGCAGGTACCAATTTGACTGCGGGAACCACATCAATACCGCCCCGGCCATGATGGGAATGTACGCCCCGAGGGGCGACAGTGCCGGAGATGAGATGACGGAAACTGTGAAGCAGGCGGCCACTACTGTTAGGGCAGCCCGGGCTATCCGCGAGCGGTACAGCATCAGGATCGGCACGCCCATGACGATTACCGTGTAGGTGGCCAGGACGGCCAGTGTGCCGGTCCCGAACCAGCCGGAGTCTCTGATCTCAGCCGACATGAAGAGGGATGGGATCAGAGAGCCCAGCCCCGTCCACGCGCCGGGAGGAGCCAGCACAGCACACTGATAGTGATCGCGAGGGGCACGTCCCGGCCACCCAGCCGCAACTGCTTCATCGCCCGGCACCGCCACTCCAACACGTCCCCATGCCGTCCATCCAACCACGATCTGGGGTCCGTCGACCTCGACGGCTGGGATAAGGCGTTTGGGGCTTTGACCGACCGAGAAGTGCCGTTCCAAGCGCGCAGCCAGAAGGGCGGCCCCACGACCCTGTCACTTTCGGAGAGAGCTGTTTGTTCAAAAGCTACTCCGCAAGTTACCGATACCCGAAAATCCGAGGAGCCGGCAACCGACGGGCTCTTCGTGGGCACCCGAGGCCGCCATGAGACACCCTCTGGGCATTTGTCCGGGTGTCGGTCAACTGTGACAATTGGGTCATGAAATCGCTTCCCATCCACTGGCAGCGGCTCGTGGACTCGGAGGGTCAGAGGTGCGCGCGCTGCGCGGCCACCCAGCGCGAGGTCGAGCATGCGGTAGCGAAGCTCAAGGAAGTGCTCGTTCCGCTGAACACATCACCGCAGCTCGAGGTCGCGGAGGTTGAAAAGGCGACGTTTCAAGCGAGCCCGCCGGAGTCCAACCGCATCTGGATCGCCGGCAGGCCAATGGAGGACTGGCTCGGCGCGACGGTGGGAAGCAGCCCCTGTTGTGCCGTGTGCGGTGATGCCGACTGCCGTACCGTCGAGGTCCGCGGTACGACGTTCGAGGCGATTCCCGAGGAGCTGATCCTTCAGGCGGCACTTGTTGCGGCATCGGAGCTGCTCGGTGCGACGGCGGATCCGTCGGCCTGACCAGTTGCGAACGGTCCAAGCGTCAAAGGCCCTGACGCCTTCGCTGTCACCGGCGGTCCCCTCTGCCTGTTCTCAAACGGGTCTGGAACGCGGCCCCCGGCCTGCTGCTTGGCCACGGAAGTGCTGATGGGCGCAGAAACGGGACTGCATCATCAGGCGGCCTCATAAGGGGTGCGGAAGAGGGTGACTCCCCACCCCGGGTTGTGCAACACGATTCCACTCTCCCGCCGCGCGATCTGAAGCGGAGCCTGAAGGTACCGTTCCATCCGCGCCTGTTCCTGGTCCCACGGGAAGTTGCACGTGCCCAGAACCCTTTCCAGCGTCCCCGGATCCGGCGTGATCGTTTCGCCGACAATGCTGACCCTGACAGCGTATGACGCACACGGGATCCGCACTGTCATCAAGGGGCGGCCGCCAACGATGCCGAATCTAATGGCGTAGTCGCCGGAGCTCAATCCCGGACCACGGGGCACAGAGGCCGGCAGCATGGACCCTGATGTGAAGTACTGGCACTCCAGCATCCCGTTGGCCGCAGCGTCCTTTGCGCGCTGCGTCAAGCACTCATCTGAACCCTGGCCGACGGGGGCTGGCGGAACCGGGGGCACCGGCGCGAGCGTCATGCCAGGCGACAGCCCGGCACTCGTCGACGGTGCGGCCGAGGCGGCGGGCGGCATGGTCACCGCTTGATTGGTGGCAGACGTACTAAGTGGCGGAGCCGTCCCGCAGGCCGCGGTTACTGCGACGACGAGGCAGGATAAGGACAGCAATTTCGGCGTCGTGCGTCTTCGATAACGAGCGGGTCCCCCGGGCGCGGACATGATCCGAACACTAGGCGTGCCGGGCGCGTCATTGCAACAAATCGCCGCAGCTAAGAGAGCGAGGCCTATCCGTCCAATTCCCCGGACGTCAATTTCCCCAGCCACTGGGGCAACGCCTCAGGCTCGGTGAGACCCCACCAAACTTGGCCCGCAGGCCCTCTTTCAGCGGATCACCTGGTAGCGCACGTGGGTGACGAGGCGGGTACCACTTACTTCCGTCGGTTCAAGTTTGAGGTCCGCGACGCTGTCCAGCAGCCGCTCGCCCGCTCCCAGGAGGATAGGCGCAGTGTGGAGCCGCAGCTCGTCGATCAGCCCCGCCGAGAGATACTGGCGGACCGTCTGCGCTCCGCCGGCAATGGCGACGTCCTTGCTGCCCGCGGCCTTCCGTGCCTGGGCGCGCTGATTCGATCCCGTCGGTCACGAAATTGAACGTGGTGCCGCCATTCCTCATCCCACGGGCCGGGCCCGGGGCCGGCGAACATGTTCCGTCCCATGATGTAGGCGCCGGCCGCGAGGATGCCTTCGAGCGCGGCCGCGTTGGACTCGGGTTCTTCGAACATCCATCGGCCCGGGAGCTCTCCGCCCTTGCCCAGGGGGTCCGCTTGGGTTTGGTTCGGACCGGCGGCGAATCCGTCGAGGGAGATGGTCAGGTCGCACGTGACTCGGCTCATGCGCCCATCGTGCCACCACTCGCCGGTCCGCGTCCGGCTTAACAAGTGTCTCCCAGACGGCCGACACTCGCGGCAGTGAAGTTAGCTTCATCACGTAGTGCGTTTTCGTCAAATACCCGGCCGCGTCGGGCCGCATAATTGACATGACTCCGGCGGACTTTCCCCACCGCCAGGCATGAGGAGGGTCCATGAAAACCTGGAATTTTGTGAAAAGCACTATCAAGAACGAGTACTTTCCGGCTGCGGCGGTGTTGGCCGGCGTGATCCTGTTCTGGGGCCTCGGATTCTTCGGCGGGCTGTCCCTCTTGAGCAACCACCAGTCGCTGCTCACTACTCTGACCTGGTTGCTTTTCGTCTACGCCGCCGCCGTGCTCACGCCGCTGGCGGGACTGCTTGCCGTGGTGGATCTCTCGCGCCGCTGGTTGCGGAACCGGGCGTCGAACGACCTCCGGCCAGCCGAGACCGCCTAGCGTCCCGGACGGGCCTATTCGAACCGGGAAGGGTCGCCCATGCCGCGGCGGACAACTTCCGCCACGCCGCTGGAGTAGTCGATCACTGTGGTCGGCTCCGCGCCGCAGTCGCCGGAGTCGATCACAGCGTCCACCACGTGCTCGAGCCGTTCCTTGATTTCCCAGCCCTGGGTCAGCGGTTCCTCCTCATCCGGCAGCAACAGAGTGCTGGAGAGCAGCGGCTCGCCCAGTTCGGCCAGCAACGCCTGGACCACCGCGTTGTCCGGAATGCGCACACCCACGGTCTTCTTCTTCGGGTGCAGCAGCCGCTTCGGGACTTCCTTGGTCGCCGGCAGGATAAACGTGTAACTGCCCGGCGTGACTGCCTTGATGCTGCGGAACACATCGTTATCAATCTGCACAAACTGGCCCAACTGGGCGAAGTCCTTGCAGACCAGGGTGAAGTGGTGCTTGGAATCCAGCTGGCGGATGGTCCGGATCCGGTCCAGCGCCTCCTTGTTCCCCAGTTGCGCACCCAGTGCGTAGCAGGAATCCGTGGGGTAGGCGATCAACCCGCCGGAACGGAGGATTTCCACCGCCTGGCTGATCGAGCGCGCCTGGGGGTTTTCGGGGTGAACATCGAAATATCTCGCCATGGCAAGAGCTTACGCCCGACGGCGGTGCGGGCCCCCAAGGGCCCGACGATGCCACCCGAATGGCGCCAATTCGGCAGGCTTTGTGGTTCCCCGGAAGGCTGAGGAGCTAAAATGGCTATGGCCCTCGTCCGCGGCAGCCCGGCGACGGGTTCCATTGATTTTCCTCCGGGGCCCCTTGGCGGCAGCGACGCCACGATATTTGAAACGGTATCCGTCATTACGGCCGGCGCCAGTACGGCACGGGAAATAGTGGATTCCCGAGCGCACATTAGAGCGTCCACGAGGCATTTCGCCGATAAACGGCCGGCGCATATTGCAGGTCTGTTACCGTCCACCCGGAATTGACCTGCAAACAATGAAAGAGAGCTTATTTGTGGTGGATTTCATTTCCGGCCGGCTCAACCAGATCCTGTTCGCCGGCTGGCAGCACTTCAGTCTCGTTGCTCAGTGTTTGGTACTAGCTACCGTCCTTGCTGTGGCCCTCGCTGTTCTGGTGTACCGGAATAAGAAGATGGTTTCGGTCGCGAACTCGGTCTCCGCGGTTGGACTGACCATCCCGTCCTTCGCGCTGATCGGGTTGCTGGTCGCTCCCTTCGGATTCGGTGTCATTCCGGCTGTCATTGTGGTGGCCTTTTATGCCACGCTCCCTATCCTCCGCAACGCCGTCGTCGCCCTGTCCGGCATCAGCCCGGCCGTCGTCGAGGCCGCCCGGGGGATCGGCATGAGCCGCCTCCGCACGCTGCTGCGTGTGGAACTCCCGATGGCCTGGCCGATCATCCTCGCCGGTGTGCGCGTGTCCGCCCAGATGGTGATGGGAGTGGCAGCCATCACCGCCTATGCCCTGGGCCCAGGCCTGGGCGGCTTCATCTTCTCCGGACTCTCCCGGCTGGGTGGCGCCAATTCGTTCGAATCGGTGGTGACCGGCGTCGTCGGCGTCGTCATTCTTGCCGTCATCCTTGATCTCCTTCTCGTCGGCCTCGGCCGGCTGACAACCCCGCGAGGTATCCGTGTCTGAATCTGCCCCCACATCCACTCCCGAACAGCTGCGGCACGCCGAAGGAATCACCGGGGCCAGCATCCTGCTCGACAAGGTCACCAAGCGCTACCCCGGCCAGGCCAAGCCCGCTGTGGACGGCCTGACCCTGGAAATTCCGGCGGGAAAAATGGTGATGTTCGTTGGCCCGTCGGGCTGCGGCAAAACCACGACGCTGAAAATGATCAACCGGCTCATCGAGCCCACCGAGGGAAGGATCGTTCTCAACGGTGAGGACGTCACAAAGAAGGACGGCGACCAGCTCCGCCGGAAAATCGGCTACGTCATCCAGGCCGGCGGCCTTTTCCCGCACATGAGCGTGGCGGCAAACATCGGCATCGTCCCGAAGATGCTGGGGTGGGACAAGGAACGCATCGCCGCCCGCGTCGATGAGTTGCTCGAGCTCGTTTCGCTGGACCCGGGTGTCTACCGGAACCGGTTCCCGAAAGAGCTGTCCGGCGGTCAGCAGCAACGCGTCGGAGTGGCCCGCGCGCTCGCGGCCGACCCGCCCGTGCTCCTCATGGACGAACCGTTTGGCGCGGTGGATCCGATCACCCGGCAGCGGCTGCAGGACGAATTGCTGCAGATCCAGGCCGACCTGCAGAAAACGATTGTCTGCGTGACGCACGACTTCGACGAGGCGGTCAAACTGGGTGACTGGATTGCAATCTTTGACGAGGGCGCCCGGCTGGTCCAGTACGACACACCGGAGCGGATCCTCGGGGACCCGGCCAACGAATTCGTCGAGAACTTCATCGGCTCGGGCGCGGGGCTCAAACAGCTGACGTTGACCCGGGTCGGCGATGCACCGCTCGCCGAGGCGATCACGGCCCGGCCCGGTGAGGCCGCGGCCGACGTCCTGGAGCGCATCCAAACCGCCGGCCACGGACACGCCGTCGTCGTGGATGCCCGCCAGCGGCCGCTTCAGTGGCTGTCGCGCCGCCAGCTGAGCCGCCTGCAAACGATTAGCCCGGCACTCGATCCGAAGCTGCCCGTGGTGGGCAGCCGGGCGACGCTCAACGACGCGCTGGACACCATGTTGGTTTCCAGCGCCGGTGCCGCCCTCGTGACCGGCCGGCGGGACGCCTTCGAGGGCGTGATCGACGTCCAGACCGTGATGGCGGCCATCACCAAGGCCCATGAGGCGGCGGCCCTGGATTCGCTGGATGCCCCGGTGGGAACCAACACCGGCACCATCCCCACAGCCGCGGCCCCTATAGCCGCGGAATCCTCCGATGCGTCGGCCGCCAGCGAAGGACGGCCCGGACAATGAGGCACGCCGGGCAGGGCCCCCAGACCGCAGGCGGTCACGGCCACGCACCGGACGCGCAGGTGGTTCCGGACGCTAAGCCGCTGGTCCCTGACGGGCTCGATACTGAGGCGCTCGACGCCGAGTCGGCGGTGGGGGCCGACGCCGTTATCGACGCCGGCACCGGCCAGCGCTCCTGGCGCGCCCTGTTCTATCAGCTGTTGGGCATCATCGCTGTGCTCCTTGGCCTGGTTGCATGGTTGCTCCTGGCGGATCTGTCGCCTGCGGAACTGACGACCCTGGCGCCCGCAGCCCTGTTGGGCCACACGCTGGAACATCTGCAGCTGACGCTGTTGGCGGCCGTGATCGTGCTGGCTGTGGCCGTCCCGCTCGGAATCGCGCTGACCCGAAAGAGCCTGCGCTTCCTGAGCGGTCCGGTGCTGGTCCTCGCGAACGTCGGCCAGGCTGCGCCCTCCATCGGGCTGGTTGTCCTGCTGGCATTCTGGCTGGGGTTCGGCTTCTGGGCCGCCGTCATTGCACTCGTCCTGTACGGGCTCCTGCCGGTGCTGCGGAACACTATGGTGGGTCTCCAGCACGTGGACCAGCGGCTCGTGGAAGCCGGCCGCGGCATGGGCATGACGGCCGCCGCGGTCCTGTTCAGGGTGGAACTGCCGATGGCTGTCCCCATCATGCTCGCAGGGATCCGCACGGCGTTGGTGCTGCTGGTGGGGACCGCGGCGCTCGCAACTTTCATCAACGGTGGCGGCCTGGGGATTCTGATCACCACCGGGGTCCAGCTCAATTTGCCGGCGGTCCTGGTTGTCGGATCCTTGCTGGTTGCCCTGCTGGCGCTGTTTATCGACTGGGTTGGACGGGTCGTTGAACACGTGGCCCGGCCGAAGGGACTGTAGATGCACACTCTTGAATCGAACGAACTAACCGGAGCCACGCGGACAAAAAGGCGGGGAACCCTGCGGCCGCGCGCGCGGTACGGTGCACTTGCCACGGCACTGGCGGCGGTGTCCCTGCTGACCGGCTGCGGGCTGGCGCCGGCCGCGTCGTATGTCCCCGAGGCAGGGCCGGGCACCATCCAGCCCATTGCGGGTGCGGCCGGCGCGGAGGTGACCGTCACCGGACGGAACAACACCGAGGGGCTGATCCTGGGCAAAATGGCGGTACTCGCCGCCAAAGCCGCCGGGTTTACCGTCTCGGACCTGACAAACGTCCCCGGCAGCCAGCCCACCCGCTCGCTCATGCTCGCCGGGAAAGCGGACATCATCTGGGAATACACGGGCACCGCATGGCTGTCGTTCATGGGGCATCCGTCCGGCATCCCGGAGCAGGACGCACAGTGGCAGGCGGTGCATGACGAGGACCTGGCCAACGGCCTGACCTGGGGCGCCAAGGCTCCGCTGAACAACACCTACGCGCTCGCCGTGACGAATGAAACCGCCGCGCAATACGGGCTCAGCACCCTGTCAGACATCGCCAAACTGCCGGTTGACCAGCGGACGTTCTGCGTCGAGCCGGAGTTCAACTCCCGGCCCGACGGCTTCGGACCGATGCTTGCGCACTACGGCCTGGACCGGGGCTCCGATTCCGGCGTGCCGGAGCGCAACATCGGCCTGTACGATGTCGGCGCCGTCTACAGTGCCACGGACAACGGTGTGTGTACCCTCGGCGAGGTTTTCGCCACGGACGGCCGGATTGACGCGCTGGGCCTGACAGTGCTCACCGACGACAAGAAGTTCTTCCCCGCCTATAACGTCGCGCCGGTGTTCTATTCCAAGACCTTGGCTGCGCACCCGGAGCTGGAAGGGATCTTCGCGCAGATTTCGCCGCTGCTGGACGACACCACCATGCGGGGCCTCAACCTGAAGGTCGACGTCGACGGCCAGGAGCCGGCGGATGTCGCCTTCGACTGGATGAAGGAGCAGGGGTTCCTCACCGGAGCGCCCTAGTCAGGATCAGATAGTCTCCAGCCCGGCAGCGGTGTAGGCCTCCTGGGCTGCGGGGGCGCGAAGGAAGGCAAGCAGCGCCGCGGCGTCGGAACTGTTCCCGGCGGAGACGGCGATCGCGGCGGAGAATTCCGTGTAGTGCTGGACAGCAGCCGGGAACGGCCCGGCGATGGTCGCCTCCGGCACGTACTTGAGTTCGCTCAGCTGCTGGACTGCGAGGTCCGCGCGCCCGTCGAGCAGGGCCAGCGCGGTGAAGCCGGTGTCCACGACCGTGGCCCGTTCGTTGACCTGCTCGGCGATGCCCAGCTCCGGCAATATCGCGGCAAGGTACACGCCGCTGGGTCCGTTCCGGGAGTACGCCACGGAGCGGGCCCCGGTCAGGGCACTGACCAATGCCTCAACCGTTGAAAGATCCGGCACCGGAACTCCGGGGGCCACCGCCACGCCAATGCCGGCCTTCGCGACGGGTACCAGCAACGCGGCGTCGAGGATGTCCGCGGCGGCGAGCTGCTGCAGCGCGGCGGTGATGCCGATGACGACGCCGGGGCGGGCGCCGGCCTCGACCTCCTGGACGAGGGCACTGGTCGTGGCATAGTGCGCGTCGACGGCGATCCCGGTGGCCCGGGTGAACGCGGGGAGGAGAGTCTCCTGGACGGCGCCCCGCAAAGCGACGGCGCAGAACACGGACAGGGCGGGGCGGTCGGTCATGGTTTCGGTTCAGCTTTCTGCGGGTGCGGGTGACGTCGGGGCGCGTGCTGGCACCGGGGTCTGCCGGCCCCAGTACGGCTCCATCTTCCGCCATGCGGCGCAATTTCGCCCAGTCGAAGTCCCGCTCCGTAACGTCCGGTCCCTGCGGGATGACGACGGCGATTTGGGGTCAAAATTTTGCGGCCGATAAGTCTGCCCGAAAGTGTGCCCCAGGGAGCCCTGCATCAGGCGGGGGCGGCGCTCAGGCTGGAGGCGTAGTGGGCCAGCGCCCTTCGGGCAGGGATCTCAGCTGGCGAGCCGTTTATGAGCGGAGCGGGACGCAACATGGGTACTCGTCATCGATACGCTGCCTACATCGGGGTCCTCCTCCTGCTTCTTCTTGGCATTGTGGGCTGTGGACCACCGACAGGGCCGCTTTCTGCCGGTGCGCCGTCGCTCCCGACATCAACCCCCACCGGCACCGAGACCAGCGGCTCGCCCAGCCCGTCGCCGACGGATTCGAGTGGGTCGCCCAGTCCGTCGCCGACGGATTCGAGTGGGTCGCCCACTCCGTCACCGACCGGTTCGAGTGGGTCGGCCAGTCCGTCACCGACTGACTCCACTGGGTCGCCCACACCGACTCCCACTGATACTGAGCCGACTCCGCCGTCGTGCACCCCGCCAAGCGCTGTAGCCGGCACGACGCCTCCGGCGTGTGTGACGTGCCAGCCGGGGACGAATGGGACGCAGGGATCGTGTGTGACGTGCCCGCCGGCGACGAATGGGACGCAGGGATCGTGTGTGACGTGCCCGCCGGCGACGAATGGGACGCAGGGACCGTGTGTGACGTGCCAGCCGGTGGGACCTGGCGGGACCCCGGCCACGTGCGTGACGGGCACTGAACTCGAGCCGATGGCATGCCCCGCCCCCACCATCACGCCGACACTGGGAGCGAGGCCGGCACAGACTCCAGAATCGACCCAGTCTCCGACAGCGTCGAAATGTCCGTCCTAGTCCGGGCGCTCCGCCGTGGTCATCCGCCGATGATGACGGTGGGGCACCCTGGACCCGGAGCGATGGGGGTCCCGTGCAGGCTCAGGTCGCCCACCCGGGCTGCGGGAAAGCCGCCAATCATCACGGTCAGGCTTCCGCTGGCGATTCCATTGGGCGCAGGGGAGACACAGACGATGCCACCGGGAATTGCATTGGCGACGGCGGCAGGCATCCCTCCGATGAGAACTGTCACCACGGCCGCAGCCGGCGTCACAGGTCCGCCGCCGTGGGGTTTGGGACCGTCGAACAAAGGGCACAGGGCCGTGTCGCCTGCGCGGAGAGCAGGGCCGGTAGGCATCAGGATGCCGACAACCGCAAGGGTGCCGCGAACGTCTCGCCGGCCGATGCGCCGCCAGGATTGTGCACGCCGGTGGACCTGGTTTCCCCTGGCGGATGGAGGAGCACAAACCAAAGGGAAACCAGGACTAAAACGAACAGCACAAGGCCCAGTACGGCTTTGACGATCCATCGCGGCAGGGCGGGCTCCTGTACGTGGGTCCCATCCAGTACCACCGGCGGTCCGTCCGCCGGCCGGGCGGCCACAGAGAATGAGTGCATGGCAGGCATCCCGCGCCAGATCGTACTGCGCGGACGCACCCGAACACTCGCAAACTCGACGGTTCCGGCCGCAATCGTCAGCGTCGGGTCACGCATGGCGAACTGCAGCAGATCGCCTGGATCGGAGCCGGTGAGGGAGACGGTAAGGGGTACATTTCCGAAATTGTCCACGGCGACCCGGTGCCGGGCGCCGAAGCACCCCCGGGTTTGCCGGGGCAGCAGCTCAGCTGTCGTTTCGTGGAACGGCAGAAGCTGGAATACGCCCTCCGGCGCGACCGCGTCTTCCGGATGCTCGGTCGGCAGCACCTGCACCGCGAAGGGGAAGTCGCCGGCCGGGACGGCGGAGGACCGCGGCGGCCTGAACTCCACGGCCGCAGTGGTGGTCTGGCCAGGATAGAGCGACACACGTCCTGGCACCACTTCAGTCCAGGCGCCGCCCGGGCCCACTACCTGGAGCCTGTACTCCTCGACGATCTCGCCGTCGTTGCGAAGGTGGAGCGGCACCGTGGTCTCGGCGCCGGCCTCAAGGCTGACCAGGGGCGTATCCAACGTGGCGGTGGTGCTCATGGTCCTCCTCGCGAAGCTGGGCGGCGTCGGCACATGCGGCCCTGCCGGTTCTCTGAGACTATGGCGGGCGCCCGTGGCCACAGCCCTCCTGCCGGGTGGACTTGCGGGCATTGTTGCTGCCCGTTGAGCCTGTGTTGACTGCACGAAGAGCACTCTCCGCTATGTTCGACGCATCGGGACAACACGGCCAGGCAGGCAGACCCGTGCAGCCGCCCAGAGCAGCCCGTCCCGGAACCAAGATGGGAGAGTCATGGAACCAATAACTGTCAGGGTTCACGCACGCGACCCGATCTCCGAGGCCGGAGTCGCCAGCGAGTTGCGGGCGCGCCCTGAAGTGCGTGTGGTCAGGGTAAACGATGCCGAGCCGGCACGGGTCGTCGTCGTCGTGACGGACTCGGTGGACGACGACGCACTGACGCTGCTCCGGGTGGTGCAGCGGCGCGGTGTGTCCCGCTCCGTTCTCGTATCGGGCCACCTCGACGACGGCGACCTGGTCAAGGCAGTCGAAACGGGGGTGGTTGGACTGGTCCGTCGCAGCGAAGCGACACCTGATCGACTGATAACCGTCATTATGGCCGCCGCGACCGGGGAAGGCAGCGTGCCGCCGGACCTGCTCGGCCGTCTCCTGGACCAGGTCGGCAAACTCCAGCGCCACGTCCTGGGTCCCCGGGGCATCATGTTCACCGGCCTGGCCCCCCGGGAAGTGGAAGTCCTGCGGCTCCTGGCTGACGGATTGGATACTTCCGAGATTGCCCACAAGCTCGCCTACTCGGAGCGCACCGTGAAAAACGTCGTCCACGATGTCACGACACGCCTGCAGCTTCGCAACCGCTCCCACGCCGTCGCCTATGCGCTGCGCGAGGGGCTGATCTAAGCCGTGATCGCCCAGATTGACGATGCCTTGCGCACCTTGGTCAGGAGCGAAGCCCTGGGCGACTCTGAAGTGGACGTGGTGTTTGACGCGCCCACCAAGGACTGGGCCGCCCGGCGCAATGCCCCGACGGTCAACCTGTACCTCTACGACATCCGTGAGGACCTCCGTCGTCGGGAACGCGGCTTCTCCGAACAGCGCGGGGATGACGGGTACGTCCGGTCCAGGCGGCCCGCACCACGCCATTTCAAGCTGTCCTACCTGGTGACGGCCTGGACACAGCGCCCGGAAGACGAGCACCGGCTGCTGGATCAGCTGCTGCGCTGCTTCCTCAAACATGACGCACTTCCGGATGAACTGGTGGTCGGCCAGCTCGCCGAGACCGGCCTGGTGGTGCCTGTGACGGTGGGGCTTCCCCCGCCCGAGGACCGCGCCTTCGCCGACGTGTGGTCCGCCCTGGGCGGCGAGCTCAAGCCGTCGCTGGACATCGTGGTCATCGCCCCGGTGGAAACCGGGATTGTCTTCGCGGCCGGGCCGCCGGCATTGCAGGGCACGCATCTTGACATGGCGGACCTCACGGGCGGCGCCGCCGATGTGGACCGCCACCAGCACGCCGCTCCATCGTCCCCGGTCCGCGGACCGCACCGCCGCCCGGCACGGTAACAGTTCGATGGCAGGGAGATGACCGGTACATGACACCGAATCCCAGCCTCGCCCACGTCCTCGCCCGCGTCGGAGTGGTGGAGGAGCGTATCCGCCTGCTCGTTGCGGCCCGCCGCGCCGAAGACCCGCAGCCCGACGACCCTTTCCGGGGGCTGTACCTCAGCGACGAGGCCGTCGACCGGCTGCTCGCGGAGGCTCGACCGCCCTTCGATCCCGGCGGGGGCGAAATGCAACCGGGCGGCGCCTCACCCCGGCAGCTGCACTGCGAACAGCTTGCGGACGAAGCCGAACGGGCAGGGCACCGGCTGCGGCTCCGGGAGCTCGGCGCCACCTTCGGACTCTCGTCCCTGGACATTGACCTGCTGCTGGTCGCGCTCGCCGCCGACCTGGATCCGCGCTTCGAACAGCTCTTCGGCTACCTGAATGACGACGTCACCAGACGCCGGCCATCGGCCACCGTCGCCTTGGCGCTGTGCGGAACGCCGCTGTCAGCGGCGGAGGGCAGGGCGCGGCTGCTGACCGGGCCGCTCGTCACGGGCGGCCTGCTGGTGCTCGAGGACCCGGACCGGCCGCTGCCTGGACGGGCACTTCGCCTGCCGGACCGCGTCGTCGGGCATCTGCTGGGCGATGACACACCGGAACCTGGTCTCGCGGCGGTCCTGGCTGGCCCGCCGGCAGTGCGGTGGGGTGATCCGGGACCGCTTGCGGGCGCGCTGGAAGCGGGGATCCGGCTGGCCTATCTGCGGGAGCCCGCAACAGGGTCCGGCCGGGTGCTGGCTGCCGAGTCCCTGCGCTCTGCTGGCTATGGAGTGGTGCTCCTTGACCTGGGCCGGTTGGCCGCTGAGCGTGAGCCGTTCCCGCTGGCGGAGGCCGCGGTGCGGGAAGCGAGGCTCCGGGGCGCCGGGCTCGTGGCCGGCCCGATTGCCGCGGTAGCCGACCAGCCCGCCGTGATGGAGAGGCTACATGCCGAACCGCAGCCGCTGCTGCTTATCGGGGATGCGGCGTGGGACCCGGGGTGGACCACCCGGCCACCGCTGCTGGTGGAGGTTCCCGCCAGCACAACGGCCGAACGATCAGAACTCTGGCGGACGGCCCTTGGTCCGCTCACCGGCCTCGACGTGGAGGCGGCCACGTCGGCGTTCCGGCTGCGCCCGGAGCAGGTGGCCCGCGCCGCAGGCTCTGCGCAGATTCAGGCCACCTTGACCGCGGACGGCCGGCTCACCGCCGCGCATCTTAGTGCGGGTGCGCGCGCCGAGAACGGGTCGGCCCTTGACCGCCTGGCCCGCCGCGTGGAGCCCGCGGTGGGCTGGGATGACCTCGTCCTGCCCGATGCGGTGCTGATGGCGCTTCAGGAGGTGGCGCTGCGGGCCAAACACCGGGAGCGGGTCCTCGGCGACTGGGCGATGCGGCCGGGGGCCGGCCGCGGGCACGGTGTCGCGGCGCTCTTCGCGGGGGATTCGGGCACGGGCAAGACGATGTCCGCGGAAGTGGTGGCACGGGCCCTGGGACTGGATCTGTATGTCGTTGACCTGGCCACCGTCGTCGACAAATACGTGGGGGAGACCGAGAAGAACCTGGAACGGATCTTCACCGCGGCGGCGGGCGTCAACGGGGTCCTGCTCTTCGACGAGGCCGACGCCGTGTTCGGGCGCCGGTCCGAGGTCAAGGACGCCCACGACCGCTACGCCAACATCGAGAGCGCCTACCTGCTGCAGCGGATGGAGACCTTCGACGGCCTGGCCATCCTGGCAACGAACCTGCGGGCCAACATCGACGAGGCGTTCACCCGGCGGCTGGACGTCGTCGTGGATTTCCCGCTGCCTGATGCCACGCACCGGGCGGTGCTCTGGGACCGGTGCCTCGGACAGACGCTGGAACGCACGCCGGACATCGACCTCGCCTTCCTGGGCCGGGCCTTCGAGCTGGCCGGCGGAGCCATCCGTTCCGCCGCGGTCACCGCCGCGTATCTGGCAGCGGACGACGGCGGGACGGTCACCATGAAGCACCTCGTCACGGCCGTGCAGCGCGAGTACCGCAAGCTGGGCCGGCTGACGCTGGAGAGCGAGTTCGGCCCGTACTGGGGAATGCTTGCAGCGTCGCGCCGTCCAAGCGGGTGAGTTGCGCCCGAGCCCCGTCTGACCCGCGGCCTGACCCACGGACCTTGCCCCTGTGGGCGGGAGCAGTTGCCCGTTCGTACGCCGTGGCGGCGCTTGCGAGCCGTCATCGCCGGGCGCATCGTCGGTGTAGGTCTGATGAAAGGGGTGCGCCATGCACGGCCACGAGCACGACCAGTCCGACGTCGACGGCCTGAGGACCAGACCGGCGCGGGCGGAAACCGCAGACCCTGCGGTGCTCTACCGGGCGGCGGCCGCCGGCCGGACCGACGTCGTCGGATCCCACGGAATGCTCGCGCTGCAGCGCGCCGTCGGCAACAGCGGTGTGCGCGGTCTCGCGGACGAGGAACGCTCACCCGTGCTCGACGTCGTTTCCTCCGGAGGCGGGCAGCCCCTGGAGGAGCCGGTGCGCGCCGACATGGAGGGACGCCTGGGCCACAGCTTCTCCGATGTCCGCGTGCATACCGGGGACGCGGCGCACAGTTCCGCGGCTTCAGTGAACGCCCACGCCTATACCGTCGGCTCGAACATCGTGTTCCAGCGGGACAAATACGACCCCGGATCGGACGGCGGCCGGACCATGCTCGCCCACGAACTCACCCATGTGGTCCAGCAGCGGAGCGGCCCGGTGGACGGGACCGCCACGGGAACAGGTGTGCGGGTCAGTGATCCTTCCGACCGTTTCGAGCGTGAGGCGGCCGCAACTGCAGAACGGGCCATGTCCGCGCCCGCCGCGCCGGCAACGGCACAGCGGTTCCAGACGGGGACCGCCGTCGTCCAACGCGATGCTGACGAGGAGACAGCCCAAGGAACTTTCGCGGCGGGCGGGTCCGTCCAGCGCGAAGAGGAAGAAGAGGAAACCGCGCAAGGGACGTTCGTTGAGGGCCCGGCCGTGCAGCGTGACGAGGCGGAAGAGGAAGAGCCGGGCTGAACCCCGGCGGGAGCGGTCCATGGCGACGACTTTCCAGGGCGGACCGGGGAAGGTTCCGGCGGAACGCGCCGGTCCGGTTGTGGCGCGCCACGCGGGTCCTGCCAGGCGTGAGGTAACCGACGTCCTCGTCGAGGGCAGGCGACGGGGCTCACCGCGGGCGGGTGTAGATCCCCGTGCCATGCTGGCCTTGCAGCGGCAGGCCGGTAACGCCGCCGTGGGCGCGCTGATGGCGGCGAAGCTGAAATCCCCGGGGGACCGGGCGGGCGCCGACATCGACGCGGCCCTGAAGGAGATCCGCAAGAACGAACCCGCAATTGGCACTGTGGAGAAAGGTCTCAAGGCGGCCCAAACGGCTGGCGTCACGGTCGAACTCGAGGGACCGAAACCGCCGGCAGCAGCGCTCGCGGTGACGAGGACGGGCTTCGGCCCCGGTTCCGTGGCCGCTAAGAAACCGGTGCCGCCTCCCAAGCCCGTCCCTGCCGTCAGCCCGCTCGGGAAAGCTGGGGCCGTCAAAGCGGGCGGACCAGGCAAGGGGGCCGCAGGTGCAAAGGCGCCCGTCCCGGCTAGCGCCGGGGGAGCGGCCGCCGCGGCCGTCATGGCCCCTGCGGTGCTGCCCGCCGACAAGCTTCTGCAGCCCCCGGTGGCTCCCGTTCCGGTGCGGCCCGAGGAGGATCCGGCCTTTGCCCAGGTTACTGGCACCATCAAAGGCGTCGCCCGGTCCCGCAAGGCCCACCCGCCGGCCGCGGCTAAGGCCGGGGAAGCCCAGGGTGCAGCGCTCCCGCCCACGGACGACGTCGCAGGTCAGGCCAAGGCCGCCAAGGTCGACGCGATGGACGCGCAGCAGCCCGGCACCTTCGACAAGCAGGCCTTCATCGCTGCAGTCAAGGCAGCGATGGAGGCGAAGTCGCCAAAGACCCTTGAAGAAGCGGACGAATACAAGAAGTCCGGGAAAGCCGGCGAGGCGAAGGGGGAGGTCAAGGGGCTGGTCACCCAGGGAAAGGCCGGCCAGGCCAAGGACATCGAGGCGGCTACCGCGGCTCCGCCGGACCCGGCCAAGGCGGTTCCGAAGCCTGTCACGCCGATGGCCCAGGAGCAGCCGGGGCAGGTCCCGCCCGTCCCCGCAGCCGGGGCGGCGCCGAAGCCGGCGCCGGCCGAACAGGTCAACCTTGCCGCCGGCCCGCACCAGGCCAACCAGGAAATGGCCGACGCCGAGGTCAGTGACCAGCAGTTGGCCCAGTCGAACGAGCCCGAGTTCCAGCAGGGTCTCGCGGACAAGAAGGCCGTTACGGAACATGCCCAGACCGCACCTGCGGAGTACCGACAGCAGGAACAGCAGGTCCTCCAGCAGGGCAAGACGGAGGCTGGCGCCCAGACAGCCGCCGGTGTTTCGGGGATGCAGAGCGCCAAGGCGACGGCGCTGGCCAACCTGGTCGCGGACAAGGGCAAAACCAAGTCCAAGGACGAGACCAGACGGGCCGAGGTCACGGCCAAAGTCCAGGCCATCTTCGCCGCGACCGAGACTGACGTGAAAAAGACCCTTGACGGGATTGACCCCAAGGTCGACGCCGCCTTCGAGAAGGGCGAGGCCAGGGCCCGTTCCGCTTTTGAGGCCTTCGTTGAGGCCAGAATGTCCGCGTTCAAGAAGGACCGGTACGGCGGTTGGCTCGGAGGCTACCGGTGGCTCCGGGACAAGATCCGCGGAATGCCCTCGAAGGTCAACGAATTCTACGAGGCCGGCCGCGAGCTGTACCTCAAAGAGATGAACGTCGTCATCTCCAACGTGGCGGACATCGTCGGGACAGATCTGACTGCGGCCAAACAGCGGATTGCGAAAGGCCGCTCCGAGATCTCTACCTACGTCGCGGGTCTCCCGGCCTCTTTGCAGAAGGTCGGGTCCGAGGCGACGAAGGAGATCGGCGACAAGTTCGAGGCGCTCGAGAGCGACGTCAACGCCAAGCAGGAGTCGGTGGTCGACGCCCTCGCGACCAAGTATGTCGAGGCGCGCAAGGGGCTCGACGAGCGGATCGAAGCCCTTCAGGCGGAGAACAAGGGATTTGTTGACAAAGCGATCGGTGCGATTAGGGCGATTGTCAACACCATCCGGGAACTAGCTGCGATGCTGAAGAATGTCCTCTCCCGCGCGGCGGGCGTCGTCGGGGACATCATCAAGAACCCCGTCGCCTTCCTGGGCAATCTGATAGAGGGACTGAAGGGCGGCATCCTCAAGTTCAAGAGCGAGATTCTGGTGCATCTCCGCAAGGGCCTGATGGGCTGGCTGTTCGGCGCCCTGGCCGAGGGCGGCGTCGAATTGCCTGCCAGCTTCGACCCCAAGGGCATCATCCAATTGCTGGCGTCGCTTTTCGGGCTTACGCGGGCCAACATCATGAACCGGGTCGCAAAGCACGTTGGCCCGAAGGCGATGGACGCCGTGTTGAAGGGCGTCGAGGTTTTCCAGGTCCTGGCCAACCAAGGACTGCCAGGTGTGTGGGAGATGCTGATGACGCACCTCGGCAGCATCAAGCAGAAGATCTTCGACCAGGTGCAGGACTTCGTGGTCAACAACGTCATTACCGCCGGCATCACCTGGCTGATCGGATTGCTCAACCCGGCGGCGGCATTCGTCAAAGCGTGCAAGCTCATCTACGACATCGTGATGTTCTTAGTGAACAACGCGGCACGGATAGCGAAGTTTGTGGACACCATCATCGATTCCGTCGCCGACATCGTGCGCGGCAACGTCAGCAGCGTGGTGAACAAGATCAACGACGTCCTGGGCCAGATGGTGCCGATCCTCATCGGCTTCCTCGCCAGCGTGGCCGGTCTGGGCAACATCGGCAAGCAGATCCGGAATATCGTCGAGACGTTGCAGAAGCCCTTCACTCGGGCCGTCGACTTCGTGATCAAGACCGGCCTCAAGTTGGCGGGCCCGATCATCCGGGGGATCAAGGGTTTTGCGGGGAAGGTGAAGGGAAAGATAGCTGAGGGGAAGGCATATGTGAAGGGCAAGGCTGAGGCCGGGAAGCAATGGCTCAGGAGTAACTGGCAAGGTTTGCGGAGTCCATTTTCCTTTGGTGAGGAGCGGCACACGTTTATCGCAACGCCAGGGGACAACCCTCGTCTTCTCATCGCGTCCGAGGAGAAGGCAGCCGTTGCCGCAATGACAGTGGAAGTGCAGCGCGCATCCAAGGCCAACAACCCCGAACGATTGACTGCGGCGAAGTTCCTCCTCGATGGATGTGTGGATATTGAGCAGAAGCTCAAGTTGGCAGCGCGAACGAATGACGCGAATGCTGTGGCGATGGCCCAATCGAACTTCGGTCGCGTGCTGGCTGCACTGCAGGCCTATGGCGCGAAGTATCATCGCGGCGGACTGGTGCCGACGGCTGATCTAAAGGAAGGCTCGATCCGTCCTTACGACCTTCAGCCTCGGGGTGGGATTGGAAAATTCGTGCATGAACATGTAATCCCCAGGGCGCTTTTTGCCGCATGGTTGGGAATTAATCGCCTATCTCCGGCGGTGTCGCTCCTGTACGAGAAAATGATGACGGTGACATGGAGGTACTCGGCCGCAAAGAAGAAGGATGTCGACGACTATCAGAAGAGCCGGGCGATGAGGGCGAAGCGAGACGAGTTCCTCGCCAGGCCGGAAGTTGCAGCGGAGCTGAAGAAGTCGGCTAGATGGAAGCCGGGGGATCCGCTGCCCCATCCCGCTGGCGTTTTCGGGCCGCTTGAGGACCTCAAATCGGATCGCGTGTCGCTGTGTGTCGCCATCGCGCAATCCGAAGGTTCAACTGTAGACCGACCGTTGTTCGAAGCCGCCGCCTCAGCTCAGCTGCGCAACCTCGAGGATATTGCCCGATCCGTGAAGCATGATTAATCGGAAAGAGTGATCAGGGTCTTTCTTTGTATTAGTCATGCCGACGTGTCCTCCAGGAACGATGGTTTCATCGACTTAGTGCAGTCCGCCCTACGGCGGAGTCAAGCGCACACCCTCAGGAGCCATCCGCCCTGCCCCTTCGTGCACCCCATCCTTCCCGTCGGCGCATCCAGATAGCCGTGACGCCCGCTCCTCCCCGCGGGACCCTTGAACCACGTTTTGGGTTCAACGAGGAGACGAAATGCCAAGCTATCTTTCCCCAGGTGTGTACGTAAACGAGGTCGAAGCGGGCACTCGTCCAATCGAGGGAGTCGGCACAGCAGTTGCTGCGTTCGTCGGGCTGGCCTCGAAGGGCCCGGACAACGAGCCAACCCTGGTGTCCAACTGGACCCAGTTCGCCGAAACCTTCGGAGACTTCGTCCCAGGCTCGTATCTTGCCCACGCCGTCTACGGCTATTTCCTCAACGGCGGAGGGAACTGCTACGTGGTGCGCATCGGCGCCGACGGAGCCCGGGAGGACAAGCCCAAGCAGCAGCCGAAAGCAGTGACGGCGTCCCCGATGGCCGAACTCGGCGGATACCGTGTGACCGCCAAATCCAGCGCGGCCAACCCGAAGCCCGTCACCGTGGAAATTGCCGACCCGGGTGGTGAGAATCCGTCTGAGGACCAGTTCAAGATCGTCATCACGGTGGAGGGCAAAC
Organism: Pseudarthrobacter sp. HLT1-3; assembly: GCF_059383535.1. NCBI lineage: Bacteria > Bacillati > Actinomycetota > Actinomycetes > Micrococcales > Micrococcaceae > Pseudarthrobacter > Pseudarthrobacter sp. HLT1-3. The sequence goes on along the minus strand of NZ_JBWZCJ010000006.1, from coordinate 150,787 downwards.
CGCCGGAGGTCTGGGACAACGTCACCACCAAGCGCGGCACCAACAATGTAGCCACCAAGGTCAGCGCCGAATCGAAGATCGTCACCATTGAGGAAGTCGCCACCGGCGGAGCGCTCGTGAGGCCTGACAAAGGCACCATTCAGCTCGTCGCCCCGGAGCCGGAGCCCGAACCGCCAACAACTGACAAGCTCAACGTGGACGACTACGTCGGCGATGCCGCCGACCGCACGGGTTTCAGCGGCCTGGAAGCAGTCGATGAGGTGACCATGGTGGCCGTGCCGGATCTCATGGCCGCCTACGAACAAGGCGCCATCGATCTGGAAACCGTCAAGGCCGTCCAGCTCGCCGTCATCGCTCATTGCGAGCTGATGGGGGACCGGATCGCGATCATCGATCCGCCGCCCGACCTTAACGCCCAGCAGGTCAAGAACTGGCGCATGGACGGCGGCGGTTACGACTCGAAATTTGCGGCACTCTACTGGCCGTGGGTGAAGGCCTTCGACCCCAGCACAGGAACGAACCGGTTCATCCCGCCGTCGGGCCACATGGCCGGTGTCTGGGCCCGGAACGATGACACCCGGGGCGTCCACAAGGCGCCCGCCAACGAGGTGATCCGCGGCGTCACCAGCTTGCAAACCCAGATCACCAAGACGGAACAGGAACTGCTGAACCCCATCGGCATTAACTGCATCCGCACCTTCCCGGGCCGCGGCATCCGTGTCTGGGGTGCCCGAACCATGTCCAGCGACGCCGAATGGCGGTACCTGAACGTCCGGCGCCTCTTCAACTACCTGGAGGAGTCCATTCTCCAGGGCACCCAGTGGGCGGTCTTCGAGCCGAACGACCCCGCATTGTGGGCCCGAATCCGCCGCACCATCAGTGCCTTTCTGACCAACGAATGGCGGAAGGGTGCCCTCTTCGGGCTCACGCCCGAGCAGGCCTTCTTCGTCCAGTGCGACGAGGAGACCAACCCGGCCGAGGGCATCGACGCTGGCCAGGTGGTCTGCAAAGTGGGAGTGGCCCCGGTCAAGCCGGCCGAGTTCGTCATTTTCCAGCTGTCCCAGTTCTCCGGCGGCACCAGCCTCGTGAGCGAGTAATCCCAGTTCAAAAGGAGCAAGACCATGGCCCTCGGCGATTTTGACAACTCACCGGCGAACGCATTCACGGTCACGATTGACGGCATTGAAGTGCCGAGGGTGATCGAAGTGAGCGGCCTCAAGACCGAGGTCGACAAGATCGAACTGAAGCAGCAGACGAAGGACGGCAAATACGTCGTCCGGCAGCTCATCGGGCGGCCGAAGGCGGGGGAGCTGACGGTCACCAGGGGGCTGACCGAAAGCAAAACCGTGACGGACTGGCTCAAGAAAGTCATGGAGGGCGACGTCGCCGGGGCACGCAAGACTGCCGCCGTCTCACTCCTCGATTACAAAGGGGACACGCTGAAGACCTACAACTTCGTCAACTGCTGGGTGAAAAGCGTCGAACTGAACTCCCTGAAGGCTGGCGCCACTGAGCAGGCCACGGAGAAGTTCGTCATCTGCTACGACGAATCCACTATCTCGTGATGCAGCGGACCCATGGCGGGGTGGTGACGCCGGACCCGGAGGTGGATGCCCCCGGGGCCCCGGTCAGCCGGGGGCAGGCGAACGGGCGACAGCCCCTCCGTACTGAGTTCAGCTTCGAGCTTCCCCGCGGCTACGTGGACCAGGACGGGACCGTCCACAAATCCGGCGTCATGCGGCTGGCAACGGCGCGGGACGAACTGCTGCCGCTCTATGACGCCCGCGTCCAGGAAAATGCGGCCTACACGACCGTGGTCCTGCTCGGCCGGGTGATCACCTCGCTCGGCACGCTGGGGGCGGTCACCTCTGCCGTGGTGGAAAACATGTTCGCCTCCGACGTCGCTTTCCTTCAGGACTTCTATCGCCGGATCAATGCCGAGGGCCACACCCGGATCGCGGTTACGTGCCCGGAGTGCTCCCACCGCTTCACCGCCGACCTCGCCGGTGGCCGCCTGGGGGAATCATGACGTACGCGCCGGACCGGATCTATGAGGAGGTGTCGTACGTGGCCTATCACTTCCATTGGCCGCTTGATGACATCCTTGACCTGGAACACGGGCAACGGCTTCGCTATGTCCGGGAGATCGCGGCAATCAACACGCGCCTATCCCAGGAGCGGTGAACCATGCGGTGGCCTTGGCAGCGGGGGACGGACGAGCACCCGCCCGGGCCTATCACGGTGGCTGACGGGCCTCCAGTTGCGCCAGCCGGCTGGGCGTTCCTGCCACCGCTGCAGCGCAGCGTCGGCAGTATGCAGCTGACGTCGGACCCGGACAATTTTACCGGTTCCCTCGCCTCATGGGGCGACCCGTCCTTCACCGGCCCCATGGCCCACCTGGTCAGTACAGAGGCGCCAGCGGGTGTCGTCGACATCGACGGCGGCGGCCCCGTTCCGGTTGACGGCGGCTATGCTGCGCCATCCGTGGAGATGACGCTGCTGCCACCTCCTGCGCCACGCATTCGTCCGTCACCGGGCAGGGTCGGCGGCGCGCCCGCAACGGCGCAACGTGTCCAGTCCGACGGCGGCGCCCTCGGCGGGGTGACCCCTGATGAAGGCTCGCTGCTCGCAGCGGCGCCGGACGCCTTGCCGGTGCTGCATGTCGATACCGCGCCGTTGCAGTCACCCGGTTCAGCCCCGGGGCCTTCGGTTGCCGAGCCGGTCTCTTCCGTGGAATCTCCAGGGTCGGCCCAGCCCAGGTCCACCGACGGCAGTACCTCCGACGGACGAGCCACGTATGTTCCGCTGCCGTCGACACCAGCGGTGCAGCGGACGTCGGCCGCGGCGGCGCCATCGCCGTCCTTCCGGCAAGCTCCTCACCCGCCAAAGCTGGGTCTCGGAATGCCGCTGTCCTTTTCGGAACCGCCCGAAACAGCGGTGCCCAACCCCGGGACGGCTTTGGAAACGTTGTCCTGGACGACGCCCGCTACTCTTCCTGCAACGCCTCCCGGCGCGTTCCCGCTGCCGGTCCAGCGGACACCGGTTTCACAATTTTCCGTGCCGGCTGCGGATCCACCGGCGGCCGATGCAAGCGTTCGTGACACCGCCGATCGTGACGCTGTCGATGGTGACGCCGTCGGGCGCGATGCCGCCGCCCCGATCCTGCCGGGCGATGGAGCAGGAACGGTCGACGGACCTGCGACCACGTCCGGCGGGCCTCCGGATCCGCCGAGCCGCGGTTCCGCGCTGGCGCCGGACCCCGGGATTGACGAGCCACTTCCTGGCTCAGACGCCATGACCACGGAAGCGGCTCCATCCCCGCTGTCGGAGGATGCCCCGCATTCGGGTGAGGCAGCTGCGCCGTTGCTTTCGGCTGTCCTGTCGACCGGAACACTCGACGCACGGGACGGTCACGCCGGTGGGGATCTTCCTGTGTCTCGCGCGTTTGAAAGTCCGGACAGCAGGCCGGTCGTCTCGCGGTCCGGGCCAGCGGTCGAGCCACAGTCCGCAGGCGCGGATGTTGGTGTTGGTGACGATTTGGGCCGCTACACCGGTCACGCCCACAGCCCCGTGGCCGATGTCGCGCAGACGTATGCCGTGGACGCTTCCGCCGCCGAGCCTGAGGCGGCGATGTCCGGAAGGGAGCTTCCCCAGCGCGCCGCAGCCAGCCGGCTTCCCCTCGTACCTGGCGCTGCCGCCGGACGTCAGGCCGTGACAGTAGGCACTCACGCAGTTCAGCGCACTCCCGCAGTCGATGTCCCGGCGGAAAGCGCACCGCGCGCCGAGGAAATGCTCCCCTCGGCCATGGCGATTGCCCCGGCTCACGGTCCAGGCGCCCGGATGGCCTCCGACGGCCCGCGAGTCAGCGGCCAACCCGGGACCGGGAAACCGACAAGTGATTCGTCATCCGCTCGGCCTGAGGCCCTCGGGATTCAGCGGACCGCCGTGGCGGCAGCTGAGTTGCGGTCCCGGGCAATCCCCACGCCAACCGGACCGGTCGTCCTGCGGATTGCCCGCTCTGCCGCAGGCGCGGCTCCGGATAGCTTGCAGCGGCTGACTGAAATACCAGTGGCGGCCCCCGCGCCGCGCGCCCAGACTCCGGCTGTGGCGACGCGCACGGCCGCGATGCCACGACAATCACCGGCGGACACTTCAGGGCTCGATGAGCGCCGACTGGACCTCCCCGCCGAGCCAACAGCCTTCGCACCGCCCACGGGAGTCGCACCGACCGTCCTCAGGCTCCCCGAAACCGGAACCACTGTAACCACTGGAGCCGACGGTGGCTTTGGCTTCGACACTGACGTAGGCGCCCCGACTGCGTCCGGCCCCGCGGCCGAAGCTGCCTCCAGCGCGGAGCCGGACGCCTCGCCCGGGCTGAGCACCGCCGTCGGGCAGGTCATACAGCGGACAATTTCGGTGGAAAGACATCCGGCAGGGCACAGCGGCCCCGCGGCCGCGGCGGAAACCGGGTTTGCGATCGAGACAACGGCTCCGGCCCAGACCCTCAACGGCCCGCCCACACCGGTGTCACGCACTGCAGGTCCGCGACCGGCTTTCGTGCAGCGCTTGGTCACCTCCACGGACCCGGCTCCGGGGTCCTCGGGTTTGAGCCCGGAGCGTGCGACGGCAGGTAACTTTGCGGACAGATCGTTCACGGCAGTCCAGCCGCACCCAGGAGCCCAAGCGGCCTCCGGCGACGGATACGGATCCGGCTCGTCCCGAACCATCCTCCTGAGCCTCGCCTCGCCGCCTCAGCAGTGGGCCGAGGGCGATGGTGCCGTCCAGCGGGAGACCGGTTCCCCGGGGATTGATGCTCCCGCGGTTGCGCCGGCGCCGGCACCGGCACCGGCGACCAGCGGGCCGGAGGAGTCCGACGGTGCGGTCGCGGTCCAAGGCAGCACAGCCGTGGCTTCTCCCGCCCCGGCGGGAGCGGTGGCGCACGGAACGTCGGCTTCGGGAGGCGCGAGCTCTGGGACAGCGGCATCTGGCGTCCCGGCCGGGGCGACCCCGGAACAACTCGAGGAACTCGCCAAGCGGCTTGCCGGGCCGCTGATCCGCCGGATCAAGGCCGAGATGCTGCTCGACCGCGAGCGACGCGGTCTGCGGACAGACACGAACTGAGGAAGATCATGCTTGAAGACGTGGATACGGCAGTCAGCGTCCGCTACACCGTGGCCCTGGACAATCTGGATCTCGGAACGTTCACCACCTGCGAAGGACTGGGCTGTGAAGTGGTGATCGAGTCCCGCGAGGAAGGCGGCAACAACGCCTTCATCTGGCAACTGCCCACGCGGCTCAAATATCCCAACATCACCCTGAGCCGGCCGCTCGGACGGGACACCGAGAAGATCGCCAAGTGGTTCGCGGACATGGCCTCCGGCTACACCCGCTGTACCGGCATCATCGAGGCGATGACCGGCAGCGGCCGGAAAATCGCCGGCTGGGAACTGTACGACGTCGTCCCGGTGCGGTGGAAGGGTCCGTCCCTGAACCCGGACCAGCCCAAGGTCATTATGGAAACGCTGGAGATCGCGCACCACGGCTTCGTTTCAAAGACCCGCTGACCGGAGGAGCCCGACATGACCACAAGTGCAGTGGCGGCCAAACCGTCGAGTACCACCGGGACTGCAGCCCCCGCGGCGGCTGCCGCCAGCGCCGCCAGTGCCGCCGGACCTGCGGGCGCCGGTGGCGAGGCGGCGCTGAAGCTCTCCCACGCCTACCTGGAGCTGTTCGAACCGTCCAAGGACGGCTCGCTGGACAAGGCCGGACCCTCGCTGGGCAGGATTGAATTTCAGTTCAACCCCAAGGAGCTGACGCTGGGTAAGGCGGCGTCCTGGAGCCGACAGACCGCCAAGGGCAACAAGAAGGCGGGACCGCCGCAGTACAACGGGCCGATGCCGTCCAAACTCTCGCTGGAGATGTTCTTTGACGCCTCCGCGAAGCAGGATGACGCCGTGGTCAAGCGGGTGGAGAAGCTGTTTTCCTGCTGTACTCCCACCCCGGCATCCCTGAAGCAGAACAAGGGGTCGCCGCCGTGGGTGCTGTTCCGGTGGGGGAAGCTGACCGGGTCGCTCTCCTACATAGCCAGCGTGCAGGTCAAATACACCCTCTTCACTGCTGCGGGGGTTCCGGTGCGCGCCACGTGCACCGTGGCGCTTGAGGAAATCGCGGGCGATCCGCCGAAGCAGAACCCGACGTCGGGTGGCCTGGTGCCGCGGCGCGTGCATGTCCTGATCGAGGGTGAGACCCTTGCCGGGATTGCCTACAGCGAGTATGGAAACGCTTCCCTGTGGCGGGCGGTTGCGGCCGCCAACCGCATTGATGACCCGATGCGGCTGCGGCCCGGAACTTCCGTGCTGCTGCCCGCGGTGAACGAGCTGCCGTCAGATTCCCTGCAGGGTGCCCCGGCCGAGCAGCGGGAGGTGTTCCGTGGCGCATGGTGAAGAATTCAGCAACATGCTGCTGGTGGAGGTCGCCGGGCAGCCGCTACCGCCGGACATAGCCGCGCGGCTGGTGTCAGGCTACGTCGACGACAGCAGCAATGTTCCGGACCTGTTCCTGCTCCGCTTCAGCGATGAGTACTCCACCGTGTTGGACAAGGCGGGGATCAGCATCGGGGTGCCAGTCAAGCTGCTCGTCCAACAGAGCGGCCCGGGCGGTCCCGCCCCGCTGTTGTCCGGCGAAGTCACTGCCCTGGAAACGGAAATGGACCACGACGGTCTCTTCACCATCGTCCGGGGCCTGGACCATTCCCACCGGCTCTTCCGGGGCCGCCGTGTTGAAGCCTATTTGCAGTGCACCGCCGCGGACATCGTACGGCAGGTCGCCCGGCGCGCCGGAATCCAGGCAGGCACGATCGACGCCAAGGGCCCGGTACTGCAGCACGTGGCGCAGGACGGCATCAGCGACTGGGACTTCCTGCGCAGACTGGCCATCGAGGCCGGGGTGGTGCTTTCCGTGTCCGGCGGCGCGCTGCACTTCACCGCGTCGACGGACGCAGCGACGGCTCCGCCGGAGGCCGGCGGGGCGAGGAACGAGCCGCTTGTGCTCCAGCGGGGAGTGAACCTCGTGACCCTGCGGGGAACCGTCACCTCCACGGACCAGGTCCCCGACGTCGAGGTCAGAGGATGGGACGTCGCGGCGAAGCGGGCGATTGTCGCCGTCGCCCCGGCCACGACCCGCAGCGCCAAGCTGCCGGACGTGACCCCGGTCGCCCTCGCCAGGAAGTTCGACAGCCCCCGGTACATCGCACCGGCCACGGCCTTCGACCAGGCGGCGCAATGCGACGCCACCGCAGCGGCTCTCGCCTCCCGCCTGAGCGGGGCGTTCGCTGAACTGGAAGGTGTCGCCCGTGGAAACCCCAAGTTGCGGGCCGGTGCTGCCGTCACCCTGAAGGGTGCCGGTAAGCCCTTCGACGGAAGCTACACGCTGAGTTCCTCCAGGCACGACTTCAGCCCAGACACCGGCTACCTCACCACGTTCGCCGTCAGCCACGAGTCCGAGCGTTCGCTCTACGGCGTCGCGGCCGGGGCGAACAGCAAGACCGCCGTGCCCGGCGTAGTCAACGCTGTGGTGACCGCCGCGAAGGATCCGGAGAACCAGGGCAGGGTCAAAGTGAAGTTCCCAGTCCTCTCCGACACCTACGAAAGCTGGTGGGCGCGCACGGTCCAGGCCGGCGCCGGCGCCTCGCGCGGCGCCGTCGTGCTCCCCGAGGTCGGCGACGAGGTCCTGGTCGCCTTCGGCCACGGCAGCTTCCAGCAGCCGTTCGTCCTGGGCGGGCTGTTCAACGGCAAGGACAAGCCTGACAAACCCTGGTCGGATCACGTCGGTTCCACAGACGGTGCCGTGCAACGGCGCGCATTTGTCTCCCGCACCGGGATGCTCGTGGAGTTCCTGGAGTCACCCGACGGCGAACAACTCACCGTGAGCACCAGCGGCGGCAAACAGAAGGTCTCCCTCGTACAGAAACCGGACGCGGGGATCGAAATCCTGTCCGAGGGGCCGGTGAACATCACGGCCAGGAAGGATGTTTCGGTGACGACGTCCACGGGAAAAGTCGTCATCAAGGGCAAAAACGTGACGGTGGAGGCGACCTCTGGCCTTGACCTGAAGGGAGCCACGGTGAAGATCACAGGCAGCGGCGCGGCCGAACTCAAGGCGCCGAGCGTCAAGGTGGCTGGCGACGCGACCGCCGAGCTGTCCGGCGGCGCCACAACCACGGTCAAGGGCGGCCTGGTCCGCATCAACTGAGCCCCAGCGCAGCGGAACGTCCGCTGGGGGAGAGGAGGCAGCAAGGTGGGACAGGAATTCATTGGTGCTGGTTGGGCCTTTCCGCTGCGCACTGACCGGACTGGCAGCATTGCCCTCGTCCATGACCAGCGCGAGATCGAGGAGAGCATCCACCTCATCCTGGCGACTTCTCCGGGCGAGCGGCCAATGCGCCCGGAATTCGGCTGCGCGGTCCATGACTATGTTTTCGCACCTGCGGACGCGGCAACGGCAGGCGACATCGCCTACGCGGTCCGGGTGGCCCTGGACCGCTGGGAACCCAGGATCGACGTCGAAAACGTGTTGGTTCACTTTGACGGGGCCGACGACGGCGTGCTGCTGATCGATGTGCAGTACACAGTCCGGGGAACCAACGACCCCCGAAACCTTGTCTTTCCCTTCTACGTCATTCCGCGCGCCGGCGAGGAGGCTGCTTACTAAATGCTCCCATCACCCAACCTCGATGACCGCCGGTTCCAGGACCTCGTCGACGACGCCAAACGCATGGTCGCACAGTATTGCCCGGAGTGGACCGACCACAATGTCTCCGATCCCGGGGTCACCCTGATCGAATCCTTCGCGTTCATGGTTGACCAGCTCTTCTACCGGCTCAACCGCGTACCCGACCGTCTATACATCGCGTTCCTCGAACTGCTCGGCGTCACGCTGCATCCGCCGACGGCCGCTTCCGCGGAGCTACTGATGTGGTTGTCAGCCCCACAGCCTGACGCGGTCGTCATTCCGCAGGGAACCGAGGTGTCGACCCGACGCACCGAAGACGATGAAGCGGTGGTCTTCACCACAACGAGGGAGCTGACAGTGCCGGCCCGGCGGCTGGGCCACGTGATGACACAGGGACGCGGGGGAGCTCCGGAGCCGCATTCCGAAGCGCTGCACGGAGACGGGGACTTCGCCTGCTTCGGGACGCCACCGCTGCCGGGGGACGTGCTGCTGCTCGGCCTGAACGATCAGGCGCCCTCCTGTGCGGTTGCCCTGCGGTTCGAGTGCGAGGTCCGGGGCGTAGGCGTCAACCCCCGCAACCCGCCGCTGGTTTGGGAGGCCTGGGATGGCGCCGGCTGGGCCTCCTGCGACCTGGACGACGACGGGACCGGGGGGCTCAACAGGCCCGGCGACGCGATCATCCACGTCCCCAACACGCATACGGCCTCACTGGTGGGGGGAGTCCGGGCGGGCTGGCTGCGGTGCCGCGTGGTGGACCCGAGGGACGGCTACCCGGCCTACAGCGCTTCCCCGACCGTGCGGTCCATCCACGCTTTCACGATCGGCGGTTCTGTTCCCGGCGTCCATGCCGAGACGATTGCCGATGAGGTCATCGGGATGTCCGAAGGTGTCCCGGGTCAGTCCTTCGAATTGGGCCGACACCCGGTAGTCCCCGGCGGCGAACCGTTCGTGGTGGAGATCGCCGCCGGCTCCGGCTGGGATGCCTGGACCGAAGTGGACTCCTTCGCAGGATGCGGTCCTGAGGACCGGGTCGTCGCAATCGACCGCGCGGCCGGGGTCGTCCACTTCCCACCTGCTGTGCGCGAGCCCGACGGCTCCTTGCGCCATTACGGCGCCGTCCCGCCTGCCGGCAGCCCCATCAGGGTTCCGCAATACCGCACGGGCGGGGGACCCGCGGGTAACGTTGCCGCCCGGGCATTGTCGGTGCTGCGCTCCAGCATTCCCTTTGTGAACAGCGTCGAGAACCGCCGTGCCGCCCACGGCGGGGTCGCTCCGGAAACCATCGAACAGGCCAAGCTCCGGGGGCCACTGGCTCTGCGGACGCGTGACCGGGCCATCACCGCCGAGGACTACGAACAACTGGCCAGGCGCGCCGCCCCGGACATTGCCAGGGTCCGGTGCATCCCGGCGAACGGTCCAGAGGAGGCTGGCGGCGTCAGGGTGCTGGTGGTTCCGGCGGCCGTACCGGACAAAGACCAGCGGCTGACCTTCGAGGATTTGGTGCCGGACGAGGAAACGCTCTCGGTGGTCGCATCGTATCTCGACGCACGCCGTCCGGTGGGCACCAGGGTGGTCGTAGAACCGCCCTTCTACCGGGGCGTGACCGTCGTCGCCCAACTTACGCCGCGGCCCAGGGTGTCGCGCGAGACGCTGAAGCGCAACGCGCTCCGGGCGCTCTATGAGTATTTCGATCCCATCCGGGGCGGTCCGGACGGCGACGGATGGCCGTTCGGCCGTCCCGTTCAGGCGGGCGAAGTCCATGCTGTGCTCCAACGGCTGGTGGGAACCGAAATTGTCGACGAAGTGCTGGTGTTCGCTGCCGACCCCGTCACAGGGCGGCGTGGTGAGCCGCAGCAACGCGTTGAACTGGAACGCAATGCGTTGGTGTTCTCTTTTGACCACCGTGTTCGGGTGACCGAGGGGGTTTGAGATGCGTGGCATGGTGGAGGGTCTCCCCAGCGCGGTGCCGCTGGCCGCCGGGCTGCCGGCCGTTTTGCAGGAAGACAGCTTCCTCCAGCGGTTCCTGCTCGCCTTCGACGATGCCCTCGCCCCGGTCTTCACGACCTTGGACGGTCTCGACTCCTATCTCAATCCCCGGCTGGCCCCCGAAGATTTCCTGGACTGGCTGGCCGACTGGGTGGGCGTGCGCCTGGACGAGTCGTGGTCCACGGCACGGCGCCGTGAGGTAGTGGCGCACGCGGTAGCGATCCACCGGCGCCGCGGCACCGTCCCTGGCGTTGCCGACGCGGTCCGGCTCGCTGTCGGAGGTGTGTTGGACGTCGAGGTTGAGGACAGCGGCGGGGCCGTATGGTCTTCGACGCCGGGCGCTGATTTGCCGGGCCGGCCCACCGCAATGCTGCACATCAGAGTGTTCGCTGCCGCCCGGGAGGATGTAAACGTCCGGCGGCTGGAAGGCATTGTCAATGCGGTGAAACCGGCGCATGTTCCCCATACTCTGGAGATTGTGCCCGGAGTCGCCCCTTACGCTGACGACTCCTGAGGAGCCCGCGGTGCTGATCTGTGGAGACTGCAGCGCCCGCAACAATGACGGCGAGCGATTCTGCAACAATTGCGGAGCCTACCTTGTCTGGCAGCGGGTGCCCGACGCGGCGGACGACAAACGCCCGCTGCTGACAGACCCGGGCCCGAACCGAAGTCCAGACGTGACAACAGCGCAGCTTCCGATAGTTTCCGGCCCCCCGGATCCGCGGCCCGCTGTGAATATCCCGGAGAACATCGGCATGACTGCAACGAGGGACGCGACAGACCGTGGCGCCGGATTGGAGGAGCGCCAGCCCGAAAAGGCGGGAGTCCGCGTTCCCTCCAAGACCACACCACTGGCACTGGACGACGAACCTACGGAGTATCCGGGCGGCGTCATCTGCCGTCGATGCGGGGCAGGCAACAAACGGGAAGTGACCTTCTGCCGGCAGTGCGGAGCCAGTCTGAGGGAAGCTGTGGCTGCACCGCCCGTGCCGCCGTGGTGGCGACAGATTCTGAGCCGTACGAAGGCTCCCGCGCTGCCGGCAGGGAGCCGGCCAGGCCGGCGGAAACATCGGCGATTCCCTGCTCGGACCGCGTCGGTCCTGACGGTGTTGGGACTGTTTGGCGGCGCTGCCTTCGTTGGCCGGGACGTGATTGCGGCGGCCGTGCTGCGCGGCATGGACGAAATCTGGGAGAAATCGGTTGCTGTCCAGAAGACTGATGCGTCGGACTTCGAACCGGGACGCGGTCCGGAACGGGCCTTCGACGGCTCGGTGCGGTCGTGGGCGTCGGCGGGCGCGGCCCAGCCAGGCGTCGACTATCTTCAGGCCGGATTCAGTACGCCGTTGCGCCTCACCTACGTGGTCATCACCCCGGTAGCGCGCGATGGGGATCAAAACCCGGACAAGGAACGGAGACCGGTCAAGGTCGAAATCGTGGCCGCTCGGGGCGATGGAGACCCATCCACCCTCACCGTTGAACTGAGCGACAGCGGGTTCGGTGCCCAGAGCTTCTACTTTGGAGCGGACCAGATCTCCACCGTGAAGCTTAGGATCCTGGAATCGGCGGGTCCGGTGGGAGCGCGCGTGTCCGTCGCGGACGTCCAGTTCGCCGGCCGGCGCTGACTTCTGTCTCCAGCAGTAGCGATGCGGTGGGCACGCCCAGTGAGTTCAGAATGAGGTCGTAGCGCCGCTGTGCCCGTTCCGCTGCGGCCGGATCCCCGAGGCGCCGGAACGTCTCTACCAGGGTCCGCCATGATTCGTCCCGCCACGGATCAATTTCTACGCTCCGGGTGGCGGCCGCGGCGGCGTCGGCAGGGTTGCCCAAATGGAGTTCCAGGCCCGCCAACGACGCCGCAGCTTCGGCGGCCCGCAGGCGGTACCGTTCGCGGGCGGCACTTACCCACTCCGCCGGGCCATCCTCCGGGAGCACCTCACCGGTGTACAGCTGGACGGCACGGCGGAGCTCTTCGGCGGCGGCGTCGTTGTTCCCCGCCGACCGGGCCAGAGAGGCATCATGGATGGCCCGGTCAAAATCCGCGAGGTCGAACACCGATCCCTGTCCAAGCACCAAAATATAGGCCTCGCCCTGCCGCACCAGAAGCTGCTTGCCCTCGGCCTGTCCGTCCGGCTGGAGGGCTCTCCGCAAGCTGGAAACGCTCACCTGCAGGGCGTGCAGGGCCGAGGCAGTATCCAAATCTGCCCAGAGGATGCCCGCAAGCCGCTCGCGGTGCACCGGGCGGCCAGCGTTGAGTGAAAGTATCCGGAGCACGGTCCTTGCCTGGGGCCGTACCCGGGACAGGTTAACGCCTGCGCCATCAGCCAGAAGCTCAAATCCGCCGAAACAGCGTATCTGCAGGGCGGGCAGCGCCGTGCAGTCCGCTGCAGCAGCGGCAGGAAGGCCGAGATTGCGTTCCGCGGGTTCCGCAAGTCGGGTCACGGACCCGGGACCGGGGAGGGCGTCCCGGACCACGGGCGGGGGTTCCGGGAACATCCACGTCCACGGGCGGCACACCAAACCGGCAGACGTGCCAGTCTCGTGCGCCACCTGCATCAGTTCGTTGTAGTGCTCGGGACGCTGCATCGCCATGGCCGCGAGGGCAACCGCCAAGGCGCCGGGAACACCAGCCGCCCGGGCGAACGCCTCGGCGGCCCGCGACTCCTCGGGGGCTCCCGGCAGGTCCATTGTGGCACTGACGAGGGCCTGCGCCGACTGTGCCCAGGCCTCCAGCGCACCGGCGTCGAGTCTTCGGAAGCGCGCCGCCAACGCATCGAACGCCCGGGAATCCGGGCGTCCCGCCCGCCACCGTATCAGGGCGGCGGAGGCGGCAATCAATGCCGCACCCCACTCGTCGCCCCGCTGCTCGCAGCTGTCAACGATCGTCCGGACGGTGTCCTGGCAGCTGGCAGAGCCCGGGAGGCCCGCCTGAAGGCCCTGCGCCACGCGGGCCAGCCAGGTGAAACCGCGGCGTTCGGCCTGCCTCTGCACTGCGTCCAGTTCGGCGGCAGGACCGCCAGGGTCCACATCAGCGGTTTCCGGTCCAAAAACGGCCAGCGCGAGCTGGGCCGCGAGGGCGGCCGCCGGTCCGTCGTCGAGCAGCCCGGCACACCGCCGCAGCGGTGGGAGGGAAGAGCACTGATCGCCGGCCAGCAGCCAGGCCAGTCCCTGGGCCAGAAAGTCCTGGGGCCGGCGGGGTTCGCCCATCGATCGGGCGACGCCGCCTGGATTCCCGCGCGTCGCCTCCCGCAAGGCGCGCCACGGACCGGGGCCCGTGGCGGGCGCGCCACCGGCCCACAATGCGGCCGTCTCCTGCAGGTCCCGGGCCAGGGCAAGCCACCCTGGACCGCCGGTCAGCGCGGGAACCTGCGCGGCGGTTCGGTAGGCGGCCGCCACGCAGCCGTCATCGATAAGCTGCCGCGTCCTGACGGCCGCAAGCGCGGCATCATCCTGCACGGCCGGGACCGAAACCAGGGCTGCCCATTCGCAAATGCCAGGCTGCACAGCAGCGCCTCCCGCCCTTTGCAGCAGACTGCGCACTTCGGTCCAGTCCTGGCCCTCTGCCAGCACCCGAAGCGCCGCGCCGAAGGCTCCCTCCTGTTCCAGGATCACTGCCGTGCGCTCACGCGTACCCGGCGGCAAGCCGTGCTCCGGGTCATCGAGCGCCGCAAGGAAGTACTGCCGCAGCACCTCAGGGGTCCGCACGGTAGCTCCGCCGTCGTCGCTCGAAACGACTCCGAGCTGTTCAAGGCGCTGCAGCAGTTGGCGGCTGTCACGACGTTCAAGGAGCGCATCGCAGCGGGACGGCGTCAGCACGTCGAACAGGCAATTCCGGCGCAGCAGCAGCTCCATGTCCTCAGACACCCCGGCCAGGAAATGCTGGGTCAGGTAATCCGTGACATACGGAGAAGCCGCGCCGAGGGACTCAGCCGCGCGCCTCCGCTCCACCTGCGAACGGTTCTTGGTTGCCAGATGGAAGAGGTGCAGGGCCGCGGCCCAGCCATCGGTCCTTCGCGCCAGGTTCAGGGTCCCCGCCGCACTCAGGGGCTGTTTGTAGATGCTCCGAAAAAGTTGGTCGACTTCATTGGCGCGAAAGCGCAAATCGTCACCGGAGACTGTCACGGCAGCGGGGAGCTCGGACCTGGCCAAGTTGAACGGCGGCGGGCGGCGGCTGCCCACGAGGAAATGAACCTGCGGTGAGTTCAGTGCCAGCAGCCGTTCGAGTTCTAACTCCGCGCAAGTATGCGCCAGCGTATGCAGGTCATCCACGACGAAAACCAGTGGTCTTTCAAGCCGCCCGGCCAGGAGCTCCAGTTCAGCGAAGGACCGCGGGGATTCCTCGTCCGCAGCCATGCCCAGTGCGGCGGCGAAGCGGGTGAGCATCCGGCCCGGCTTCGCATCGCGCGGACTCGACCGGTACCACGCCACCGTGGAGGAGCGATGCGCTGCCCACTGCGCCAGGAGGGTCGTTTTGCCCGTTCCGGGCGGAGCAATCACGAGTCCAAGCCGTGCGTTTGAGGTGCCCCCAACGCACGGAATCAGGCGGGGGCGCAGAAGGCCCGTGAATTCCGGGCCCTTCAGGCAATTCCCATGCTGCGTGGCTGCCATACCGTCCTGCTTCCCGCGGAAGGATTGCGTCCCAGCGTGGCTTACAGTGTAGGACCCATGCGTCCAGCGAATCGAGTATCCGGGGGCTTTTACACCGCGAGTGCCGCGAACATGACTGCCATCGTTGCCGCGCCCACGAGTTCCAGAAATGCCTTGCCGGTCCCACTGTCGCCGACGTTGCGGACGCTACCGGCACGGACCTGCCGGAGCAGGAGGACCGCCCACAGGGCCCCAGCCGCCGCGAAAAAATCCGCGAGAACAGCGGCCGGCAGGCTGCTCCACTACGGCACAGAGACGGGCACGGCGACCGGCAGCGAATCCGGGGAGCAGCCCCGCCGCGGCCGCGCCGTGGTGCCCCGCGCTGCCGGGAGTCCCCGCGGCTGCCGGGGATAGCATCGCACCGCGGGTTCCCCGGACGTCCATGGCCGCCAGCATGTAGGCCATCGCGGCCATCGTCAGCGCGCTGTACAGCAGACTGCCGACGGCGGCTACGCCCGGAAGGCGGCCCGCGAAGGCCCAGGCCCCGGACCCGCCAGCGTCGCGGGACGCCAGGAGACGGCGCGGAGGACGAACCACCAACCGGCCAGGATGAAGAAAAGCATCTGGGGGACAGCAGCCCAGCGGAGTCCAGGGATGAGCATCAGCACCATGGCCGTCATCATCGCTGCATGGAGGACAGAACCGACCCGGGTGGCCGGCGTCGATCCGCGGACGGCGTGGATCACCGCGTACAGGGAAGCGGCCAGCAGCAGTGCTGTCAGCCCCCCGCGCAGGACCTCGCTCTCGATCAACGTCGCCCGATCAATGCTGCCCGGTCAATGCTGCTCGTCGTGGTGGATGCGCTCGCCGAGCTGCCGGAGTGGTTCCCCGCTTCCCTTCCACTGCTTGGCGATGAACTCCGCGGCGATGGACACCGCCGTCTCCTCGGGGGTCCGGGCGCCAAGGTCAAGGCCTACCGGGCTGTGCAGCCGTGCCAGGGCCTCCTCGCTGAGGCCCGCCTCGCGCAGCTTGGCGAGCCGGTCCGCGTGGGTCCGGCGCGAACCCATGGCCCCGATGAAGGCGATCGGCGGGGCGCGCAGGGCAACGTCCAGCAACGGAATGTCGAACTTCGGATCGTGTGTGAGGACGCACAGAACGGTGCGTTCATCGACGAGACCCTTTTCCAGCTGTTCGGCGAGGTAGCGGTGCGGCCAGGCGTTGACCACCTCCGCCGCGTCGGGGAAGCGTGCGGGGGTCGCGAAGACAGCCCGGGCGTCGCACACCGTGACGCGGTACCCCAGGAAGGTTCCCAGCCGGGCGAGCGCTGAGGCGAAGTCGATCGCGCCGAAGACCAGCATCCGCGGCGGCGGGGCGTAGCTCGCGAAGAAGACCCGCATGCCCGTATCCAGCCGCTCGCCGTCGGGTCCGTAGCTCAGGATCCCGGAGCGGCCGGCGGCGAGCAGCCCCTGGGTGTCATCGCCCACGGCCTGGTTGGCCCGCCCGGACCCGAGATTCCCCTCAAAGCCGTCCGGCCGCACCACCAGGTGCTTACCGAGCCAGCCGGCGTCCGGGTGTTCGATGACCGTGGCGACTCCGACGCGCCGCTCACCGGCGATGTCCTGCCGGACGGCGTCGAGTTCGGCGAATGTCTGCCGGGAGACGGGCTCAACGAAGATGTCGATGATCCCGCCGCAGGTCAGGCCGACGGCGAACGCGTCGTCGTCGCTGATTCCATAGCGCACCAGGACGGGAGTGCCGTCCTCCATGACCTGCGTGGCCAGCTCGTACACGGCACCCTCGACGCAGCCGCCGGAGACCGAGCCGACGGCTTCCCCCTCGGCGGTGACGAGCATCGACGCGCCCGGAAGCCGCGGGGCCGACTTGAAGGTGCTCACGACAGTGGCCAGGCCGGCGGTGTCGCCTATCTGCCAGCCCGGCACCATCGCTGCCAGGACATCACGCACGGTTGATCTTCAGCCGTCCGATCGCCCGGATCATCCGGAACGCGGAGAGCCGGCCCGCCCAGTACGAGACACAGGCCACGACGGCCACGAGCGCCAGGACCTTCGCGGGGCTGGAGAGTTGCTCGGCCGCGATCCCTTTGGCGAGGCTGAGGGCGTCCAGGCTGCCGGCCGGGGCGGCGACGGACGCAGCGGCAGCCGGCAGGGCAGCGGACTTGCCCGAGGCGGACGCGGGCGTGGCTGCCGCGGGCACGGCGGCCGGCGGCAGGCCGGGAAGTTCCGACGACGGGGCCGGGGCCGTGGCTGCGGCGACCTTCGCCGCGGCGGACGCCGCCTCCGCTTCCGCGTCGAGCACCGCCATCGGCACAGGCCCTGGCTGCGGGGCCCCGCCCGTCGCCGCGGGGCCGGTTGCGCCCGGCGCGGTGATCATGGCCTGCAGGTTGCTGGCGAACAGGGCCATCATCTGTTCGGTGACGCTGCCGATCACGCCCTTGCCCATCGCGGCGGCCTTGCCGGACAGGGAAAGGTCCGCTTGGACGGTGCCGCGGGTGGTGCCGCCGGCCTCTTCGGTCAGCTGCAGGGTCACCGTGGCCTCGGCGGTTCCCTGGCCGCGGGTTTCCTGGGCCTTGCCGCCCAGCACGGCGCGGTGCTCGGCGGCGTTGCGCTCCACAACGTTCAGCAGGCCCTTGTACTGCATGTTCACCGGGCCCAGTTTTACCGTCATGCCGACCTGGTAGGCGTCGTCGGAGAGTTTGTTCAGGATTTTGGCGCCGGGGACGCAGCCAGCCACGCGCTCGAAGTCCATGATGGTCTCCCAAACCGTGTCGATCGGTGCGACGACCGAGAAAGTACTGTTGATCTGCATTAGCTGTTCCCTCTTCCCTTGATCGGTGGCCGGCCCTCGCCGCGGATTGCGGCTGCCACCTCTGCCAAAGCCGTGTAGCTGTGTCCGCTGACGAAATCATCGCAGTACGGCAGGGCCGCCGCCATGCCCCCCACCAGCGGTTGGTAATCCGGGGCGCTCTTGCGCGGGTTCACCCAGATGATCCGGTGCGCCAGGCGGCGCAGCCGCGCCATTTGGGCCGCGACCTGGGCGGGGTCCTCCTGGGCCCAGCCGTCCGAGAAGATCACCACCACTGCTCCCCGGGCCAGGCCCCGGCGGCCGTGCTCGTCGACGAAGTGCCGGATGCTCCCGGCGATCCTGGTGCCGCCGGCCCAGTCCGGGGCGGCCACGGCGGCACGGGCGAGGGCCTCGTCCGGGTCGCGGAGCGCCAGCTGCCGGGTCAGCCGCGTCAGGCGGGTCGAAAAGACGAAGGCTTCGGCGCCGGCGGTCGCCACCGCCCCCTGCAGCAGCGAAACGAAGATCCGGGCATACGGCTCCATCGAACCGGAGACATCGCACAGCATCACGAGCTTGCGGCGCTGCCGGCGGCGGCGCGCGTACAACAGCCGGGTGGTGTCGGTGCCCGAGCGCCGGGCCGCGCGGACCGTGGCCCGGACGTCCAGCCGGGCGCTGCTGTGGGCTGATTTGCGGGTGCGGCGGCTCAGGCGGTGTGGGGTGGCGAGCAGCAGCCGGGACGCCAGCCGCCTGATCTCCAGGACTTCCTCCTCGGAGAGCTTGGCGAAGGACATCTCATGCAGCCGTTCCTCGGCCGAGGCCATGGCGAGCACGGCCTCCCGCTCCGGTGTGGTGCGGTCCCCGCTGTCCCGTCCCGCGGTGGCCACCGCAGGCGCAGGCGCCGTCGGCGGTGCTGGCGGCGTGCGTCCCGGGGCGCGGTCCTCGGCCGGAGATGGCCGGGTGCGCGGCTCCTCGGGGCCCCCGGGCGGGGAAGCCGACGGGGCCGCTGTCCTGCCCTGGCGGGCGGCGGGGTCGAAGCCGCCCCGGAACACCGCGGCGAAAACGGCGTCGAAAACCGGCAGCTGCTCGCGGGTGGAGACCAGCACCACCCGGCACGCCCAGTACAGCGTGTTGACGTCGCTGGGCGGAACCAGACGGAGGGCCTCGGCCAGCCGGACCGCCCGGTCCGGCGAGCAGGACAGCCCGGCCCGGCGCAGTGCGGTGACGAACGCCGCCGCGAGGCTGGCCGCCTCCACCCTGGGCGGTCCGGCGTCCATGACCGGCCGGGTCGTGGCCGTCAACGGGTTCACCCGCCCGTGCCCGCGACGAGCCAGCCGGCCCCGCGTGCCCCGACCAGTTCCAGGTCGTCGCGGTTCTTCACGATCGAGCCCAGCGTCTGTTCCGCCGTGGCGGCGTCGATCCGGTCGATGCCGAGGACGGCAAGCGCGGAGACCCAGTCGATGGCCTCGGAGATCCCTGGCGGTTTGGCGAGGTCCAGGGTGCGCAGCTTCGTGATCACCGCGGCGGCCTGCAGTGCCAGATCGCCGCTGCTGGCCGGCACCCGGCGGCGCACGATCTCCGCGATCCGCTCCGGGCCGGGGTAGTCGATCCAGTGGTAGAGGCAACGCCGGGTCAGGGCGTCGTGCAGGTCCCGGGTCCGGTTGGAGGTCAGGATGACGATCGGCGGGTGGGTGGCACGGATGGTGCCCAGCTCCGGGATGGTGACCGCGGCCTCGGCGAGCAGCTCGAAGGTAAAGGCCTCGAATTCGGCGTCGGCGCGGTCGATCTCGTCCAGCAGGAGGACGGCGGGGCGCGGGCCGGGGTGTTCGATCGCCTGCAGCAGCGGCCGGCGCAGCAGGTAGTCCGGGCCGAAGAAGTCCGTTTCGGTGACGGTGGCGTCCCGGACCTCCGCCAGCCGGATCCCGAGCAGCTGCCGCTGGTGGTTCCATTCATAGAGGGCCTCACCGGCGTCGATTCCCTCGTAGCACTGCAGCCGGTACAGCGGTGTGTCCAGCAGCTCGGCCAGGGCCTTCGCCGCCTCAGTCTTGCCTACCCCCGCTTCGCCCTCCAGCAGGATGGGCTGCGGCAGCCGGACGGCCAGAAACAGGGCCGTGGCCAGCCCGACGTCGGCCAGGTAGTCGTTGCTGTCCAGCGCCGAGACCAGCGAGGCGACATCGGGAATCCGCCGCTGGACATCTTCCTCCGCCCCGGAGCGCGCCGCCTGGCTCACAACGCGGCCTCCAGACCGGCCAGGACCCGGCGGTAGTCCTCTTCGGTGTCGACGTCGGACGGCACAGAGCCCGGAACGCGGAGTTCAACGACGTCGTCCGCGCGCTGCTCCAGCAGCTTCCAGACCGCTTTGTCGCCGTGCAGGGCAGCCAGCTCCGGAAGCAGCCGCCGGGTGAACGCCAGAGGGTGGCCGACGCCGTTGTCGTAGCGGCAGACGGCGATGCCGGGGACGGGCCGGCCGCTGCCGGCCCCGCTTGTCCCGTCGGTCCCGCGTGGCCCGCTTGTCCCGCGTGGCCCACTTGTCCCGGCGGTCCCGGCGGTGAACAGGAGTTCCAGCAGGGCCCGCACAGTGCCGCCCCGGACGCCCGGCTGGTCGCCGAGCAGCAGGACTATCGCGTCCGTGTCCGGGTGGAGCGTGGCGATGCCGGCGGCGATCGAGGAGGAGCAGCCCGCGCCGAAGTCCGGGTTGAGCACGACTTCGCAGCCGCTGGTGTCGACCCCGCGCTGCACTTCCGTGGCGGAACCGCCCAGGGCCAGGACGGTCTGGTCGAAGCCGCAGTCGCGGGCGGCGGCCAGCACGGCGTCGAGGAGGACGCCGCGGCCGTAGGGGAGCAGCTGCTTGGGCCGGCCCAGGCGCCGGGATGCTCCGGCCGCCAGGATCAGCCCCGCGGTGCGGTGCAGCGTGATGCGTTGCCTGACGGTCCCGTGTTTCGCGGCTGGGCGTTCAGAGGGTGAGGGCATAGTGCTCCGGATCTTTGCGGTAGGCCGCGCGGCAGCCGGGCGAACAGAAGTTCACGGTGACCCCGTTGTGCTCGAACTGCAGCGTGGAGGCCGCGGCGGCGACAGTCATGCCGCAGACCGGGTCGATTGCGGTCGCCGGAACTCCCGCCCCTTGTCCCGCCGGCGCTGCCGCCGGCATGGCGCCCGGCATTGTCGCTGGCGTTGTCTTAAAGACCGCGTGCCGGGACGTCGCCCGCTCCTGGATGAGCTGCGCCAGGATCGAGAGCGCGATCTCGCCGGGGGTGCGGGCGCCCAGCCGCAGGCCGGCCGGGGTGAAGACGCGGGCGCGCTGCGCCGGGTCGACGTCGAGGGAGTCCAGCACCGCGGCGCCCCGCGTCCCGCTGGCCACGAGCGCGACGTACGGCACGCCGGCGCGCAGGGCCGCCTCAAGCGCGACCTCCTCCGCTTTGCCGTGCGAAGCCACGATCAGCGCCGCGTCGTCGGCCCGCGGTGCCGCCGATTCCCCGTCGGTAAGTTCCACCGCGAGGCCGACGCCGGCACCGAGGGTCTCCAGCGCCTGGGCCACGGGCGTGGTGCCGACCACCAGGACCCGCGGCGCCGGGATGTGCGGCTGCAGGAAGATCTCGATGGCCCCGCCGCTCAGGCACGGGTTGGAGACCTCGACCGCGCCGTCCCCGGCGCTGCGGGACGGCTCGCCGGGGACCACCCGCAGCAGCAGGGGCTCCTGCGACGCCAGGACCTGCAGGCTGTACTCCCGCACCGAGGACTCGACGCAGTTTCCGCCCACAAAGCCCTGGATCTCACCGCTGGGCAGCACCAGCGCGGTGTCGCCGGCATGGGCACTGGTGGGATGCTGGGCGCGGACCACCGTGGCGTGCACAAAGGGCTCACGGCGGGAGGCGAGGTCGTTCGCCCGGGCCGTGAGGGAGTCTCCGGTCGGCGTCATTCTAGATCGGCGGCCTTGCCCGGCCCTGCATGGCGGCCCAGACCCGGGCCGGGGTGCAGGGCATGTCCATGTGAACCACGCCGTACGGTGCCAGCGCGTCTACCACGGCGTTCACGATCGCCGGGGGCGAGCCGACGGTGGCGGACTCGCCGATGCCTTTCGCGCCGATGGGGTGGTGCGGGGACGGGGTGACGGTGAAGCCGGTTTCCCAGTCCGGCACTTCCATCGCGGTCGGAATCAGGTAGTCCATAAAGGACCCGCCCAGGCAGTTGCCGTCGGCGTCGAACTCGATGATTTCCATCAGGGCCATCCCGACGCCGTCGGTCAGACCGCCGTGGACCTGCCCCTCGATGATCATCGGGTTGATCCGGGTTCCGCAGTCGTCCACCGCGATGAAGCGGCGGACTTTGACGTGCCCGGTGCCCGGGTCGATGTCGACCACGCAGATGTACGCGCCGAAGGGGAAGGTCAGGTTCGGCGGGTCATAGGTGACCTCGGCGTCGAGGTTCCCGTCGACCCCCTCGGGCAGCGTCAGGGTGCCGTGGGCCGCCATGGCGATTTCGGAGATGGTCTTCCCGGCGCTGGGATCGCCCTTGACGAACCAGCGGCCCTTCTCCCACTCAAGGTCCTCGGGCCGCGTCTCCAGCATGGCCGCGGCGATCAGCTTCGCCTTCTCCCGCACCTTGCGGGCGACGAGTGCGACGGCGCCGCCGCTGACCGGCGTCGAGCGGCTCCCGTACGTGCCGAGGCCGAACGGTGTCTGGTCGGTGTCGCCGTGCACGACGTCGATATCCTCCGGCGGGATGCCGAGTTCCTCGGCCACGATCTGCGCGAAGGTGGTCTCGTGGCCCTGGCCCTGGCTTTGCACTGAGAGCCGGACGACGGCCTTGCCGGTGGGGTGGACCCGCAGTTCGGCGCCGTCGGCCATCCCGAGGCCGATGATGTCGAAGTGCTTGCGCGGGCCGGCGCCGACGGTTTCGGTGAAGAAGGAGATGCCGATCCCCATGAGTTCGCCGCGGGCGCGCTTCTCCTGCTGCTCGCGGCGAAGCTCGTCATAGCCGGCCAGCTGCATGGACAGCCGCATCGCGGGCTCGTAGTTGCCGGAGTCGTACACCCAGCCGGTCTTGTTGGCGTACGGGAACTGTTCGGGTTTGATGAAGTTCTTCAGCCGCAGTTCCGCCGGGTCCATCTCCAGCTTGCGGGCCAGTATGTCGACCATCCGCTCCACCAGGTAGACGGCCTCGGTGACGCGGAAGGAGCAGGCGTAGGCGACGCCGCCGGGTGCCTTGTTCGTGTAGACGCCCGTGACGGAGCAGTAGGCGGCCTTGATGTCGTAGCTTCCGGTGAAGATCGAGAAGAAGCCGGCGGGGTACTTGGTGGGCTGGGCGGTGGCGTTGAAGGCGCCGTGGTCCGCGAGGACGCTGGTGCGTACCGCGAGGATTTTGCCGTCCTTGGTGGCCGCGATCTCGCCCTGCATGATGTAGTCGCGGGCGAAGGAGGTGGACATCAGGTTCTCCGAGCGGTCCTCCACCCATTTCACCGGCTTGCCGGTGACGATGGACCCGACCACCGCGAGGATGTAGCCCGGGTAGATGCCCACCTTGTTGCCGAAGCCGCCGCCGATGTCCGGGGACACCACACGGATCTTGTGCTCCGGGATCCCGGCGACGATCGCGAACAGGGTGCGGTGCGCGTGCGGCGCCTGGGTCGTTTCGTAGAGGGTCAGTTTGCCGTCGACGGCGTCGAAGTCGGCGATCGCCCCGCACGTCTCCATTGGCGCGGGGTGCACGCGCGGGTAGACCATCTCCTGGGAGACGACAACGTCGGCGCTCGCGAAGACGGCCTCGGTTTCGGCCTTGTCGCCCATTTCCCAGTCGAAAATGCGGTTGTCCGTCCGGCCCTCGATCTCGTCGCGGATCACGGGGGCGTCGGCGTCGAGGGCCTTCCGGGCGTCAATGACCGGGGGCAGGACGTCGTATTCGACGTCGATCAGCTCCAGCGCGTCGCGGGCGGCGTAGCGGTCCTCGGCCACGACGAAGGCGACCTCCTGGCCCTGGAAGCGGACCTTGTCCGTCACGAGGACCGCCTGGACGTCCGCGGAGAGGGTGGGGGCCCACGCGAGCTTGAGGCCGAGCAGGTCCTTGCCGGTGATGACGGCGAGGACCTTTGGGTGGGCCAGGGCATTGGTGGTGTCGATGGACACCAACCGGGCGTGTGCCACCGGGGCGCGCAGGATGGCACCGTGCAGCATGCCGGGCAGGACGATGTCGTCGAGGTAGTTGCCCTTGCCCCGCACGAAGCGCGGGTCCTCCTTGCGCTGGATCCGGCCGTAGCCGATCGGGCGGTCCGAGTCTCCTGCCGCCGGATTGCCGGGCCGTTCGTGGATAACGGTCATGCCTTCACCTCTGCGTCTTGTGTCTGGGCTGCGATGTCCTCAACCACGGTGTCCGTACCGTCGATGACCTCGTCGACCGTGGCATCACCGTCGCCGCCCGCCGGGTGGGCTGCCGCCCACTGCACCGACCGGACGATCGTGGCGTAGCCGGTGCACCGGCAGATCTGGCCCGAAATGGCCTGCCGGATCTCGGTAGTGTCCGGGTGCGGGTTCTTGTCGAGCAGGGCACGGGCGGTCAGCATCATGCCGGGGGTGCAGAAACCGCACTGCAGCCCGTGCTCCTCCATAAAGCCCTGCTGGACGGGGTCGAGGGTGGCGCCGGTGGCCAGCCCCTCGACCGTGCGGATGTCGTGGCCTGCGGCCATCGCCGCGAGGACCGTGCAGGACTTCACCGGCTGGCCGTCCATCAGGACCACGCAGGTCCCGCAGTTCGTCGTGTCACAGCCCCAGTGGGTGCCCGTCAGGCCAAGGACTTCGCGGATGTAGTGGACCAGGAGCACACGGGGCTCAATGTCGGACGTGACTTCGTTGCCGTTGACGGTCATGCTGATCTGCATCCGCTTCAGCCTTCCTGTGTCTGGGCGGCGCGGGCACACGCTTGCCGGAGCACCCGCCGGGTGAGTTCGTCGGCGAGGTGCCGTTTGTAGTCAATCGGGCCGCGCTGGTCGGCCACCGGGTCGCAGGCTTCCGCGGCGAGCCGGCCGGCCTCCACGAACAGTTCCTCCCGGGGCTGCTGGCCGCGGAGCAGTTCGGTTACCCCGGCGACGGTATGGTCGAGGCCGAGGGCGGTGAGCCCGACGGCGGCGTCGGCGATGGTGCCGTCCGCCGCGAGCGTCACGGACGCGCCGGCGGCGCCGACTGCCCAGTCGCCGACCCGGCGTTCGACCTTCTCGTAGGCGCTGCCTGACCGGGGGCGGATCGGGAAGCGGAGCTCGCACAGCAGTTCGTCCTGGCCGACCGCCGTCTCATAGGGCCCGCGGTGGAAGTCAGCCATGGCCAGGATGCGCTCGCCGGCCGGTCCGCGGATCACGGCTTCGGCACCCAGCACGTCGCAGACCGTGGACAGGTCCTCGGCCGGGTCGGCCTGGCAGAGCGATCCGCCGATAGTTCCCCGGTTGCGCACGACCGGGTCGGCGATCACGGATTCCGCGTCCCGGACGATGGGGAAGAGCGCCGCGATCTCGTCCCACTCCAGGAGCGTTGTGTGGCGCGTCAGGGCGCCGATGCGCAGTTTGTCGCCGTCACGAAGAATGAAGTCGAGTTCGTAGAGGTCGTTGATGTCGATCAGCCATTCGGGCCGGGAAAGCCGGAGCTTCATCATCGGCAGGAGGCTGTGGCCCCCGGCGACGACCCGCGACTCCGGACCGTGGCGGGAAAGGAGTTCCAGGGCGTTGTCCACTGACGTGGCCCGCACATAGTCGAAAGGAGCCGGAATCTGCATAGTCCCTACCTCACTCCAGGGCGCTGGCAACGTCGCGCAGCACCGGTTTGAGGCAAGTCTTGCCCCGCGTGATACGGAGTGTCAATATCGTCATAAGCGAAAGGTTATGACGCCGTGGCGATGACATTGAGCCAGCTCCGCACGTTCGCCCTGGTCGCCCGCCTGGGCTCGCTGCACGCTGCCGCGGAGACCCTCGGCGTCAGCGAACCGGCGGTTTCCGCTGCCCTTGCGGCGCTCCGGCAGGACCTTGGCGACCCGCTCTTCGTGCGCGCTGCCGGCGGCATCGCCCTGACCCCGGGGGGCCGGGCCCTGGCCGAACATGCCCAGGACATCGTCGGCCTGGCGGACCAGGCCCGCTGGGAAGTCGCCAACGCCAAGAACGACGCCGGACGGCTGAAGATTGTGGCCACCGCGCCCTTCGCCGAACACGCGGCCGGCCGGCTGCTGGACCTTTTCACCAGACGGGTCCCCGGCGCTTCAGTGGATGTGGTGGTGGAGTCCGCGGAGGACCTTGCCTCGCTCCTGCAGGAACGCGCGTACGACATCGCCCTGGGTGCCCGGCCGGTGCTGCCGGTCGCCCCCGTGGGGACTGCTGGGACCCATCCGGGACTGGACTGCGTATCGTTCCTGCGCTACCAGCGCGCCCTGGTCGCGGCGTCGGGGCATCCGCTGGCCCGGTTGCCAGGACCCGTGTCCGTGGCCCGGCTGCTGGACCGGCCGTGGTTTGCCGGACCGGCGGGGATCCAGGAAAGCTCGGAGGAGGGCCGCTGGCTGGCATCGACGGGGGTGGTGCCGGAGATCATCCGGCTCAGCAGCGAGACGGAAGCGCTGGCGGCGGTGCGGGCGGGGGAGGGCATCATGCTGGCGCTCGGCCATATCGTCCGGGCCGAACTGCAGAGCGGGGTCCTGGTCCGGCTGCCCGTCGTCGGGACACCGGTCACCGGCCTGTGGTGGGCGAGCACCCTGGACAACCACCGGACCACCACGATGGCGCGGACGCTGCAGCGCTTCGCCGGCACTGCGGATGCGACCGCCGCGATGGTCGCCCCCGGCGGCCCCCGGGGCCTGGAACGCCGCGGGTCGAAGTTCCACGTCGCGCTGTGGAGCTGAAGAATCCCCGGGAGGGTTTGCCTGTGTCGCGTTGCGAAACGTGGGTGTCGGTGCTACCCCTTGTGGGAAGACGATCGACAGACGCACCGCTACGAAGAGGAGTAACAATGACTTTGCCCCGGGACGAAGACAGCTCACTGCGGCACTGGAGTGCCCGCCTGATCCAGGCGCTGCAGATCCTTGACCTGGAAGTGGACCACGAGAAGATCGTCCAGGTCGCGGACGAGTCGCTCAAGGCCGTCGGGCCGCACGCTGATGCCATCAGCGCCTTCATCGTCGGCTACGCCGCGGGAACCGCGTCGACCGACGGGCGAAAGAGCACGCAGGAGGCCGTCCACGCCGCGTCCAACAAAGTCATCGAGCTCTGTGAGCACGGCGAGTCCGGCGGCCCCGACGAAAAAGGCTGGGCCAAGCGGGCCCAATAGCCGCAGCAGCCACCCCGCACCGCGGGTGCGGCGTCCGACCCCCGCGGGACATGCCCTCCCTGTGTGACCGCGGATGGACATGTGGGCATTATGTCCAGTGGCCGCGGCGGGGACTGGGCATGTCCTCCGGAGTGCGAAACACCTCCCCGCGGGACATGCCCTGCCTTTGTGGCCGCGGATGGACATGTGGGCATTATGTCCAGTGGCTGCGGCCGGGGTGGGGCATGTCCCGTGGGGTAGGCCCTACCGCGGCTGGGCCGCGCCGGGCGCCAGGGTCGTCGAGCCGTCCGGGGACTGGTCCTCGCTGGGCTCAAGCCTCACGATGACTGCTTTGGATACCGGCGTGTTGCTGCCTTCGGCCGTGTGATTCAACGGCACCAGCACGTTGGCTTCCGGGTAGTAGGCGGCCGCACAGCCGCGCGCGGTGGGGTAGGAAACCACCCGGAACTTGCGGACCATGCGCTCCACGCCGTCCTTGTACTCGCCCCGGATATCCACGAACATGCCGTCGGCCAGGCCCAGTTCCGTGATGTCCTCCGGGTGCACGAAGACCACATTGCGGCCCTTCTTGATGCCCCGGTACCGGTCGTTGTGGCCGTAGATGGTGGTGTTGAACTGATCATGGGAGCGCATGCTCTGCAGGATCAGCGTGCCCTCCGGCTTCTCCACATGCTCCAGGTCGTTGACGGTCAGCACAGCCTTTCCCGTCGGTGTCGGGAACGTGCGCGAATCCCGCGGCCCGTTCGCCAGGATGAAGCCGCCTTCGTGCCGGATCCGCTCGTTGTAGTCCTCGCAGCCGCCGACGACCCGCGAGATGTGGTCCCTGATCAGGTCGTAGTTCTTTTCGAAACCATCCCAATCGGCTCTGACCTTGTCGCCGACCAGCGCTTTGCCGAGCCTGCTGACAATCGCCGGCTCGGAGAGCAGGTTGTGCGAGACCGGTTCCACACTGCCCCAGGAGGGGTGCACGGCGCAGACTGTGTCCTCCACCGAGACGAACTGCGGTCCCGACTCCTGGATGTCGATTTCCGTCCGCCCCATGGTGGGCAGGATCAGGGCTTCGGCACCTGTCACGGTGTGGGACCGGTTGAGTTTCGTGGAAATCTGCACCGAAAGTTCGGTGTTACCCATCGCCGCTTCGGTGGCGTTGGTGTCCGAAATGGCGCCGACGAAGTTCCCGCCGAGCGCCACGAAAGCCTTGATCCCGCCGTCGCGCATTTTGTTGATGGTTTCGACGGCGTCGACGCCGTGGTCGCGGGGCGGTTCGAAGCCGAACTCCTCGCCGAGGGCATCCATAAAGGACTGCGGCATCTGCTCCCAGATGCCCATCGTGCGGTCGCCCTGGACGTTGCTGTGGCCTCGGATGGGGGAGGCGCCGGCGCCGGGCTTGCCCATGTTGCCGCGCAGCAGGAGCAGGTTGATGATCTCCTTGATCGTGGCCACGCCCTTCTTCTGCTGCGTGATGCCCATGGCCCAGGTGATGATGACCTTGTCGGCCTTCAGGTAACGGGCCGCAAGCTCGTCGATTTCCTGGGTGCGCAGTCCGGTCGCCTCCAGCACCGCCTGCTCGTCCAGCAGGGCCAGGTGCTCCCTGAGCTCTTCGAGCCCTTCACAGTGCTCGGCGAGGAAGGCGTGGTCCAGGACCGTGCCGGGGTTCTTCGCCTCGGCGTCGAGCACGCGCTTGGAGACCGCCTGCAGGAGGGCCATGTCACCGCCGATGCGGATATGCAGGAACTGGTCCGCGATCTCGGTGCCGCGGCCGATGATGCCCTTGACCTTTTGCGGGTTCTTGTACCGGCGCAGACCGGCCTCCGGGAGCGGATTGACGGCGACAATTTCGCCGCCGTTTTCCTTGCAGGCTTCCAGCTCGGTGAGCATGCGCGGGTGGTTGGTGCCCGGATTCTGCCCCATGATGATGATCAGGTCAGCTTTGGCGTAGTCGTCAAAGCTGACGGTGGCCTTGCCGATTCCGATGGTCTGGCCCATCGCCCAGCCCGAGGATTCGTGGCACATGTTGGAGCAGTCCGGCAGGTTGTTGGTGCCGTAGCCACGGACCATCAGCTGGTAGAGGAATGCGGCCTCGTTCGAGGTGCGCCCGCTGGTGTAGAAAGCGGCCTCGTCGGGCGAGTCGAGGCTTTTGAGTTTGTCCGCGATGATCCGGATCGCCTCGGGCCAGCTCACCGGCTTGTAGTGGTCCTCGCCGGCCGGCTTGTGGACGGGGTCCGTGAGCCGGCCCTGCATCCCCAGCCAGTATTCGGAGCGGGTCCGCAGTTCGCTGACGGAATGCTCCGCCCAGAACCCGCGGTCGATGACCACCGGCGTCGCCTCCCAGGTGACGGCCTTTGCACCGTTTTCACAGAATTCGAAAGTCTTGCGGTGGTTCGGGTCCGGCCAGGCACAGCTGGGGCAGTCGAAGCCGTGCTTCTGGTTCATCGCCAGGACGGTCTTGCGTGTACGTTTCACGCCCATGTGTTCGATCGCGGGTGTCATCGAGTGCAGCACGCCGGGGATGCCGGCGGCCCAGTCCTTTGGACCGTCCCCGACCTCGAGGTCCTTTTCGTCGTATTCCTCGACCTTGGGATTCTTGCGGGTCACGTGAACTTCCCTTCTGCAACCACCGCCTGTTCAGGCTGGTGCTTCTCTACTATCAAGCACACTACCTTTTGGCCTGTATCAGGCCTATCAGTTGGTCCGGAGCGCCGCAAGGGATCTGCCGTCGACGGCAGCGCCCCAGGTCCGTAGCATGTGCGGTAGACGGGGCGGCTGCAGCGCATCAGACAGTGCCGTCCCGGAACCGAAGGGGCCCTGCATGCCGGAGCAACAGGAAACGCTGGAGGGCTTCACCGAGTCGACGTTCAGCCACGGGGGCATCCAGCACCAGGTTTTCCGGGCAGGAGCGGGCCCGGCCGTGGTCCTGATCCACGAGATCCCCGGCATCCACCCCGGGGTGCTGGGCCTCGCCCGGCGCCTGATCGCGCGGGGCTACACCGTCTACCTTCCTTCCATGTTCGGGCGGCCCGGCGGAAAAGCAGGCGAGGGAATCGTGAAGTCCATCGCGAAGGTCTGCATCTCCCGTGAATTCGCTGTGCTGGCGAACCGGAGCAGCCCGGCGACGGGTTGGCTGCGCGCCCTTGCTGCCCAGGCACACCAGGAGTGCGGCGGTCCCGGCGTCGGGGCAATCGGGATGTGCATGACGGGCAGCTTCGCCCTCGCCATGGCCCTGGAACCCGCCGTCCTGGCCCCGGTCATGAGCCAGCCAGCGCT
Source organism: Pseudarthrobacter sp. HLT1-3 (assembly GCF_059383535.1). Classification (NCBI taxonomy): domain Bacteria; kingdom Bacillati; phylum Actinomycetota; class Actinomycetes; order Micrococcales; family Micrococcaceae; genus Pseudarthrobacter; species Pseudarthrobacter sp. HLT1-3. The sequence goes on along the minus strand of NZ_JBWZCJ010000006.1, from coordinate 120,140 downwards.
CCCGGCGGGCCTAACCGCGCGGCGGCGGGCCGCCGTCGGGCTGAACGACGAAGAGCTGGCACGGATGAAGGACCGGACCAGCCATGGGCTCCGGATCCTGGGGCTGCGGTTCAGCAATGACCGGGGGTGTCCGGCGGAGCGCTTCGCCACCCTGCGGCGCGAATTCGGTGCGGGCTTCGAAGGCATTGAGGTCGATTCTTCGCCCGGCAACCCGTTTGGGATTGCCCAGTCAGCGCACTGCGTCCTGACCGTGGACCTGGTGGACACTCCCGGCCACCCGACGAAGGCCGCGCTGGACCGGACCATCGAGTTCATTGGCGAGCGCCTGCGCCCGGGGCCCGCATCCACGACAAAGACCGAGGAGACGTGATGAAACTGATGACAGTGGTGTGGACGGCGGCTGCGCCCGGCGCGACGGCGGCGGCCGGCGGAGTGGCGACGGATCCGGACAGCGGCTGGTACCGGCGGCTGCGCAAACCGGACTGGCAGCCGCCCGCCATCGCGTTTCCGGTAGTCTGGACAGCGCTTTACGCGGACCTCGCCGTGAGTTCGGCCGTGGCACTGGACAGCAACGATGTACCCGACATCCCCGGCGGCAAAACCGCACAGCGGCAGATCCGCGCCTACCGGGGTGCCCTGGCCGCGAACCTCGTCCTCAATGCCGGGTGGAGTTGGCTCTTCTGGCGTAGCCGCCGGCCATGGCTGGCTGCGGCGGAGTGCGCCGTGCTGACGGCGAGCAGCGCCGACCTGGTGCGGCGGACGTACAAACTCAACCGCGGCGCCGGCATGTCGCTGGCCCCTTACGCGCTGTGGTGCGGTTTCGCCACTGTCCTGTCGACGGCGATCGCGGGGCTCAACCCCACGGCAGCAGGCCGGCAGCGGTAGTCCGCGGGTTCAGCGCCCGGCCACGAGGGTATCCCGGATCTCGCGGCGGAGGACCTTGCCGATGAGCGAGCGGGGAAGGGAATCGAGCACCACCACCCGGCGCGGCACCTTGTAGGCGGTCAGCTGCTTCCGGGCAAAAACCAGGAGCGCGTCAGGATCGATGGTGGTGCCCGGGATCGGCACCACGGCGGCGACGACGTCCTCGCCGCCTCCCGGGCGGGGCAGCCCGACGACCGAGACTTCCGAGACTCCAGGGAAGGTGGCGATGACGTCCTCCACCTCACTGGGCGAGACGTTGAAGCCTCCCGTGATGATCAGTTCCTTGACCCGGTCCCGGACGGTCACGAAGTAGTCGTCGTCCACCGAGACGATGTCGCCGGTGCGGAACCAGCCGCCGTCGAGCAGGGCGTCCTCGGTCTCCTCCGGCCGGTTCCAGTAGCCGGCGAACACCTGCGGGCCGCGGATCAGGAGTTCCCCCTCCTCGCCCGGGGCGCGGTCCAGCGCGACGTTCCGGGGGTCCACCACCCGGATGTCGGTCAGCGGGAACGGGACCCCCACGGTGCCCGGCTTCCGGCTGGGGCCGAAGGGGTTGCCCACCGCGATCGGGGAGGTTTCGGTCAGCCCGTAGCCCTCGATCAGGTAGCCGCCGGTCGCTTTCTCCCAGGTCTCCACGGTCGACGTCGGCAGGTTCATGGCGCCCGAGATCGAGAAGCGGATGCTTTCCAGCCCGACGCCGCGTTCCGCCGCCGCGGCGGCGATCCGGTCATAAATCGGCGGCACGGCCGGCAGGAACGTCGCGGGGGACTTCTTCAGCGCCTTCAGCACGAGGTCGACGTCGAACTTGGGAAACAGGACCAGCTTCGCGCCGATGCTCAAAGCGAACGTCATGCAAAGGGTCAGTCCATAGGCATGGAACATCGGCAGCACCGCGTACACAGTTTCCCGGCCGTCCTTGAGCCCGGGTACCCAGGCCCGGCCCTGCGCGGCATTGGCCTGCAGATTGGCGTGGCTGAGCATGGCCGCCTTGGGCAGCCCGGTGGTGCCGGAGGTGTACTGGAGGACGGCGAGGTCCTGGGCCGCCGGGCGCGGATGTTTCTTCCTGAGCTCGCCGGCGTCGAGGAGTTTCCGCCACGGCAGTACGGGCCGCGCGGCCGGCGCCGGCCGGCCCTTCGGCTGGTCCTTGGCCACGGCAAGCGCGGCGCGGGCTTTGCGGGCCGCCGGAACCGGAAGCCGCAGCGCGAGCCGCTGCAGCAGCGGCATCGCGGGAATGAGCTCCACCGAGACGATGCTGCGGAGCCCGACGTCGGGCGGCAGCTGGCGGACCCGCTCCACCGCCTTGTCCCAGACAATCGCGACGGCGGCGCCGTGGTCCTCGAACTGGTGCCGCAGTTCCCGGTCCGTGTAGAGCGGATTGTGCTCGACCACGACCGCGCCGAGGCGCAGCACGGCGTGGAAGGCAACGATGTGCTGCGGGCAGTTCGGCATCACCAGGGCAACCCGGTCGCCGGCCTTGACGCCCAGTTTTTCCAGGCCGGCGGCGGCCCGGCGGATCAGGGTGCCGAGCTCGCGGTAACTCGTCCGGGCACCGAAGAACTCCAGGGCGGTCTTCGATCCGTAGCGCCGCACGGAGGCGTCCATGAGGTCCACGAGGGAACCCTTGGGAAGCACCAGGTCCGCCGGAACACCAGGCCCGTAGGACTTCGTCCACGGGCGGTCACGCCAGGGCTGCCCTGGCAGCTGATCGGCTGTGCCGTTTGGTGCAGCGCCATTGGACTCGGCGCCATTGGACTCGGCGCGCCTGGATTTCTTCGTCATGTTCAGTCCTTGCCCCTGGGAGCCCGCGCCCCTGGGAGGGACGTGCCGGTTGTTAGCGGGCAAAAGAGCCTGCCCGGAAAAGCCTACCGGTGCGTAGCCTGGTGCTGGTGCGGGCAAGGCGGGGCGCACGACCGGGACTTCCGCCGGATGCCCGATGTCTGCCCCGTTGCCGGCCGCGGGCGGCCGCGCGCCGCCGCTGCGCCTTGGTGACCTTTGGCCCTACGGGCGGGTGGGGCGCGGGCGGAAGCTGGGGGTACATCGCCTGCGCGGGCCCGCCGTGCCCTTCGTGCCGGTGCGGGTCATTCCATGCGGGAACGGGAGCACCATGAAGCACCAGCAGCCCACCCTCCGTTTCCTCGGAGCCACCGACACAGTCACCGGCTCCCGATACCTGCTCGAGTCCGGCGGTACCCGGGTTCTGGTGGACTGCGGCCTCTTCCAGGGCTACAAACGCAGCCGCGAGCGGAACCGGGCGCCTTTCCCGGTCCCGCCGGCCTCGATCGACGCCGTGGTCCTGAGCCACGCGCACCTGGACCATACGGGTTACGTCCCTGCGCTGGTGCGGGACGGATTCACCGGGCCGGTCATCGCCACTGACGGCACCACGGACCTGTGCAAGCTGCTGCTGCCCGACAGCGGTTACCTGCAGGAGGAGGAAGCCCGCTACGCCATGCACCGGGGATCGTCCCGGCACAGTCCGGCGCTGCCGGTCTATACCGCGGCCGACGCGGTCAAATCCCTCAACAGTTTCAAGGTCCACGATTTTGACGATCCGGTGGACCTTGGCGGCGGAATGGAAATGACGTTCCTGCCGGCCGGCCACATCCTGGGTGCCGCCCAGGTCCACGTACGGATCGGCTCGCAGTCGGTGCACTTCACCGGGGACCTGGGCCGGACGGACGACCCGCTGATGAATCCGCCCCGCCCCCTGGGCGAGGCCGGCGTGCTGGTTACGGAGTCGACCTACGGGAACCGGAAGCACCCCACCGAGGATCCCGAAAAGCAGCTGGGGGACATCATCAACCGGGTCGCGAAACGTGGCGGTGTTGTGCTGTTCGCCGCGTTCGCCGTCGGCCGCGCCGAGACGCTGATGCTGTACCTGTCCCGCCTCCGCGCCAAGCACCAGATCCCGGACATCCCGGTGTACCTCAACAGCCCGATGGCGATTGACGCCTCCGGGATGTACCAGCGGCACCCCGAGGAGCACCGGCTCAAGGAGCAGGAATACCTGAACATGTACAAAGTTGCGCAGCTCACCCGCTCGGTCGATGAGTCCAAGCTGCTGAATCTCCGCGGCGGCCCGATGATCATCATCTCCGCCAGCGGAATGCTCACCGGAGGAAGGATCCTGCACCATCTGGCCGCCTACGGGCCCGACCCGAAGAACGCGGTGATTCTCAGCGGCTACCAGGCCGGCGGGACCCGCGGCGCCAGCCTGGCAGCCGGCGAACGCGAGCTCCGCGTCTACGGTGAAGACGTCAAGATCCGTGCCGAGGTGATCCAGATGGAAAGCCTCTCGGCCCATGCAGACTCCGACGGAATCATCTCGTGGATGAAGGCTGCGGCGAGCGAACCCCGGATGACGTACATCACCCACGGCGAACCGGACGCCTCGGATGCGCTGCGACTCAGGATCAAGCGCGAGCTTGGCTGGCGTGCCCGGGTCCCCGAACACCTTGAACAGATCTCCATCGAGGAGCCCCGATGACTTCCGGCCTCGCCAAATCGGCTGTCCTGGCGGAGATCCACTCGCTGGCCCGGCCGCTGAAGACGGACCGGGACCTCAACGGACTGGTCCGGCGTGCGGCGGACTGCCGCTTCGTCGCGATCGGCGAAGCCAGCCACGGCACGCACGAGTTCTACACCTGGCGCGACACCCTCAGCAGGCGTCTGATCGAGGAGGAAGGCTACAACTGGATCGGGGTGGAGGGCGACTGGCCCGACTGCTGGCGGATCAACCGCTGGGTGCGGGGCGAGGCCGGGCAGGACCAGGGCGTCCACGCCCTGCTCGGCGGCTTTGAACGCTGGCCCACCTGGATGTGGGCGAACGAGGAAGTCGCTGCGTTTCTGGACTGGCTCCGCGGTTGGAATCTTGGACGGCCGATGAGCCGGCGGGTCGGCTTCTACGGGCTGGACGTGTACTCGCTGTGGGATTCGCTCCGCGAGATCATCGGCTGGCTCGGGGACAACGTTCCGGACGCCGTCCCCTCGGCCATGCGCGCCTGGCAGTGCTTCCAGCCCCACCAGGAGGACCCGCACAAGTACGGCTGGAGCACGCGGCTGGTGCCGCAGTCCTGCGAAGCGGACGTCGTCGCGCTCCTCACCGAGGTCAGGAACCGGGCATCCAGCCCGGGAGAGCAGGGCGAGGGAGCATTCGACGCCGTGCAGAACGCCGAGGTTGCCGCGAACGCGGAGCATTACTACCGCATCATGGTCCGCGGCGACCGGCAGTCGTGGAACGTCCGGGACCACCATATGGCTGACACGATCGACCGGCTCAGCAAGCACTTGGGACCCGACTCCAAAGGCCTCATCTGGGAGCACAATACGCACGTGGGCGACGCCCGCGCGACTGACATGGCCCAGGACGGACTCGTCAACGTGGGCCAGCTGCTGCGCGAACGTCACGCCGCGGACGGTGTGATGCTGGTCGGCCTGGCCTCCCACCGGGGCGAGGTGATCGCCGCGGACGCCTGGGGCCGCCCGGAGCACATCATGCCGGTGCCGCCGGCCCGCCCGGGAAGCCACGAAGACTTCCTGCACGAGGCCTTGGGCGTGCCGTCGGTGCTGGACTTCGGCGAGGACAGGTCCGGTCCGTGGCTGTCCACCTGGCTGGGCCACCGTGCGATCGGTGTGGTCTACCATCCGGAGCGAGAGCTCGGGAACTACGTTCCTACCCGGATCGGCGAGCGCTACGACGCGCTGATCTGGTTCGAGCGCACCGCAGCCCTGCGTCCCCTGCACCACGAGGGCCCGCCCCGGGAACGGGAGTTCGAGACCGAACCGACCGGCTTCTAATCCGCTGCCGCCGGGCCGCCGAAGCATCACGACGGCGGCAGGGACATACCAGAGCAGCGGCACCAGCCGCAGTGCTGTGGCCCCGTCCGACGGAAGCGCCCGGCGGCGGGCGCCTGCTGCGTGCGGGGTTTCTGCATGACGGCTCCTGGCCGGCGGGTTAGCGGCTGCTGTTCAGCCGCACGGCCCCGGCGGCGCCGGCGGCCTGGGTCGGTGCGGCGACCGGCGGCACCGGACCGCGGGCGAGGATCCGCACGGCGCTGAGGGTCACGAATTCGTTCGGGCCGGTCCGGCCCCAGTCAGTGACATCCGTCTGGCCCTTCGCCCCCGGTGGATTCCACCAGGCGCCCTCGACCGGCCAGCGTCCGTCCGGCAGCATCTTGCCGCGCAGCAGCGCGCTGGCCTCGGCGGCGCGGGCGTCCCCGAGCAGACCCATCCGGGACAGCAACAGCAGGGCCGGAAGGATGCCATAGTGCCAGAACTCCGGGTACCGGAGCTTGACCCAGCGCGGGTCGATGGGGCGCCCGGTGGAGGAGGATTTGAAGAGCCGGTGCGCGAGCAACAGCTCCGCCGCCCGCTCCGCGGCGGCCCGGGCGGCAGGATCGCCGCTGGCCTTCCAGTATGCGTGGAGCCCCTTGGCGGCGGGCAGCGTTTCGTGGAAGGAGGAGCGGCGGCCGCTCGCGTCGGCGTCGCAGTTCCAACCGCCGTCAGGCCATTGCCAGCGGACCAGATCGTGGGCCAGCTGCGCCACCCGGGGATCCGTGGCCATGCCCAGCAGGCTGCAGACGTACAGGGCGTTGCCTTCCTGCGAGGCGCAGCGGCGGGTGAGCCCGCCGATGGTGCGGATCTGGCTGCGGTGCTGATCCCCGTGCAGCCACTCCAGCACTGTGCCGGCGGCGTCCGGCAACGAAGGGGCGTCCGCTGCCGTGACGCCGAGGTCGACGAGGGAGACCAGCCGCCAGTGCGCGCCCGCCCATTTCCGGTAGGGGTGCACGCCGAATCCGCCGTCGGGCTGCTGCCCGGCCAACAGCGAGGACACGATCCTGCCATGGTTCACGGGGCCTTCAGACCAAGGGGCGCCAAGTAATTCCACCCGCGCCGCACGGCGCACGGCAGGTTCTTCCGATGCCGCCAACCACGCAATGGCGGGCAGCAACGCGTCCTGCTCCATGGCTCGACGGTACGCACCGCGGACCTGGGGGAGTGAGGGGCTTAAGGCCCTAACCCGCGGTAGGCCCGGCGCGCACACTGAAGTGCCGGCGCACTTTCAGTACTGCCGCCCGGTTCACGCGATGCAGAAATAGACCGCGCCACGGAAAAGAGCAGGATTCAGAATGAACAAGCCAATCGTCGTCGGTATTAACGGATCGGCCGGAAGCGAGGCCGCCTTGGCTTGGGCGATTGAGCGGGCGGCGCGGGACAAGCTTCCGGTGACCGCCATCCACGCCGTGGACGATCGCTGGATGTCCCCGGATTTCCAGTACCACGAGGTCATCAGGCAGTCGGGCATGGAGCTCCTCCAGAAGGCGCAGGACCGAGCCCGGGAGCTGGCCCCCGACGTGAAGGTGGATGTCCAGCTTCGGCACGGCAGTGCCGGATCGGTGCTGCGCGAAGTGTCTAAGGAAGCCTCCATGGTGATTGTTGGCGGCCATGACAAGCACTGGTTGGACGGCGGTCCCCTGACGGACCGGGCCCTGCAGATCGTGTCCGCTTCGGAAGTCCCCGCGGCGGTCGTGCCCCTGAAAGGCGGCGCCGCGGACCGCGGGGTCGTGGTGGGTGTGGACGGCTCGGAAGAGTCCCTGCAGGCCGTGAATTTTGCCGCGGCGGAGGCAGACCGGGGCGGCGACGAGTTGACCGTAGTCCTCGCGTTCCGCAGGCCGGCCCGCTGGGTCGAAAACAAGTTGCCGAAAAGCGGACTCGCCGAATCGATCCTCGAGGAGGACCGGATTGTCCTGGCGGAATCCGTTGCCGGACTGGCCGATAAGTACCCGGACCTCGTCGTCCATCAGCGGCTGGAGACCGACGCCGAGCCCGCCAAAGCCCTGGTCGACGCCGCCAAGGAGGCCCGGCTCCTCGTGATCGGCAGCCACGGCCGGGGTGGCTTCTCCCGGATGGTGCTGGGTTCCACGGCCCACGCCGTGCTGCTCAATGTGCCGTGCCCGACGGTCGTGACCAGGCTGCACAAGGTCAAGCACGAGGCCTGACGCCGGAGCAGCGAACCGCCAAAGGGAGTGCCCCCGCCTTGAGGGCATTCCCTTTTGGCGGGACCCTTGAGCCCGCCCGGGAACGGATGGGAGGATGATGCCGTGGAGCCGTTCTTCGATTTCGTCGGGCACTTCTGGTGGCTCATCTTTCCGCTGAGCGGGCTGTTTCGGGGGCCGGGCCCGCTCCTGGTCCAGGGCCAGCGAACGCCGGCACCGGCGGCGGGTGGAGCTCTACCAGCTCCGCAACCGGGCAGCGGAGGTGGAGCAGGCCAGCCGGTCCCAAGTCCGGAAGCTGATGGAGGGCCACGACGCCGTCAACCGGCGGTGGCTCGAGTATGAACTTGACGTGGGGAAACTCATCGACTTTCCGGTCATGACCGATGTTCGCGAACCGCTTACTGTGGCGTTCCTGCGGGCGAAGCGGCAGGCCGACGGTTTGCGTCCGGGAGCCCCGGGGGACATCACGACGTCGGCGCGGCTGGCAGAATACCGTGAAGCCGTGAACAGCTTCGAACTGGCGTTCGATGTCGCCGAACGGGAAGCCCGGCGGATCAGGGACAGCAACTTCACCGGGCCGGAACGGGAACGCCTCGCGACGGCCCGGAAGCTGCTGCGGATCGCCTCGGACGCCGCCGCAACACCGGCGGAGCGGCAGACGGCGTACAAGCGCGCCCGGCGCGAACTGGACGGACTGATCGTGCTGCCGGACGCGACGCTTGCCGCGCTGGAGGAGAAGATCGCCGGGAGGCTCGACGCCGGGAGGACAACCGACCGCCGACCCGGCTGACAGTTCCGGCGGACAATGGCGGCAGTGTGAGCGCCCAGACCAAGCGCCAGCGCCCCGACACAAGGAAAGCCCCCTCGGTCGAGGGGGCTTTCCGCGTCAATGCAGGTTCCGCGCAGGTTCCGTATCAAAAAACCGCCAGGAGCTGCGGATCAGATCCACTTCGGGGCGGCCGGAACCGCCGTCGGTGACACTGCGGAGCCGGCGGCGGTTACGCCGCCGTGGCCGCGGCCGGCAGCCCATTCGACGACGGAGGCCAGCGGGCCGGAGACGACTGTTGCTGACCCGGCCGTGGTGTCCCCAAAGGTCAGGTCGCGGTCCGTCACCTTGACCACGAGGTCCGCATCGGTGCCACGGGTCTTCCAGGCGCCGGTGATGTCCTTGAGCAGCCGTTCCAGCACGGGTACCGGGATGTCCTGGAAGCGGGCGCCGTTGTCGAGATCGACGGCGTGCATCCAGACTTCGCGGGTGCGCATCCAGACGGTTTCGCTGGCGGGGACTTCGCGGCCCTGGATGGTCCGTACTTTGTGGTGCCAGGCATCTTCGGGCAGGTCGCGCCATTCCACGTTGAGGTGCACCGCGGAGTGGTCGAACAGATGCCGCAGCGCGATCGGGCTCAGCGTCGCCCCAAAGTTGATCTCGTGGTCCCGGACATCCGTGGACGCGTACATCGGGGTTTCCACCCCGGTGGCCGCCCATTCCACCAGCCGGGCAATCGCCCGGGCGTTGTAGCCGATGTGGGCCGTGATGTGGCGGCGGGTCCAGCCCGGCAGCAGTGTGTCGCCGTCGAGCTCAGCGTCGCTGAGTTCGTTGAGCTTGCGGGCGAAGAACGCCGTGCCCCGGCGTGCCTGCAGCAGTGCCGCAAGCAGCTCCGGGTCGGTCGTCTGGTCGTGGCGGGCGACCATCAGGCTTCCTTGACTACGCGGTTCTTCAGTTCTCCGAGGCCCTCGATGGTGGTGACCAGGATCTGGCCTTCCTGCAGGTAGCGCTTCGGGTCCTGGGCGTGGCCGACGCCGCCGGGGGTGCCGGTGGCGATCACATCACCGGGGTTCAGCGTGATGATGGTGGAGATGTAGGAAACCAGGAATTCCGGTGTGAAGACAACGTCGTTCGTCGGGGTCTGCTGCTGGATCTCGCCGTCGACCGCGGTGGTCATCAGGCCGCCGCTGAACTCGTCCTTGGTGACCAGGGCGGGGCCGAACGGGGTGGACTTCTCCCAGGTCTTGCCCTGCAGCCACTGGATGGTGCGGAACTGGTAGTCGCGCATGGACACGTCGTTCAGGACGGCGTAGCCGGCGATGTGGTCTGCGGCGTCGGCTTCGCTGATCCGGCGGCCCTTCTTGCCGATCACGACGGCGAGTTCGGATTCCCAGTCGACGGTGGACGATTCCTGCGGCAGGGCCAGGTCGTCGTTCGGGCCGATCAGGGATTCCTGGTACTTGGCGAACAGGGTCGGGAACTCGGGGACTTCCCGGCCCATTTCCTTGATGTGGTTGCGGTAGTTGTGGCCCACGCAGATGATCTTGCCGGGGGAGGGGACCACGGCGTCGAGGTCCGCGCCCTCCACCGGGTGCTGGGCGCCGTTGGCGGCCTTTGCGGTGGCCTCCCAGTCCGCGGAGCGCAGCAGCTCTCCGACGTCGGCGAAGCCGTCGATTTCGGTCAGGGTGTCGCCGTCCTGGCGGACAGCCTTGGTGCCGGCCTGGGTGCGGAGGGTGAGGAGTCTCATTTGTTGTTGCGTCCTTCGATGTAGGTGCGGTTGAAGTTCAGCCGTTCGAAAATGGGGGCGTCGCTGAAGTGGAAGAGGTCGAACTCGGTCTCCGCCTGCAGCGACCAGGCTGCCCAGGACGGGACGACGAACAGGTCGCCCTTCTCGAGGTTCCTGGTTTCGCCGTTGAGGACCACGGAGCCGCGGCCTTCGAAGACCTGCCACACGCTGGAGCCCACCTCATGGACGGTCTCGGTGGAGGCGCCGGCGCGGAGCCGGTGGAATTCGGCCCGGATGGTCGGCATGACGTCGCCGCCGGTGGTGGGGTTGGTGTAGCGGACCGCGGCGTGGCCCTGGGACACGGTGGCCGGGTGGCCCTCGTCCTCGAGCAGCAGCTGTTCGCGCAGGGCACGGTCGGTGTACTCCCAGCGGTAGGCGGCGATGGGGGAGCTGGTGGTGTCGTCCAGGCCGGAGAGCGGGCGCAGGCCCGGGTGGGCCCAGAGCCGCTCGGAGCGGGAGATGTCCGGGGTGGCCTCGTCCGTGACGCGCTCGGTGCCGAACTCGAAGAAGCCGGCGTCGGCGTAGTGCACGAACGGGATGTCCAGGCCGTCGATCCAGGCCATCGGCTCATCGGTGTCGTTGTGGTGGCCGTGGAAGTTCCAGCCCGGAGTCAGCAGGAAGTCGCCGCGGGACATCCGGACCGGGTCCCCGTTCACGACCGTCCAGACGCCTTCGCCCTCGACGACGAAGCGGAACGCGTTCTGCGAGTGGCGGTGCTCCGGCGCGGTCTCGCGGGCGCCGAGGTACTGGATGGCTGCCCACAGTGTCGGAGTGGCGTAGGGGGTGTTGCCCAGGCCGGGGTTGGCCAGGGCAATCGCGCGGCGTTCGCCGCCGCGGCCCACGGGGACCAGGTCACCGGCGCGGGCGGCCAGCGGGTACAGGTCGCTCCAGCGCCAGACGTGGGGCACCGCCTTGGGGGTCGGGACCATCGGCATCAGATCCGCGATTTCGGTCCAGAGCGGGATCAGGTTTTCGCGGTCAAAATCGCGGTACAGCTCTTTGAGCTGGGCAGCCTCTTCGGGCGTCGGCTCCGGGGCAGTTTGCCCTGCGGCAACTGACTCATGAGTCGTGTTCTCGGCGCTGATGGACACGTGGGCCTCCTCGGTAGTGCAGAACAGATCTTATGCGTAGGTTGACTCTACGGAGGCGGCCCTGTGATCCCCAACATATTCTGCTGGTCAGAATTGTTTGTCCGGGCCGCGGCGGACTCAGTCCGGCTGGGCCGGATTGGCCGCGATATCGACCTCCAGCTGACGACAGCTTTCCCGCAGCCGGGGGACAAGCCCGGCGTCGAAGACCCTGCGGAAGCGGGTCGCCGGGGCGGCCACGCTGAGCGCACCAACGACCTCCCCGCGCCAGTTATGCAGGGCGATCCCGAGGGCGCTGACACCATCCTCCGTGCCCTCGAAATTGGCAGCGAAGCCGTTGACGCGGATGGACTCCAACTCCCGCACGAACGCCGGGTATTCCGCGGCCGGGATGCTGTCGCCGCCGATCTCGTCGCTGTCGCTGCGGAACAGCTGATCGATCATCGGAGGGTCGAGTTCGGCCAGCATGGCCTTGCCCCCTGAGGTCTTGTTGGCGGGCATCACCGTCCCCTGCCGGTCACCTACCCGCAACACGTTGTTCCCTTCCACGGTGGCCAGGAATCGGACTTTCGTTCCCACCCGGACCATGAGATTGACCGTTTCATTGAGCTGGGCGGAGAGCAGCTCCATGTGCGGCTGGGCAAGGGAGCGGAGCAGCCTGGACCAGCTCAGCCCGGCCGGTCCCACGCCCATTGCCGGGCCAGGCAGGTAACGGCGGGTTTCATCCTGCACCGCGAAACCCCGGTAGACCAGCATGGCCAGCAGGCGGTGGGCGGTGGACGGGGCCACACCCAGCTCCGCGGCGGCGTCCTTGAGCCGCAGCGCGCCAACGTCGCGCAACAGCTGAAGGAGCTGCAGGGCATTGTCGACCGCCTCGACGGAATAGCTCGGCCGTTTCTGGACGGGCTTCCGGGTTGATTTGGAGGCGGGCGTGGCGGCGGACTCGTTCTGCACATCAGAATTATATTGTGGTTCACCTGCCATGGAGGCGACGGTAGTGGGATGAATCACACATCTTCCGCTGCAACGCCGCAACGGTCCTCGCCGGGGGCTCCTGCCCCCACTAGTGCTGGAGGCCCGGTAACCGGGTTCTCCAAAGGGTCGGCCGCCGCTGTTCTGGTCTGCTGGCTCCTGGTTGTATTCGATGGATACGACCTCATTGTCTACGGGACGGTCCAGTCCTCGCTGATCTCCGAAACCGGGTGGGGCCTGACAAAGGCCACCGCCGGAACGATCGGCTCAATGGCCTTCGTCGGCATGATGATCGGGGCCATCTTCGCCGGCCGGATGGCCGACTCGTGGGGGCGCCGCCGCACCATCATCGGCTGCGCCGTCATCTTCTCCATCTTCACCATCCTCTGCGCCTTTGCCCCCAACGCCCCCGTCTTTGGAGCCCTCCGGCTCCTCGCCGGCATCGGCCTCGGCGGCCTGGTGCCTTCGGCCAACGCCCTTGTTGCCGAACTGGTCCCGGCCAAATGGCGGTCCGTCGTCGCCACCCTGATGATGTCCGGTGTCCCGATCGGCGGATCCATCGCCGCCCTGGTCGGCATCCAGCTGATCCCGGCCTTCGGCTGGGAGTCGATGTTCCTCGTCGCCGCGCTGGCCCTGGTGATCGTGGTGCCGCTGGGACTGAAGTACCTGCCGGAGACCCTGACCCCGGTCAGCGTCGCAGCCAAGGCAGCAGACAAGGCGGCCCGCAAGACGGCCGGCAAGGGCAACTCGATCAGGGAGCCGTCCGGCTTCTCCTCACTGCTCCGCGCCCCCTACCTGGGGATCAGTGTGCTGTTCGCCGTGGCCACGATCGCAACGCTGTTCGCCTGGTACGGACTGGGCACGTGGCTGCCGAACCTGATGCAGCTGGCGGGCTACAACCTCGGTTCCGCTTTGACCTTCGCCCTGGCCCTGAACCTGGGCGCGGTCGCCGGCTCGGTCATTACCGCCTGGGCCGGGACGCGGTTCGGTCCGATCCCGACGGCGATCGCCGCCGCCGCCGTCGCGGCCGGAGCGCTTGTGGTCCTGGTGACCGGACCGTCCGTCACCGTCGTCTACCTCATGCTGGTCCTCGCCGGCGTCGGAACCCATGGCACGCAGTGCCTCATCATCGCGGCCGTGGCGAGCCACTATCCCGGACACCTGCGCGGCACCGCGCTGGGCTGGGCGCTCGGGACGGGCCGCATCGGCGCCGTCGCCGCACCCCAGGTGGGTGGCCTCCTGCTGGCCGCCGGGCTGGGCGTCAATTCCAATTTCCTGGCCTTCGCCGGTGCAGCCGCCATTGCAGCGGTCCTGCTGGCCGCCGTCGGCTTCAACCTCAAATCCAAATCGTCACTCTCACCCTCAACCTCACCTACAGGAGCAAGCAATGTCTGAGCACGCCACGTCCACCGATGTCCTCGTCATCGGAGGGGGAATGGCCGGACTGGCCGGAGCACTCGCGCTGCGTGAAAACGGCGCCAACGTCACCCTCGTGGAGCGCGCTCCCGAGTTCGGTGAGGTCGGCGCAGGACTGCAGATGGCCCCCAACGCCTCCCGCGTCCTGCAGCGCTGGGGCCTGCTGGAAAAGGCACTGGAGATCGGTGTCCAGCCCAAGCACCTGGTCTTCCGCGACGCCCTCACCGGCGAGGAGCTCACCCGCCAGACACTCGGCGGGGAGTTCGAGGAGCGCTACGGCGCGCCGTACGTCGTGATCCACCGCAGCGACCTGCACCGGGTCCTCCTCGAAGGCTGTGAGGCCGCCGGCGTCAAGCTCGTCAACGACGTTATGGTCGAAAGTGTTGAAACCGTAAACGGCCGCGGCGTGGCCCACACCGCAGCAGGAGTGGACTACGAAGCCGACGTCGTGATCGGAGCCGACGGGCTCAAGTCCACGCTGCGTCCGCTCGTGGCCACCGACGAGCCGGTCCCCTCGGCCTACGTCGCCTACCGCGGCACCGTGCCGATCACCGAGAACACCCCCAAGGCCGACCTCGAGGACGTCATCGTCTACCTCGGCCCGGACTGCCACCTCGTGCAGTACCCGCTGCGGAAGGGCGAGCTGCTGAACACCGTGGCCGTCTTCAAGTCCCCCTCCTTCGAACGCGGCGAAGAGCAGTACGGCGGCATCGACGAGCTCGAGGCGGCCTACAAGGACTGCGTCCCGGCCGTTCAGGAAGCGCTGAAGAACCTCGCCACCGGCATCCGCTGGCCGATGTACGACCGCGACCCGATCGAAAACTGGGTTGCCGGCCGGATGGTGCTGATGGGCGACGCCGCGCACCCGATGCTCCAGTACCTCGCCCAGGGCGCCTGCCAGGCCCTCGAGGATGCCGCCGTACTGCAGGACGTCAGCAACGGAACCGTCTTCACCGCGGACGGCGTCCACCCCGAGGCCTGGGACGGTGCGATCCGGGAATTCAACAACCTCCGTGCAGGCCGGACCGCCCGCGTCCAGCGCACCGCGCGTGTCTGGGGCGAATCCTGGCACGTCTCCGGGCTGGCCCGGACGCTGCGCAACCTGCTCTTCAAGAGCCGGAAGGACAATGACTTCCAGTACAACGACTGGATCTACGGCCAGACCGGCGAGGGCGTCCCCGCCCCGGAGCGCTCGGCCGGCCGGGCCAAGCTTCCGGCCTAACAACCCCGCATCACGCCGAACGCCGGACACCCTACGGGTGTCCGGCGTTCGCCGTCTCCGGCGTTGTTTTGCCCTGCTCCCTTTGACCCGTACGCTTTAACGCGTCAGGCTACTTTGCTGAACGCCGCACGTCCTCCCGGTGAAGCCTGGGTGAATCTTGCGGCACAGGGTATCGAAACTGCTGACCGTCGACTCTGCAGATTGGGCAACAGGTGGAAATCACCATCATGGTGGCGCTAGTAATATCGCTAGCGCTTTTTTTTGACTTCACCAACGGATTTCATGACACCGCCAACGCGATGGCCACCCCGATCGCCACCGGCGCGATCAAACCGAAAACGGCAGTCGCCCTGGCGGCAGTGCTGAACCTGGTGGGTGCTTTTCTGTCCACGGAAGTGGCCAAGACGGTCTCCGGCGGCATCATCAAGGAGGGATCGGACGGCATCCAGATCACCCCGGAGATCATCTTCGCGGGGCTGATGGGCGCCATCCTCTGGAACATGATCACCTGGCTCAAGGGCCTGCCCTCGAGTTCCTCGCATGCGCTCTTCGGCGGCCTGATTGGCGCGGCCATCGCGGGCATCGGAATCCACTCGATAAATTTTGAGAGCCTGATGCAGAAGGTGGTTCTTCCCGCGATCTTCGCCCCGCTCATCGCCGGCGGCGTGGCCTTCCTCTGCACCAAGCTGGCCTACGCGCTCACCTCCCGCCACGACCCGGAGTCCGGCACCAAGCTCACGCAGAAGCGCGGCGGATTCCGCACCGGCCAGATCTTCACGTCCAGCCTCGTGGCCCTGGCGCACGGCACCAACGACGCTCAGAAGACCATGGGGATCATCACGCTCGTGCTAATCGCCGCCGGTACCCAGAGTCCCGGGTCCGGACCGCAGTTCTGGGTCATCGCCGCCTGCGCCTTTGCGATCGCGATCGGCACCTACTCCGGTGGCTGGCGGATCATCCGCACCATGGGTTCGGGGCTCACCGACGTCAAGCCGGCCCAAGGCTTCGCGGCCGAAAGCAGCACGGCCTCGGCCATCCTCGCCTCCTCGCATCTGGGCTTCGCGCTGTCCACCACCCAGGTAGCCTCCGGCTCCGTGATCGGTTCGGGCATGGGCCGCCGCGGCACCACTGTCCGGTGGGGAACCGCCGGCAAGATCGCGGTCGGCTGGCTGCTCACCCTCCCGGCCGCCGGAATCGTGGGGGCGCTCACCGCCCTGCTGGTCAAGACCGGCGTCGCGGGCGTAGTCATCGCCGCCGTGGCCGGCACGGCCGCCGTGGTCTACATGTTCCTGCACTCGAAAAAGTCGGCCGTCGGCCACCACAACGCCGTCGAGGTCGAGGAAGCCGGCCAGGCTGTGCGGTTCCGCAAGAAGAAGAAAGCGATTGCCGTCAGTCGCTCCCAGGACGAGCCGAAGGACGGACTGTCATGAAATGGCTGGAACTGGTTCAAGTGGCGGGCGCAACGCTCGTCGCGGCAGTGACCGTGGTGGTCCTGTACTCCCTCGGCGTCCGGCTCACCGCCATCGCCGGTGACGTCAGCGAAAGAAAGCCGGCCTGGGTCCGGCCGCTCGCCGTCGTGTGCTTCTGCCTGTGCGGCCTCGCCGTGCTGTTCGGGCTGTATCTGATCATTCCCTACTTCAGCAAGTAACCGGCACCGGAGTTGCCGTCCACCCCGAAGGATGGGAACGCCGGCGAGTTCTGGCTAGGCTGGGCACATGCCTCGTTTCCAGTATTTTGTCGCGTCCTCGCTGGACGGATTCATTGCCACCGCCGATGACCAGCTGGACTGGCTGCTTCAGTTCGACGGTTTCGACGGCGGCAAGGAAAGCTACGACGCCTTCATGGCCGATGTCGGCTGCATCGTGATGGGCGGCGAAACCTACGCCTGGCTGCGGGAACACGAACCGGACACCTGGCCGTATCCCGACACGCCCAGCTGGGTGTTCACCCACCACGAGCATTCGGCCCCCAAGGGCGCGGACGTGACCTTTGTTCGCGGCCCCGTCGCCGAATTCATCGAGGACCTCAGGGGCAGCGCGGGAGGCAGGAACGTCTGGATCGTCGGCGGCGGGGTCCTCGCTGCCCAGTTCGCGGACGCAGGTGCGCTCGACGAGATCATCATCTCGATCATTCCCGTCGTGCTCGGCAGCGGCAAAGCGGTGCTTCCGCTGTCGGGCCCGACGGCGCCACTGGAGCTGATTGCCTCGCACACCCTGGGGCGGGGCATCGTGGAGCTAAGGTACCGGTTCGGACGGGACGCGGCGCAGCCCTGACCCGGCGAAGTGCTTAAGTGCTGATGTCGCGGATCAGGTTGGTGATGCGGGCGGAGGAAAGCCGCCGGCCCTGCTCGTCGGTCATCACAACCTCGTGGGTGGTGAGCGTCCGTCCGAGGTGGATGGCCGTGCACGTTCCGGTCACGGTGCCCGATGCGATGGCCCGGTGGTGCGTCGCGCTGACATCGATTCCCATCGCCTGACGGTTCGGGCCGGCGTGCATCCCCGCGGCAAAGGAACCGAGGGTTTCGGCGAGCACCACATGCGCGCCGCCGTGCAGAATTCCCGCCACCTGGGTGTTGCCTTCCACCGGCATGGTGCCCACCGTTCGCTCGGGGCTCATTTCCAGGAACCTGATCCCCATCTTCACCACCAGGGCGCCTACACCGTATTGCCCCAGCCAGTCGTGCATTTCCTCGGGAACCCCGGCAGCAGCCAGTTCGGCCGCGTAAGGGCCCGGCGTGAAATTGTCTTTCATGGGAACTAGGCTGGCACCTGTGAGCGAAACTACCAAACCGGCCCCTTCCCCTTCTGCAGCAGACATCTTCCCGTCCACTGAGACCGAATCAGTGGTTGCAGCCAAGCCCGTCCGGAAAGCCGGCCGGGCCGCGGCGTCGGTTTCCGCCACTGAAGCACCGGTGGTTCCGATCACGGACCAGCCGCGGCTCCTGGTGCTGGACGGGCACTCCATGGCCTTCCGGGCGTTCTTCGCCCTGCCCGCGGACAAGTTCTCCACCGCCACGGGGCAGCACACCAACGCGATCCACGGGTTTACCTCCATGCTCATTAACCTGATCAAGGAGCAGAAGCCCACCCACGTTGCGGTAGCCTTCGACGTCTCGGACGAAACCACACACCGCAAGGCCGAGTACAGCGAGTACAAGGGCGGACGCAACGAGACCCCGCGGGAGATGAGCGGCCAGATTGACCTGATCGACAAGGTCATGGGCGCCTGGGGCATCAAGACCATCAAGATGCCCGGCTATGAGGCGGATGACATCCTGGCAACCCTCGCCGCCATGGGTGAAAAGGCCGGCTACGAGGTGCTGCTCGTCTCGGGCGACCGTGACGCTTTCCAGCTGATCACGGACAACGTGTTTGTGCTGTACCCCCGGAAGGGCGTCAGCGACATTCCCCGGATGGATGCCGAAGCCATCCAGGAGAAGTACTTTGTCAGCCCCGCAGAGTATTCGGACCTCGCCGCCCTGGTGGGGGAGACCGCGGACAACCTCCCGGGCGTTCCCGGCGTCGGCCCCAAAACGGCCGCCAAATGGATCAACCTGTACGGCGGTCTCGAGGGGGTCCTGGCGAACCTCGACGCGATCGGCGGCAAAGTGGGCGACTCCCTCCGCGACAACGTGGAGGACGTCAAACGCAACCGGCGGCTGAACCGGCTCCACACCGACCTGGACCTGCCGGTCACCCTGGACGAGCTCGCGGATCCGCGGCCGGACCAGGCCGCCCTCGAGGAGCTGTTCGACGCCCTCGAATTCAAGACCATCCGCGCCCGGCTCTTCGCCCTCTACGGCAGCGAGGTGACAGAAGCGGAACGGGAAAGCCTCGAAACTCCGGACTTCGTGGTCCCCGCGGACGCGGCCGAACTGGCCAGGTTCCTGGAGTCGGGTGCAGGCCAGCGTTCAGCCATCGCCGTCGACCTCGTGCCCGGGCGGATCAGTGAGGATGCCGCCGCCGTGGCCATCGTCCATGACGGGGCTGCCGCCTACATCGACCTCGCCGGCCAGGACGCCGCGGCCGAGAACGTCCTGGCCGAGTGGCTCAGGAACGCCGACGCGCCCAAGATCATGCATGGTTACAAGGCGGCCCTCAAAGCCTTCACCAACCGGGGCCTGGGCCTCGAAGGCGTCGTCGACGACACCTCAATTTCCGGGTACCTCATCCAGCCTGACCGCCGCAGCTATGAACTCGCCGAACTGGCCCAGCACCACCTCAACATCAGCGTCTCCTCCGGGGCCGCCAAGGAAGGCCAGTTGGAGCTGGCGTTCGACGGCGACGACGCCGCCGCTGCCGGCGCGCTCGTCCACGAGGCCGCCGTCGTCCGGGCCCTGAGCCGCTACTTCGAAACGGAACTGCAGGAACGCCGAGCCCAGGACCTGCTGACCACCCTCGAGCTGCCCGTCAGCCGGGTCCTTGCCGACATGGAACTCGCGGGAATCGCCATCGACATGGCGCGCATGGATGAGCAGCTGGCGGATCTTGCCAAGGTGATCGACAACGCCCAGGAGCTGGCCTTCGCCGCGATCGGCCACGACGTCAACCTGGGCTCGCCGAAGCAGCTGCAGACGGTGCTGTTCGAGGAACTGGGGCTGCCCAAGACCAAGAAGATCAAGTCCGGCTACACCACCGACGCCGCGTCGCTCAAGAACCTGCTGGAAAAGACCGGGCACGAATTCCTGGTCCAGCTGATGGCGCACCGCGAGTCCTCGAAGCTGCGGCAGATGCTGGAGTCGCTGAAGAAATCCGTCACCGACGACGGCCGGATCCACACGACCTACGCCCAGAACGTGGCCGCCACGGGCCGGATTTCCTCCAACAACCCCAACCTGCAGAACATCCCCATCCGCAGCGAGGAAGGCCGCCGCGTCCGGAGCATCTTCGTCGTCAGCGACGGCTACGACTGCCTGCTCTCGGCGGACTACTCGCAGATCGAAATGCGGATCATGGCGCACCTCTCCGGCGACCAGGGACTGATCCAGGCCTACAAGGACGGCGAAGACCTGCACCGGTTCGTGGGCTCGAACATCTTCCATGTGCCCACCGACCAGGTGACCAGTGCGATGCGGTCCAAGGTCAAGGCGATGTCGTACGGCCTGGCCTACGGTCTGACCTCATTCGGGCTTTCCAAGCAGCTCGAAATTTCGGTCGACGAGGCGCGGACCCTGATGAAGGAATACTTCGACAGGTTCGGCGCCGTCCGCGACTACCTCCGCGGCGTGGTGGACCAGGCCAGGATCGACGGCTACACCGCCACGATCGAGGGGCGGCGCCGTTACCTGCCGGACCTGACCAGCACCGACCGCCAGCTGCGCGAGAACGCGGAGCGCATTGCACTGAACTCACCGATCCAGGGATCGGCGGCTGACATCATCAAACGGGCCATGCTGGGCGTCGCCGGCGCGCTTGCCGAACAGGGCCTGAAATCGCGCATGCTGCTGCAGGTCCATGATGAACTGGTCCTCGAAGTGGCTCACGGCGAGCGGGAGGCCGTCGAGAAGCTGGTAACGGAACAGATGGGCTCGGCGGCGAAGCTGACCGTCCCGCTCGATGTGCAGATCGGCATCGGCTCCAGCTGGTATGAGGCCGGGCACTGACGTCTGCTTCGTTCGGGCATTTGGCACGATTCCTAGGGGGACAACGACGTGGCAGAGAAGTATGAGATCCGGCGGTTCCGCGCGGCCGAAAAATCCGCACCGGACTACGCGCTGGGGGAAGCCTGGCTGCGCGGCGTCGGCGTCGGGTTCTACGACGAGCGGCACAAGGAGGAGTTCGTCGACAAGGTCATGGCCATGTACCGGGTGGACAACCGTGAGATGACGGGGGTCTACCAGGCCGGCGCGGTGGCCGACCGCTCCCTGGCGGCCGAGATCCCGGTTGCGACTTTTGCGACCCTGCGGAAGCACCTCAACACCGGCTACGGGCGGCAGCTCGAAGCCCAGCTGATCACCGCCGTGACCGTCCGCGGAACGCACCGCCGGCAGGGGATCCTGCGCCGGATGATGACCGAGGACCTCGCCGCGTCCAAAGCCGATGGCCTCGCCATCGCTGCGCTGACAGCCTCGGAGGCTTCCATTTACGGCCGGTTCGGCTTCGGCGTCGCAACGTTCGAACGCAGCATCAAGGTGGACACCGGGCCGCGGTTCCGGCTGCGGCACATCCCTTCCGGCTCGGTGGAAATCGCCGACCGGAAAGTCCTGCTGGATCTGGCTCCGCGGGTGTTCGAACGCGTCCACCGGGCCACCCCGGGCTCGATCGAGCGGCAGGACGCCTACCGGCAGCGCAGCTCGGGAACCCTCGGCCAGGACGGAGCGGAGGATGAATCGATCCGGTGCGCCCTGCACTACGACGCCGCCGGGGCCGTGGACGGCTATGTCGCCTACAAGTTCTCCGGCTGGGACACCAAACCCCACACCATGGAAGTCGTTGACCTGGTGGCGGCCACCGATTCCGGCTACCTGGAGCTGTGGCAGTTCCTGGGCAGCCTTGACATGATCCAGCGGGTGAGCTGGGCCGAAGCGCCCGTGGACGATCCGCTGACGTGGGCCCTGGAGGACCCGCGCTGCATCGAGTCCTCGGAGCACCGCGACATGCTGTGGCTCCGAATTCTGGACACTGCCGCGGCGCTGGGCGCCAGGCGGTACTCATCGGACGGCCGCCTCGTCCTCCGCGTCACCGACACGTTGGGCCTCACCGACGGCACATTCACCCTCACCGTCACCGGCGGCGTGGCACGGGCGGCGGCCGCTCCGGACGGCACCGTCCCGGAGCTTTCGCTCGATATCGCGGAACTCGGATCCATCTATCTCGGCGCGGTCTGCCCGGTCACGCTGGCGGCCGCCGGAAGGATTACCGAGCACGCACCGGGGGCGGCGCTGAACGCGAAACTCATGTTCGCCGTCGAGCGCGCACCGCACTGCCTGACGCACTTCTAGGGGAGTCCAGACTGACCCGTTGCGCTTTGACCCGCGTTCCCGTATACGACTAGACTAAACGGGCGTGTACTACGTGCGCGCATCTTCAATCCACAAATCAGGATGACCCGGCGATGTGCCGTGTTCTGTGCCCGCGTCGCCGACGCGGGCGCAGCGGTTCGCCTGACCGACTTACTATCCACAACGGAGCCCCTACTACATGACCATCACCTCCACCGAGAAGCCCGGTACCCCCGTAGTCGCGATTAACGACATCGGTACCGCTGAGGACTTCCTCGCAGCAGTCGACGCCACCATCAAGTACTTCAACGACGGAGACCTCGTCGAAGGTACCGTCGTCAAGGTCGACCGCGACGAAGTTCTGCTCGACATCGGTTACAAAACCGAAGGTGTCATTCCCTCCCGCGAGCTGTCCATCAAGCACGACGTTGATCCCGGAGACGTTGTCTCCGTTGGCGATCTCGTCGAAGCCCTGGTGCTCACCAAGGAAGACAAAGAAGGCCGCCTGATCCTCTCCAAGAAGCGCGCTCAGTACGAGCGTGCCTGGGGCGACATCGAGAAGGTCAAGGAAGAGGACGGTGTCGTCACCGGTACCGTCATCGAGGTTGTCAAGGGTGGTCTTATCCTCGACATCGGTCTGCGCGGCTTCCTGCCCGCATCCCTCGTCGAGATGCGCCGTGTGCGCGACCTTGCTCCGTACATCGGTCAGAAGATCGAAGCCAAAATCATCGAGCTGGACAAGAACCGCAACAACGTTGTGCTGTCCCGCCGTGCCTGGCTCGAGCAGACCCAGTCCGAGGTCCGCTCCACGTTCCTCAACAAGCTGGAAAAGGGCCAGGTCCGTCCCGGCGTCGTTTCCTCCATCGTCAACTTCGGTGCCTTCGTGGACCTGGGCGGCGTAGACGGCCTCGTTCACGTTTCCGAGCTGTCCTGGAAGCACATCGACCACCCGTCCGAGGTTGTCGAAGTTGGCCAGGAAGTCACCGTCGAGGTTCTCGAGGTCGACCTGGACCGCGAGCGCGTGTCCCTGTCGCTCAAGGCTACGCAGGAAGATCCGTGGCAGACCTTCGCCCGCACCCACGCCCTCGGGCAGGTTGTACCGGGTAAGGTCACCAAGCTGGTTCCGTTCGGCGCGTTCGTTCGCGTTGAAGACGGCATCGAAGGCCTGGTCCACATCTCCGAGCTCGCCGTGCGCCACGTTGAGCTGGCCGAGCAGGTTGTCTCCGTTGGTGACGAGCTGTTCGTCAAGGTCATCGACATCGACCTCGAGCGCCGCCGCATCTCGCTGTCCCTCAAGCAGGCCAACGAGGGCGTCGACGCAGAGTCCACCGAATTCGACCCGGCTCTCTACGGCATGGCCGCTGAGTACGACGAAGAGGGCAACTACAAGTACCCGGAGGGCTTCGACCCGGAGTCCAACGAGTGGCTTGAAGGCTACGAGACGCAGCGCGCCGCCTGGGAGCAGCAGTACGCTGACGCCCAGACCCGCTGGGAAGCCCACAAGAAGCAGGTTGTCCAGCACGCTGCCGACGACGCTGCAGCTGCAACGTCCGGCGAGAGCGATTCCGGCACGACCAGCTACTCCTCCGAGCCGGCTGCAGCCGAGTCCAACACCGGTGGCGGCACGCTCGCTTCCGACGAGGCTCTTGCAGCACTGCGCGAGAAGCTGACCGGCAACTAATTGCCCCTTGCACTCAGGGAGCCTGCTCCCTGAGGTCTGGCAGTTGGTAGCTTGAAGTAGCACCGTGAAGGTGGCCGTCCCTACGGGGCGGCCACCTTTGGTTTAAGCCCTTGAGCCCCGGTCACCGGCGCGCCGCGGGGGACATGCTGCAGCGTCCGGGTCCGGTCCGCCCGGCCGAGCCCGTGGGACATGTCCAGCCCTGAGCGCGGCCACTGGACATATGGACACTATGTCCAGTCCCGGGCGCGACGGCGGGGCACCACATTGGGAGATTCCCCAGTGGTGCACGGCGCGTGCGGAAGACATGTCCCGTCCTGGCCCGGGAGTGGTCGGGGCCGCGGCCCATGGTCAGGGAGGCCTGTCCAGTTCTGAGTTGCTCACGCGGCGTGATGCAGGCTGGGATCTCCCTGCCGTCCGGGCCTACTCGTGGGCAGGGGCCGAGCGTACTATAAGCGCACGGGCCCCTTGAGTGCCTTTGCCCTGATTGCTGAACGGCGCCGTCGATGCCCCATGGCGAGGCGACTCGTAGCATTGCCATGGCTTGCGGCGCGCTCCGGGTTGAGACCTCAGTGGGCACCCGTATTAGGCGCCGCGCGACCAACTTGAGAGGGATTCCGATGTCAAGCCGAAAATTGATTAACCCGCCGGAACTTCATGCCGCACCCGGGTTCACACATGTAGTAGTCGCCCCGGGAGCCGGGCTGGCCTTCCTTTCGGGCCAGGTGGCGCTCGACCCCGGTTTTGCCCTCATCGGCGGGGATAACCTCGGCGAACAAACCAAGGCTGCCATGGGCAATATCAAGACCGCCCTCGACGCCATCGGGGCATCCTGGGAGGATGTCTACCGGCGGACGATTTACACTCTCCGACCAACTGAGTATCAGGTGATCACTGCCGCCATAGAGGAAGTCCAGGGATCGACGGACCACCCAGCTCAGACGATTGTCGGCGTTACAGGACTGGCCGTCGAAGGTCTCCTGATCGAAATCGAAGTGACCGTCGTCCTGCCGTAATGCTCCCTTCGCACCAATTCACTGCCCGTCGGATCATGTCCGGCCCCGACAGGAATCACGGTCGAACATGTCCGATACTGACCTGTGATTAGGGGGACATGTCCAGCGCTGGACGGTCCCCTGCGGGGGACATATCCAGTCCTGGACCCGGGGAGTGGGCACCTAGGGACTATGTCCCGTGGCCGCAAGGAACGCGGGGCATGTCCCTTGGGGGAGCCGTCAGCGCAGCGCGATCCGTGCCTTGACCGGAACCGTGGCGTCGCCGGTGGCTTCGCCCTCCTCGAGCTTGGCCCCGGCCGCGCGCAGCAGGACCAGCGCCGCGGCATTCCCCGCTGTCGTGTCGGCCTCCAGCACCGCCGCGCCGGACGCGGCGGCCCGCTCGATCACAAGACGAAGGGCTTCCCGCGCGATCCCGTGGCCGCGGAAGCTGCGGCCCAGCCAGATTCCGGTTTCCAGCGTTTCCGCCCCGGTGCGTTTGAGCCGGATGGATCCCGCCAGTTCGCCGTCGGAGCTGATCGCCCAGCTTTTCTGCTGGGCCGGACCATCGAGGCCGGCGGCAGCGTGGTGGTATCCGCGGAACCAGCAGATCCGTTCCGAATTCCAGCCGGCGGCGCTGCCCAGGGGCGGCGTCACCTCGTCCGCGTCGGCGTCCCGGACGGCCACGGTCAGGAGCTGGTCCAGCACCGCGTCGGAGACCTCGACGAGTCGCACAGCGGCAGGGGAATGCTCAGGCGAGCGGGACATCGATCCACTCCGTTCCCTCAGGCAGCAGCTGGGCGGCTCCAGCTGACAGCGCGGCGAGCCGTTCAGCCGCCTGCAACAGGGCCGCAGGGTCATCCGGCAGGGCCAGCCGCAGCACGGTCGACTGCGCTTCGTAGCTGGTTCCAGCCATCACATATCCCGCGCCGCGCAGCTCGTTTTCCAGCCGCCCGGCCGCCGTGTGCGGGACCGTCACCGTGCAGATCCGCAGCCGGCGGCGGCGCACCAGCGGGGCCCGGTCCAGCGCGGCGGACACGGACTCGGAGTACGCCCGGACCAGGCCGCCGGCGCCGAGCAGGATCCCGCCGAAGTAGCGGACCACCACCGCTATGACATCGCTCAGATCCGTTTGGCCGGGCGCGGTTTCGCGTTTCAGCAGCGCGTCGAGCATCGGCAGACCTGCCGTCCCGGAGGGCTCGCCGTCGTCGTTGGAACGCTGCACGTCGCGGTCCGGGCCGAGCACGAACGCGGAGCAGTGGTGCCGCGCGTCGTGGAATTCCCGGCGCAGCCCGGCCACGACCGACCGGGCGCTCTCTTCATCCACGGTGCGGTGCAGCACGGTGATAAAGCGGGAGCGTTTGACCTCGATCTCATGGCGGAATTGCGGACCGGCCGCCAGCGTGGTGTAAACGGCTGCCCTGCTCTCCGGGAAAACCGCGTCATCAGCCACCGGATCAGTTTAGTCTGGTGGGGTGCTGAAAATCGGGTTGACGGGCGGCATCGCCTCAGGGAAGTCAGTGGCGGCCGCGCGCCTGCGTGAGCTCGGTGCGGTGGTGATCGACGCCGATGCCCTGGCCCGCGAGGTCGTGGCACCTGGCACGCCGGGTCTGGCCCGGGTCGTCGACGCGTTCAGCAAAGCCATCCTGACTCCCGACGGCGGCCTGGACCGGCCCAGGCTCGGTGCCGTCGTCTTCGGCAACCCGGAACGCCTCGCCGTGCTTAACGGCATCATTCATCCGCTCGTGCGGGAACGCGCCGCCGCACTGGCTGCCGGCGCCCCGAAAGGCGCCGTGGTGGTGCAGGACATCCCGCTGCTGGTCGAGACCGGGCAAGGCGCCAATTTCCATCTGGTCGTGGTGGTGGACGCCCCCGACGACGTCCGGGTGCAGCGCATGGTGCAGCACCGGCAGATGACGGCCGCGGACGCCCGGGCCCGGATGGCGGCCCAGGCCAGCAGGGAGGACAGGCTGGCGGCGGCCGACGCCGTCCTGGACAATTCCGGTGCCAAGGAGGAACTGCGCGACGCCGTGGACCGGCTTTGGAAGTTCCGGCTGGCACCGTTCGCCGAAAACCTGGCCCGGCACCGGATCGCACCGCGCACCGGCGGGCCGGTACTCACGCCCGCCAACCCGGACTGGCCCGCGCAGGCGGACCGGCTCATCGCCCGTCTGCGGGCCGCCGCCGGGCCGGAGATCCTGACCCTGGACCACGTCGGTTCCACGGCGGTGCCCGGATTCGCCGCCAAGGACATCCTGGACCTCCAGCTCGGCGTCGAGAACATGGCAGCAGCGGACCGGATCGCGGCGCTGCTGGCCGACGCGGGCTTCCCCGGCTGGCCCGGCGTTGTCTCGGACAACCCCAAGCCTTCCCGCCCGGCCCCGGCGGACTGGCCGAAGCGGCTGCACGGCAATGCGGACCCCGGCCGGGCGGTCAACCTCCATGTCCGCGCGGTGGGATCCCCGGGCTGGCGTTTTGCGCTGTGTTTCCGGGACTGGCTGCGGGACGACGAGGCCGCCCGTGCCGACTACCTTGCCGAGAAGCGGCGCGTGGCCAAACTGCATGGTGTGGACAAGTCCACCGCCGGCTACGCGGCCGACAAGGAGGCCTGGTTCGCCGACTACGCCGGTCCGCGGATGGAGGCGTGGGCGCAGCGCACGGTCTGGCAGCCGCCGTCGTACACCGCGCCGGCGGCTGAGGCCGCACGCGGAGCGGCCGCACCAGAGGCAGGACCGGACGCAGTGCCGGAACCAGCGCCGGCACCAGCGCCCGGGGCGGGAGCAGGACCCGCCAGCCACGGGAGCGGTACTGCCCAAAGCTGAATCAGGGCACTGCGGCCGGCCCCGGCGGTAGATTAAGTACATGAGTCTTGCGCAGCAGATCAACCGTGTCGTGGCGCCCTTCGAGGTCATCAGCGAGTTCCAGCCGGCGGGTGACCAACCGGCTGCGATCGCGGAACTGACGGAGCGGATCAAGAACGGCGAGAAGGACGTGGTGCTGCTCGGCGCCACCGGTACCGGCAAAAGCGCGACGACGGCGTGGCTGATCGAGCAGGTCCAGCGGCCCACCCTCGTGATGGTGCAGAACAAGACCCTCGCCGCGCAGCTCGTCAATGAATTCCGCGAACTGCTCCCCAACAACGCCGTCGAGTACTTCGTCTCGTACTACGACTACTACCAGCCGGAAGCCTACGTGGCGCAGACGGACACCTTCATCGAGAAGGACTCCTCCGTCAACGAGGAAGTCGAACGGCTCCGGCACTCCGCGACCAACGCGCTGCTGACCCGCCGTGACGTGATCGTGGTCGCCACCGTGTCCTGCATCTACGGCCTGGGCACACCGGAGGAATACATCGCCGGCATGGTGACGCTCCGCAAGGGCGCCGAAATGAACCGCGACGACCTGCTCCGGAAATTTGTCTCCATGCAGTACGCCCGCAACGACATGGACTTTCACCGCGGCACGTTCCGGGTCCGCGGCGACACCGTCGAAATCATTCCGATGTATGAGGAGCTTGCGATCCGGGTCGAGTTCTTCGGCGACGAGATCGAGAACATCTACACGCTGCACCCGCTCACCGGGGAGATCATCCGGGATGAGACCGAAATGTACGTCTTCCCGGCCTCGCACTACGTGGCCGGTCCGGAGCGCATGGGCCGGGCCATCAAGCGGATCGAAGACGAACTGGCCGAGCGGCTCCAGGTCCTGGAGAGCCAGAACAAGCTCGTGGAAGCCCAACGGCTCCGGATGCGCACCACCTACGACCTGGAAATGATGCAGCAGATGGGCTTCTGCAACGGCATCGAGAACTACTCCTCTCACATCGACGGCCGGGCCCGCGGGACTGCGCCGCACTGCCTGATCGACTACTTCCCCGACGACTTCCTCCTCGTGATCGACGAGTCCCACGTCACCGTGCCGCAGATCGGCGCCATGTACGAGGGCGACATGTCCCGCAAACGGAACCTCGTGGACCACGGATTCCGGCTGCCCTCCGCGATGGACAACCGGCCGCTGAAGTGGGACGAGTTCCAGGACCGCGTGGGCCAGACGGTGTACCTGTCCGCCACACCGGGCAAGTACGAACTCGGCAAGGCCGACGGTTATGTCCAGCAGATCATCCGGCCCACCGGCCTGATCGACCCCGAGATTGTCGTCAAGCCCACCAAGGGCCAGATCGATGACCTGCTGGGCGAAATCAGGACCCGCACCGCGAAGAACGAACGCATCCTGGTCACCACCCTGACGAAACGCATGGCCGAGGACCTCACCGACTACCTGCTGGGCCACGGCGTCAAGGTCGAATACCTGCACTCGGACGTGGACACGCTCCGCCGGGTGGAACTGCTCCGCGAGCTGCGGATGGGCGTCTTCGACGTGCTTGTCGGCATCAACCTGCTCCGGGAAGGCCTGGACCTGCCCGAGGTCTCGCTGGTGAGCATCCTGGATGCGGACAAGGAAGGGTTCCTGCGCTCGTCCACCTCGCTGATCCAGACGATCGGCCGTGCAGCCCGCAACGTCTCCGGCCAGGTCCACATGTATGCGGACCGGGTCACCGATTCGATGGCCCACGCCATCGACGAGACAAACCGCCGCCGTGCCATCCAGGTGGCGTACAACACCGAAAAGGGCATCGACCCGCAGCCGCTGCGGAAGAAGATCGCCGACATCACGGACCAGATCGCCAAGGAGGACGCCGACACCCGCGAGCTTCTCGCCAGCGCAGGAAAGGCGCGCGGCAAGGGCAAGGGCGCGTCGAAGGTGCGAGCGGACGGCCTGGCCGCCGCGCCGGCCGAGGACCTCGTGGGTTTGATCGAGCAACTCACCGAACAAATGCATTCCGCCGCCGGCGAACTGGCGTTCGAGCTGGCGGCCCGGCTCCGGGATGAGGTGGGCGAGCTGAAGAAGGAACTGCGGCAGATGCAGGCTGCCGGGCACGCCTAGGGAGTAATACTGGCCTGACGCAGGGGAGTATCCCAAGCGCTACGATCGTCAACACGTATGGCACAGCTGCCATGCCGGGCGTAGCGGGCTGACAGGCCGTACTGAGAGTACGCCGGCCGTCGGAGAGACTTGCACCGCACAGTCGCACCCTGCGAAAGGTACCTTCGTGCCTGAACGTCCCGTCTGGTTCGAGATCGGCTTTTTCGTCGTTCTCGGCATCATTCTCGCCATCGACCTGCTGCTGGTCGTCAAACGTCCGCACGAGCCCTCCATGAAGGAAGCGGGCCTTTGGGTCGCTTTCTACATCGCCCTTTCCCTTATCTTCGCGGGAGCGATGTTCACCTTCACCGGCCCGAAGTACGGCGGGCAGTTCGCGGTGGACTCCATCCCCGCGATCTTCGGCCTCACCCAGAGCGCCTTCATCGTTTTCACCGCCAACATCTTCGCCCTGATGGGCCTGCGGCAGCTGTACTTCCTGCTCGGCGGCCTGATGACCCGCCTGATCTACCTCAAGCACGCCCTCTCGGTGATCCTCGCCTTCATCGGCGTCAAGCTGGTGCTGCACGCCATGCACGTCAACGAACTGCCCTTCATCAACGGCGGCCGGCACCTCGAATGGGCCCCCGAGATCCCGACCTTCGTTTCCTTTGGCGTGATCATCGGCACCATCACCGTCGCCGTCATCGCCAGCCTGGTCAGTTCGAGAGCCACCCAGGCCAAGCTGGACGCCCGGCTGGAAGAGGACGCCCGCAAGAGCCTCAGCAACGTGGAGTAGCTGCCCGGTCCGGCTAAGCCCCCGGTCTGGCCAACTCTCGATTCGGCTAAGCCCCGGTTCGACTAAGCTCGGAGCGTGAAAATCTTCCACGCTCCGGCGCTAAACGGTACGGCGCTGGACCCGCAACGGGTCCAGCGCCGTACCGTTTTGGTGTTGAGTGCAGGCCAGCTCCTCAGCGGTGTGGGCAGCGGTGCCAGCCTTTCCGTCGGTTCCCTGCTGGCGGTCCAGCTCTCCGGTTCCAGTGCGTGGGCCGGTTCGGTCGCAACGATCATGACCCTTGGCGCCGCGGCGGCGGCCCTGCCCCTGGCCGGACTGGCCGGCCGGCGTGGCCGGCGGGCGTCCCTCGTCACGGGTTTGCTCGCTGCCATGGCCGGGGCGCTGCTGGTGATCGTCTCCACGGTCACGGGCAGCTTCCCGGTGCTGCTGCTGGCCGCGGCCCTGCTGGGACTCGGGACAGCCGCCAACCTGCAGGCCCGTTTCGCCGCCGTCGACCTCGCCGATCCCGCACACCGCGGCCGTTCCCTGGCGATCGTGGTGTGGGCCGTGACCATCGGCGCCGTCGCCGGTCCCAACCTGATCCTTCCCGGTGCCCTCGTGGGGGAGGCCCTCGGCCTGCCGGCGCTGGCCGGTCCCTTTGTGTTCTCCGCGGCGGGGCTGACGCTGGCGGCGCTGCTGCTGTTCGCCGGCCTGCGGCCCGATCCGCTGCTGCTGGCCGCCCGGCTCCGTTCCGACGGGCAGCCGGCCGCCGCCAGTGCCACGGCCACCGCCAGTGGCACTGCGGCCGGTGCCAAGGACGTCCGACGGCGGCACGGGCTGCGGCACGGCCTGCGGGCCGTCCGGGCCTCGCCCCGGGCCGGGCTGGCCCTCCTCGCGGTCATCGCGGCGCACGGCTGCATGGCCGCGGTGATGTCGATGACGCCGCTGCACCTGCAACTGCTCACCGAGGGGCCCCTGACCGAC
Source organism: Pseudarthrobacter sp. HLT1-3 (assembly GCF_059383535.1). Taxonomy (NCBI): domain Bacteria; kingdom Bacillati; phylum Actinomycetota; class Actinomycetes; order Micrococcales; family Micrococcaceae; genus Pseudarthrobacter; species Pseudarthrobacter sp. HLT1-3. The sequence goes on along the minus strand of NZ_JBWZCJ010000006.1, from coordinate 88,685 downwards.
ATGCCGGCCGGCCACGCCCACGCCGCCGGCACCGACGTGCTGGTCCTGATCGGATTCACCATCTCGCTTCACATCGCCGGGATGTACGCGCTCTCGCCGGTGATGGGCTGGCTGACGGACAAGGCGGGACGGCTCCCGGTCATCCTGCTGGGCCACGGCCTGATCCTGCTCTCAGTCCTCGTGGCGGGCCTCGGCCAGGCCGAGCCGGTCCTGGTGACGGTCGGCCTCGTGCTGCTCGGGCTCGGCTGGTCCGCGGCGACCATCGCCGGGTCCACCCTGCTCGCCGAGAGCGTCGGCGCCGACGACCGCGTCCTCGTCCAGGGCGTCTCGGACACCATGATGGGGGTTGCGGGGGCGGTCGGGGCCGGGTTTTCCGGTCTGCTGATGAGCGGCGTCGGCTATCAGGGCCTCAATCTGGCCGCCGCGTCCGTCGCGGCGGTGGTGTTGGCCGTGGCCTTCCGCGCCAGGCGGGCCGGCGGCGTCCGCGACGTCAGCGGGAATCTCAGCTAGCTACGGATCGGACCGCGGACGCTCAGTCCCGGACGGGGCGGGTCAGGCCCAGCAGCCGCGCGAAGATGCCCTCGCCGTCGTCCGCGATGCCGTCATGGTGGAAGTCCGCGGACTCCCAGACCTGCAGGCCGCGGACGGCGGCGGCGGTCTCGAGCGAGAGATCGCGGTCGACGTAGATGTCCTCGCTGTACACGGCGGCGGCCACCGGGACGGTGTTGAGCGCGAGCCGTGCGGGATCGTACAGCGCGGCCCAGTCGTCCTTTTCGGCGAGGAGCCGGGCAACGGTCCGCAGCGGCCGGAGGGCGGGGTCCTGCTCGAAGTACCAGGGGTAGACCATTTCGCCGGTCAGCAGCGGCTCGGGGGCGTCCGGGGAGAACTCCGGGAAGTCCTGCAGCACCCGCCAGGCGGCCCAGTCCGTGGCCTCGCCCTGGCCGTAGATGGACTCGTGCATCAGCGCGTACAACGGGTTCGCGGAGCGGGACACAAGCCCGCGGACCTGGTCCAGGAAGGCATCTGACAGGCGGTCGCCGCCGGGGGTGGCGACGAAGGCGTCCTCGAGCAGATGGTGCAGGGTATCCACCCTGGTGTTGCCGCCCAGGAAGGAACCCACCATCTGGAAGCGTTCAACGGTGAGCCGTTCGCCGTCGGGCAGGAATTCCTCAGTGTTCCGAAGGTGCCGGGCGATCCGGGAAACCGTTCCACGGTCCTCCGGATACCAGCCGAAGTACTCGGCATTGCGGGCCGCCACTCGCCGGAAAGTGGACTGGTAGACCCGGTCCGCGGACCCCGAAAGCGGCCCGAGGCCGCCCGTGATCAGGGCCTCCCGCAGGCCCTCGGGGGCGAACGAGAGGTAGCTGAGGGCACAGAAGCCTCCATAGCTCTGGCCATAGATCGTCCACGGCCCGGACCCCAGGGCGAGCCGGATCGCCTCCGCGTCGGCGACAATCGAATCCGCGCGGAAGTGCGTCAGGTAGTCCGCCTGCTCGGCGTCGCTCCCGCGCAGCGGCAGCGACTTGCGGTCGACCGGGGACGACAGGCCGGTACCGCGCTGGTCGAGCATGAGGATGCGGAAGTCCTTGGCGGCGGCCTTGCTCCAGCCGCCAAGCCCGGTGAGGCGGTTGCCGCGTCCGCCCGGGCCACCCTGCAGGTAGAGCAGCCACGGCAAATCGGCGGCTTCTTCCTCGCTGTGGTCCGTGGAGACATACTCACGGGCAAAGACGGTGATGGTCTCGCCCGCCGGGCCGCCGGCGCCGGAGTGGTCCAGCGGCACCTCGAAGTAATGTTCCGCGGTGCGCATCCCGCGGAATTCGTGCCGTGCCCTGGTCGTGTGCGGGACAGCCGGTGGGGTGGCCACCAGCAGATCCGCAGCGCCGGACCGGGTCATGGGCAGCTCTGCTCCGGTCCGGTCAGCGACGCGCCGGCCAGCGAAGGGCCGGTCAGCCACGGGCCTGGGCCGTGCGGGCATTACCAAAGGCCTCCAGCGCCCCGCCGGTCAGCCGGAACGTGGACCATTCCTCCATCGGGGTGGCGCCGAGTCTCTTGTAGAAATTGATGGACGGTTCATTCCAGTCCAGCACGCTCCATTCGACCCGGGCATAGCCGCGCTCGACGGCGGTCGCGGCGAGATGCTGCAGGAGCGCCTTGCCGTGGCCTTCGCCGCGGGCCTCGGGGCGCACGTAAAGGTCCTCGAGGTAGATTCCGTGGACGCCTTCCCAGGTGGAGTAGTTCAGGAACCAAAGGGCGAAACCCCGGACCTCGCCGGCCTCGTTCTCGGCCATCGCGGCGAATACCCTCGGGTTCTCGCCGAACAGGACCTCCCCGAGCATCCCGGGGGTGTTCCGGACAGCGTCCGGCTCCTTCTCATAGACGGCAAGATCATGGATCATCTGCAGGATTGCGGGGACGTCGTTCGCCGTGGCGGGCCGGATTACACTCATTGTCCAAGTTTACTCGGGCGGGCCCGCGGTCGCCGGATCGGCGCCGGACCCTGTGCCCGGCCCGGTGGCGGGCCCCGGTGCCGGATCGGCGCCGGACCGGGCGCCCAGGTGCCCTGACCCGCCTAGAGCCGGTTCACATCCGTCACCCGGACGACCGCTGTGCCGGTCTCATCCGATGCCGAGAGGTCCACCTCCGCGGAGATGCCCCAGTCGTGGTTGCCGGCCGGGTCCTCGAAAATCTGCCGGACCTTCCACAGCCCCGGCTCCTCGGTGATGATCAGCAGTCCCGGTCCGCGCGCGTCCGGGCCGGTGCCGATGTCATCGTGCTCGTCGAAGTAGTCATCCAGCACGTCCTCCCAGCGCTCGGCGTCCCAGCCGGAGCCGGAATCGAGCTCGCCGAGGGCGGTGGCGGCCTCGTCCGCGAAGAGCTCCACCCGCCGGAACATCTCGTTCCGGACCATCACCCGGAACGCACGGACATTGGAAGTCAGCGAGGGCGGCGGGGGCGGCGGCGCGTCATGCGGCGTCGGCGCCTTGCCGGAGGTGAGCTCCTCCCACTCATCGAGCAGGCTGGAGTCGACCTGGCGGACCAGCTCGCCGAGCCACGCGATGAGGTCCTCGAGGTCCTCGCGGAGGGCGTCCTGCGGGACGGTCTGCCGCAGCGCCTTGAAGCCGTCGGCCAGGTAGCGCAGCACGATGCCCTCGGACCGGGCCAACCCGTAGAACTGGACAAACTCACCGAAGTTCATCGCGCGTTCGTACATGTCCCGGACAACCGACTTGGGCGCGAGCTCAAAATCGCCGATCCACGGTGCGGCCCGGCGGTAGACGTCGAAGGCCTCGCCGAGGAGCTCCGCGAGCGGCTGCGGGTACGTGACCTCCTCCAGCATGGCCATGCGCTGGTCGTAGTCGATGCCGTCGGCCTTCATCGCCGCGATCGCCTCCCCGCGCGCCTTCTTCTGCTGCGCGGAAAGGATCTGCCGGGGCTTTTCCAGCGTCGACTCGATCACGGACACCACGTCCAGGGCATACGACGGCGACTCCGGATCCAACAGCTCCAGCGCCGCGAGGGCGAACGGGGAGAGCGGCTGGTTCAAGGCGAAGTTGGCCTGCAGGTGGACCGTCAGGCGGACGGAACGGCCGTCCGTGCCCTGCTCCTCAGGGGAGATCCGCTCCACGACGCCGGCGGCCAGCAGCTCCCGGTAAATGCCCAGGGCCTTTTTCATCAGCTGCAGCTGGGAGGAACGCGGCTCGTGGTTTTCGGTCAGCAGCCGGCGGGCGGCCTTGAACGGATCGCCCGGCCGTTCCATCAGGTTCATCAGCATCGCGTGGGTGACGCTGAAGCTGGACGTCAGCGGGTCCGGGACGGACTCCACGAGGCGCTTGTAGGTCGGTTCGCCCCACGACACAAAGCCTTCGGGCGGCTTTTTCTTGACCACCTGGCGGAGCTTCTTCTGGTCGTCGCCGAACTTGACCGTGGCCTTGGCCATCGCCTTGACGTTTTCCGTGACGTGTTCCGGGGCCTGCACGACGACGGTCCCGGCCGTGTCGTAGCCCGCTCGGCCGGCGCGCCCGGCGATCTGGTGGAATTCGCGGGAATTCAGCAGCCGGGTGCGGACGCCGTCGTACTTGCTCAGCGCCGTGAGCAGCACGGTGCGGATCGGGACGTTGATGCCCACGCCGAGTGTGTCGGTGCCGCAGATGACCTTGAGCAGCCCTGCCTGGGCGAGCTGTTCAACCAGCCGGCGGTACTTGGGCAGCATGCCGGCGTGGTGGACGCCGATGCCGTGCCGGACCAGCCGGTTGAGGGTCTTGCCGAAGCCGGCGGCGAACCGGAAACCGGCGATCAGCTCGGCGATCTTGTCCTTCTCCTCGCGGGTGCAGACATTGACGCTCATCAGGTTCTGGGCCCGGTCGATCGCCTCCACCTGGCTGAAGTGGACCACGTAGACGGGGACCTGCTTCGTGGCAAGGAGTTCCTCGAGCGTCTCGTGCACGGGAGTCTGGTGGTAGTAGTAGTGCAGCGGGATCGGACGTTCCGCGGAACTGACCGTCGTCGTCGGCCGGCCGGTCAACTCTGTGATGCCGGCTTCGAAGCGGCTGACGTCACCGAGCGTTGCGGACATCAGCAGGAACTGCGCCTGGGGGAGTTCCAGCAGCGGGACCTGCCAGGCCCAGCCGCGTTGCGGGTCGGAGTAGAAGTGGAACTCGTCCATAACCACGGCGCCGAGCTCGGCGGCAGCGCCTTCGCGGAGCGCGATGTTGGCCAGGATTTCCGCGGTGCAGCAGATGATCGGGGCGTCCTGGTTGACGCCGGAGTCGCCGGTGATCATGCCGACGTTCTCGGCTCCGAAGATCTCACAGAGGGCAAAGAACTTCTCCGAGACAAGGGCCTTGATCGGTGCCGTGTAGTAGCTCCGCTGCCCGCGGGCCATGGCCTGGTAATGCAGCCCGATCGCCACGAGCGATTTCCCGGACCCGGTGGGGGTCGCAAGGATCACGTTGGCGCCTGAGGCGAGCTCCATGATCGCCTCGTCCTGGGCGGTGTACAAAGCCAGCCCGCGGGACTCCGTCCACTCGACGAAGCGGGTGTAGAGCTCGTCCGGGTCGAGGCCGGCGCGGCCTGGGAATCGGGCGGCCGGGGCGGGGAGCTGATCAACGAGTTTCATTGCTCACCAGCTTAGTGGCCGACGCCGGGCCGCCCGCGCGTCAGGGGCGCCGTGCCTCCTGCCCCGCCGCCCGGTCCGGGATAGGCTTCGTATCTCGCATCGTTTGCCGGCGACCGGAGGACAGCAGTGAAATGGGATCCCGCCAAGTACGTGCAGTTCGGGGACTACCGGGACAGGCCGTACTTTGACCTGACGGCCCGGGTCCATGCGGACGCTCCCCGGCACGTCGTCGACCTCGGCTGCGGCCCCGGGAACCTGACGGCCACCCTCGCGGAACGCTGGCCGACGGCGGAAGTCACGGGCCTGGACTCCTCGGCGGAGATGCTGGCCCGGTCCGCCGCCCACACGGAGCAGCTGCCGAATCTGTCCTTCGGCCGGGCGGACATCACCGACTGGATGCCCTCGGCGGAGACCGACGTGGTGGTCACCAACGCAGCCCTGCAGTGGGTACCCGGCCACCGCGGCCTGCTGGCCGCCTGGCTCGCCGCGCTCAAGCCCGGAGCCTGGTTCGCGCTGCAGGTGCCCGGCAACTTCAAATCGCCCTCGCACACGCTGATGCGCGCCCTGGCGGAATCGGACGCGTGGGCGGACCGGCTCGCCGGTGTGCTGCGCCACGACGACGTCGTAGGGGAGCCGGGTGATTACCTGAACATCATGCTCGACGCCGGCTGTGATGCGGACGCGTGGGAGACCACCTATTCCCAGCTTCTCCCCGGCCGGAACCCGGTGCTGGAGTGGGTCCGCGGCGCGGGACTCCGGCCAGTGCTCGCCGCCCTGTCCGCCGAGGATGCCCGCACCTTTGAAGCCCAATACGCGGCGGGGCTCACCGAGGCCTACCCGGCCGGCCCGCACGGAACGGTGTTTCCGTTCCGCCGGATCTTCGCTGTGGCGCGCAAACGGGATTGACCCGCGGCCCTTCCTGCAGGACCCCAGCCGGCACCCGCGACCGGGCGGAAGGCACATGACACCGAAGCACCCTGTGATCGTGCTTACAATGACGAAGCAGCGTGGGGGCGGCTGTCTTTGACGAATCTGGATCTGCGCCCTGGTCCAGCGATGGAGGTTTGGTGCTAATTGGCCTGATGGGCCGGCTGCTGGCCGCCCACAAAGGGACCGTACTTGCCATCATTGTCCTGCAGCTCGTGCAGACCACGGCCAACCTCCTCCTCCCCACCCTGAACGCGGCCATCATCGATGACGGGATCGTCAACGGCAATGTCCCGGAGATCCTGCGGCTTGGCGCCTGGATGGTAGCGATCGCCTTCGTGCAGGTCGCGGCGGCCGCCGCGGCCGGTTATCTGGGCGCGATCGTCGCCATGGAGCTTGGCCGGCAGCTGCGCGAGGAGCTGTTTGCCAAGGTCCAGTCCCTGTCCTCGCAGGAAGTCGGCGCGTTCGGCGCGGCCAGCCTGGTCACCAGGGCCACCAACGACGTGGCCCAGATCCAGAACCTCGCGGTCCTCGTCTTCACAATGCTGTTCGCCGCGCCGGCCATCTTCATCGGCGGCATCGTGCTGGCCCTCAACCAGGATGTCGCCTTGTCCGGGCTTGTGGTCGCTGTCATTCCAGTGCTTGCCGTCATCATGTTCCTGATCGTCCGCCGCCTCGTTCCGCTCTACCGGCAGGGCCAGGAACACATCGACCGGATCAGCCGGGTGCTACGGGAACAGATCATCGGCGCCAATGTTATTCGTGGTTTTGTCCGCCAGGGCCATGAAATCCGCCGCTTCGACGGGGCCAACAAGGACCTCACGGAGAACAACCTGCATTCCGCGCTGCTGGTCGCCGGCATGATGCCGCTGATCATGCTCGTCGTTAATCTCTCGTCAGTCGCCGTGGTCTGGTTGGGCGGGCACCGGATCCAGTCCGGGGAGATGCGGCTCGGCGCGTTGACGGCGTTCATCGCCTACATCCTGCAGATCCTGGTCGCGATCATGATGGCGATGTACGTCTTTATGACCGCGCCGCGTGCGGCTGCCTGCGCGGACCGGGTCCAGGCCGTCCTCGACACGGCACCGGCGATCACGGACGGGCCGGGCGGGGCCGCTCCGGAGGGCAACGCCGTGGAGTTCCGCGACGTCTCCTTCGCCTACCCCGGCGCCGAGGCTCCGGTCCTGGACGGCATCAGCTTCACGGCCGTACCCGGGACGGTGACCGCGGTCATCGGTGCCACCGGCAGCGGCAAGTCCACGCTACTGAACCTGCTGCCACGGTTCCTGGCGGCCACCGGCGGTGACATCAGCATCGGCGGCTGCGACGTGCGCAGCCTGCCGCTGGACACCCTGCGGAGCCTGATCGCCGTCGTGCCCCAGCACTCCTATCTGTTCTCCGGGACCCTCGCCGAGAACCTGAGGATGGCTGCCCCGGCGGCGACGGACGAGGACCTCTGGCGGGTACTGGGAGCCGCGCAGGCCGAAACGTTTGTCCGAAACCTTCCCCAGGGGTTGGAAGCGCCGGTGAGCCAGGGCGGCACGAACTTTTCCGGCGGCCAGCGGCAGCGCCTGTGCATCGCGCGGGCCCTGCTCCGCGAAGCGCCCGTCTACCTCTTCGACGACAGTTTCTCGGCGCTGGACTACGGCACCGACTACCGGCTCCGGGAGGCGATCGGGCCGCTGCTGGCCGCGGCCACCATCCTGATCGTCGCCGAACGAGTAGCCACCATCGTCGACGCCGGGCTGATCCTCGTCCTCGAGGACGGCCGGGTCGTGTCGCAGGGCACCCATCACCAACTGATGGCGTCGTCGCCGAGCTACCGGGAAATCGCCGCCTCCCAGCTCGTGCTGGAGGAAACCCTGTGACCCCCGAACCGTCCCTGGGAGCCGAAACGGGCACCCCCACAACCCGGGATGCCACCACCGGCGACGTCACCACCGGTGCCCCCACCGGTCCCCCCACGACCGGCGACGCCAGGGACCAGTCCCTTGTGGACACACCCGCGGGCGGCCGCAGCGACACTCTCCCCACGGCAACTCCGCAGGAGACCGCTGCGCCCGACCGGTTCCGGTGGCGGACCGCCGGACGGCTGCTCGGGCTGCTGCGGCCATCGAGATGGCGGATGGCCGGCGTCATCGCCGCCACGTGCGCCTTCGTGATTCTCAACGTGGCGGCACCCAAAGTGCTGGGTGACGCCACCGACGTCGTGGTTGCGGGCGTCGTCGGGGGAGCCTTCCAGGTAGAAGAACTGGCTGCGCTGCTGTCCGGCGTTTCCGTCCTGTATCTGGGGGCGTCCGTCTTCAGCTGGGTCCAGGGCGCACTGACGGCCGTCGCCGTGCAGCGACTCAGCTACGGTCTCCGCGCCTCGGTGGAGGAGAAACTGCACGTCCTGCCGTCCAGCCATTTTGACGAACAGCACCGCGGGGACGTGCTGAGCCGCGCCACCAACGACGTCGACAACATCGCCCAGGCCCTCAACCAGCTGCTTAACCAGCTGATCATGTCACTGCTGATGCTCTCAGGGGCGCTGGCCATGATGCTGTGGCTTTCCCCGGTCCTGGCCCTGATCGCGCTGGTCTCCGTCCCGTTGTCCACCCTCATTACGGTCCTGGTCGCCCGGAAATCCCAGACCCACTTCACGGAGCAGTGGGCGGACACCGGCGGGCTGCATGCTCAGCTGGAGGAGTTCTTCACCGGCCACGAAGTCCTGAAAGCCTTCGGCCGGCAGGAGGCTGCCGCTGCCAGCTTCAAGGAGCGCAACGACAAGCTGAGCCGGGCCAGTGCCCGTGCACAGTACGTGTCCGGCGCGGTGCAGCCCCTCATGGTGTTTGTGTCCAACCTCAACTACGTGGCCGTCGCCGTCGTCGGCGCGCTGCAGGTTCTCGCCGGCGCCATGACCATCGGCGGCCTGCAGGCGTTCATCCAGTTCAGCCGGCTCTTCAGCCAGCCGATGGGCCAGATCGGCGGGATGCTTACGCTTGTGCAGTCCTGCCTCGTGTCGGCCGGGCGGGTGTTTGAGCTCCTGGACGCAACGGAGATCCCGGCGGAACCTGCCCTCCTTTCGGCGCCGAAGTCCGCGCCGGACGGCGGCACCGAGGCCTCGTCGCCCGGCGCCGCCGGCCGGGTCACCTTCGAGCAGGTGAGCTTCGGCTACCGCCCCGGCTCACCCGTGGTCCAGGACCTGTCCTTTGCCGTGGAACCGGGGCAGACCGTGGCCATCGTGGGGCAGACCGGCGCGGGCAAGACCACCATGGTGAACCTCCTGATGCGCTTCTACGAACCGGATTCCGGCCGCATCACCGTGGACGGCCCCGATATCGCGGCGCTGACACGGGATGAACTGCGGGCCAACTTCGCCGCGGTGCTGCAGGACGCCTGGCTATTCACCGGAAGCATCCGGGAAAACATCGAGTACGGCCGCCCCGGCGCAGCCGACGCCGAGATCGCGTCCGCTGCGCAGGCCAGCCACGTGGACCAGTTCGTCCGGGCCCTGCCCGGCGGCTACGGCACGATGCTCGGCAACGACGGCGATTCGCTGAGCCGCGGGCAGCGCCAGCTCATCTCCATCGCCAGGGCCCAACTGGCCGGACGCAACATCCTAGTCCTCGACGAGGCCACCAGCTCGGTGGACAGCCGCACCGAAGTGCAGATCCGGCAGGCCATGCAGCGGCTGCGGCAGGGACGCACAAGCTTCGTCATAGCCCACCGCTTGTCCACCGTCCGGGACGCTGATCTAATTCTGGTCATGGACCAAGGACGAATCGTTGAACAGGGGACCCACCCACAGCTGATCGCGGAGGGCGGCCTCTACCGGAAACTGTACGAGGCCCAGTTCGCCCGCCGCGAACAAACCAAGCGTGCCCAGGAGCCCGAACAGTGACCCCGACCGAAACCTCAACGAAGCCGTTCCCCGGCGCCTGGCGCCCAAATCCGGCCAGCTCCGTTCCGCTGTACGACCAGCTCCGCCTCAACATCATCGAGCGCGCTGACAACGGAACCCTGACGCCCGGGACCAAGCTCCCTGCCGTCCGGAGCCTGGCCGGTGAGCTGGGCGTCGCACCCCACACGGTGGCCCGCGCCTACAAGGAACTGGAGGCGGCCGGCGTCGTGGTGACCCGCGGCCGTAACGGCACCGTAGTGTGTGCCCGCGACGAGGCCTGGAGCTCGCTGACCGTCGCTGCCGCCGAGTTTGCCGCGGCGGCGAAGGCCCGGGGTGCCAGCTTCGCCGAGGCCGTGCAGCTGCTCGCCGCCGCCTACGACCGCGAGTGAAGAATGGCTAACACATCGGGCGGCCGTCCCGGGCCCGGGACACAGCCGGGAATAGAAATTCGAAGAAGTTTTCGATTAGCATTGGTAGCGTGCCTAAAGCCGTAGCTGAAGATCCAGCCCTCGATTCCCCGTCCGAAGTCATTCCGATGGGCTCCGCAAAACCGGGGCGCCGGAACGACTCCCGCCCCGCGCCGAAGCGTCCGGACATGTCCCGGCTCGTTGTCAAGGGCGCCCGCGAACACAACCTGCGCAACGTGGACCTGGACCTGCCCCGCGACTCCATGATCGTCTTCACCGGCCTCTCCGGCTCGGGCAAGTCCTCGCTGGCATTCGACACGATCTTCGCCGAAGGCCAGCGCCGCTACGTCGAGTCGCTCTCCGCGTACGCCCGGCAGTTCCTGGGCCAGGTGGACAAACCCGACGTCGACTTCATCGAGGGGCTCTCGCCCGCGGTCTCCATTGACCAGAAGTCCACCAGCAAGAACCCGCGCTCCACGGTGGGCACCATCACCGAGATTTACGACTACATGCGCCTGCTCTGGGCCCGTGTCGGCCGCCCACACTGCCCCATCTGCGGGGAACCCGTCGCGAAGCAGACCCCGCAGCAGATCGTCGACCAACTGCTCGAACTGCCCGAGGGCACCCGCTTCCAGGTCCTGGCCCCCGTGGTCCGTGGCCGCAAGGGCGAATTCGTCGAGCTGTTCAAGGAACTCACCGCCAAGGGCTATTCGCGGGCGCGGGTCGATGACAAGCTGATCCAACTGAGCGATCCGCCCAAGCTGGGAAAGCAGTTCAAACACACCATCGAAGTGGTCGTGGACCGGCTCGTGGTCAAGGAAGGCATCAGCCAGCGGCTCACCGACTCGGTGGAAACCGCCCTCGGCCTGGCCGAAGGCAGGATTCTCGCCGAATTCGTCGACCTCGACGCCGACGACCCGGAACGGGTCAGGGCGTTCTCCGAACACCTCGCCTGCCCCAACGAGCACCCGCTCGCGATCGACGAGATTGAACCGCGCTCCTTCTCCTTCAACAACCCCTTCGGCGCCTGCTCCGCGTGCAGCGGCATCGGCACGAAGCTGGAGGTCGATGAGGAACTCATCATCCCGAACGGGGAACTGTCCCTCTCGGAAGGCGCAATCGCGCCCTGGTCCCTTGGCACAGCGACCACGGAGTACTGGAACCGGCTGCTCGACGGTCTTGCCAAGGAACTCGGTTTCTCGATGACGACCCCGTGGGACAAGCTGTCCAAGGACACCCGCCAGACCGTACTGCACGGCAAAGACCACAAAGTCGTGGTGCAGTACCGCAACCGCTTCGGCCGGGAACGTAAATACAGCACCGGCTTCGAGGGTGTCATCCAGTACGTCCACCGCAAGCACCTGGAAACGGACTCGGACAGCGCACGGGACCGCTACGAGGAGTACATGCGCCAGATCCCGTGCCCGGCCTGCAACGGCGCCCGCCTGAACCCGGCGTCGCTCTCGGTCCTGATCAACGATAAGTCGATCGCCGAGGTCGCCGCCATGCCGATGCGGGACTGCGCCAACTTCCTCGACAACCTCGTGCTCACCGGCCGCGAAGCCCAGATCGCCCACCAGGTCCTCATCGAGATCCAGGCCCGACTGACCTTCCTGCTCGACGTCGGCCTGGAGTACCTGAACCTGGAGCGTCCTTCCGGCACCCTGTCCGGCGGCGAAGCCCAGCGCATCCGGCTGGCCACCCAGATCGGCTCCGGCCTTGTGGGGGTGCTGTACGTGCTGGACGAGCCCTCCATCGGGCTGCACCAGCGCGACAACCGCCGCCTGATCGAAACCCTCACCCGGCTGCGGGATCTCGGCAACACCCTGATCGTCGTGGAACACGACGAGGACACGATCCAGGAAGCCGACTGGGTGGTCGATATCGGACCGGGCGCCGGCGAACACGGCGGCATGGTGGTGCACTCCGGTTCCTACCAGGACCTGCTCAAGAACACCGAGTCGCTCACCGGCGACTACCTCTCCGGCCGGAAACGGATCGAGATCCCCAAGAAGCGCCGCAAGTACGACAAGAAGCGCGAGCTCAAGGTCGTTGGGGCCAAGGAGAACAACCTCCTGAACGTGGATGCCACGTTCCCACTGGGCCTGTTCACCGCGGTGACCGGCGTCAGCGGCTCCGGCAAGTCCACCCTGGTCAATGAGATCCTCTACAAGGTGCTGGCCAACAAGCTCAACGGCGCCAAGCAAGTGGCCGGGCGGCACAAATCCATCCAGGGCCTTGAGCACCTCGACAAAGTGGTGCACGTCGACCAGAGCCCCATCGGCCGCACCCCGCGGTCCAACCCCGCCACCTATACCGGTGTCTTTGACAACATCCGCAAGCTCTTCGCCGAGACCACCGAGGCCAAGGTCCGCGGCTACCTGCCGGGCCGGTTCTCCTTCAACGTCAAGGGCGGCCGCTGCGAGGCCTGCTCCGGTGACGGCACCCTGAAGATCGAAATGAACTTCCTGCCGGATGTCTACGTGCCCTGCGAGGTGTGCCACGGGGCCCGGTACAACCGGGAAACCCTCGAAGTCCACTACAAGGGCAAGACGATCGCCGATGTGCTGAACATGCCGATCGAGGAAGGCGCCGAGTTCTTCGCCGCCTTCTCTCCGATAGCGCGGCACCTCAGGACCCTCGTCGACGTCGGACTCGGCTATGTCAGGCTCGGCCAGCCCGCCACCACACTTTCCGGCGGCGAGGCGCAGCGCGTGAAGCTGGCCGCGGAGCTGCAGAAACGCTCCAACGGGCGCAGCATCTACGTGCTGGACGAGCCCACCACAGGCCTGCACTTCGAGGACATCCGGAAGCTGCTGCTGGTGCTGCAGGGCCTCGTGGACAAGGGCAACACAGTCATCACGATCGAGCACAACCTCGACGTCATCAAGAGCGCGGACTGGATCGTGGACCTGGGGCCCGACGGCGGGTCCGGCGGCGGCCGCATCGTCGCCGCGGGAACGCCGGAGCAGGTAGCCAAGTCCACGGACAGCCACACGGCCGCCTTCCTGGCCGAGATCTTCGCCTGACGCCCACGGGCAACGGGGCGTCGCCGAAGCAATGCGACGCCCCGGTCCGGGGCCCGGTCCTATATTCCCCGCAGGGTATGCGAGTTTCTGGCATCCGTTCACTCGTGAGAAACTAAGCCGGTGACCCAAACAACAGTGCCCGTGATCTTTGACCTGGACGGCACTCTTGTCGATCCGGCCGGGGGAATCTCGGACGGAATCGCGGCGGCCCTCACGGAGCTCGGACTCGGTGTTCCCGGGAAGTCCCGGATGGATGCCATGATCGGCCCGAAACTCAGCCACTCCCTCACCGAGATCGCGGGGGTCCCCGCCGACAAACTCGACGACGCCATCCGGATCTACCGCGCCCACTACCTCGCCACCGGCATTGGCCAAAGCCGGCTCTATCCGGGAATCCGGGCCCTGCTGGAATCCTTCGTCGAATCCGGCCGGCCCATCGCCGTCGCCACGCAGAAGCCCGAAGGCCTCGCCCGGAAGGTCCTCGAGCATCACGGCATCGCCGAGCTCTTCCACACCATCCGCGGCTCGGCGGCGGACGAGGGGGCCGCCGCCGGTGTTCCGTCGGGCAAGGCGGCAATTGTCGCCGCAGCCCTCGCTGACCTGGCCCCGCACCTCGGCCTGGACACCCAGCAGGCCGTAATGGTGGGAGACCGCGCACAGGATGTGGCCGGAGCGGCTGCCAACGGTATGGACTGCATCGGCGTAGGCTGGGGCTTCGCTCCGGACGGTGAACTGGACGCCGCGGGCGCCGTGGAGATCGTGTACACCAGCGCGGCCCTGCACGAGACCATTGCCCGGCGGGATACGGGGCCGGATGCCGACCGGGCGTCTCTAGTGCCATCCACCGCAGCGACCCCTGACGCGTTGACCGAAGCCCAAGAAGAGGTGCACCCCGATGGCAATGTTTGAGGCAATCCGCTGGACCACGCGGGGCCTGGTGACCTCGACCTGCCGGCCCACGGTCATCGGACTTGAGAACGTGCCCAAGGAGGGCCCGTTCATTGTGGCTCCCAACCACTTGTCGTTTCTGGACAGTGTGATCGTCCAGGCACTCATGCCCCGGCCCGTGGCTTTCTTCGCCAAAGCGGAGTACTTCACCACCGGTGGCTTCAAGGGCAAGGCGATGAAGTCCTTTTTTGAAGCGGTCGGTTCCATCCCGGTGGAACGCGGCGAGCAGGCCGCCAGCGTCCAGGCGCTCAAGACACTGCTGGAAATCCTCGATTCCGGCAAAGGCGTCGGCATCTATCCGGAGGGGACCCGCTCCCGCGACGGTATCCTCTACCGCGGCCGCACCGGCGTGGGATGGCTCGCCCTAACCACCGGCGCCCCCGTTATTCCGGTCGGACTGATCGGCACGGAGCACCTGCAGCCGGCGGACAGCAAGTCGGTCAAACCACAACACTTCACCATGAAGGTCGGCGAACCGCTGTACTTCGACAAGACCGGGCCGGACCACTCCCTACCGGCCCGTCGCCAGGCCACCGACCGCATCATGGATGCCATAGCAGCCCTCAGCGGCCAGGAACGCTCGACCAGCTATAACCAGAGCAAGGCCGTCGACTAGGCACGTCGCCTGAGTCCGCAAGCGAGATGGCATACCACCCTTGCGGCCGTGGCGTTGCGGTTCGCGAACCACTTGGGAGGAAACCCCACGCCCGGGTGCCGCCACCTTCCTGGGATTGCTTCGCTTGAACGCCTGCACGCCGCGGTCAGGCGTGGTGGGCGAGGAAGTGTTCCAGGATGGATTCTGTGAGTGGCTCGTAGGAGATCAGGTGTTCGGTGTCTGCGGCACGGAATGAGTATCCGGCCGTGACGGGGTGCCAGTCCGGGAAGGGGTCCGCGGGCAGTTCCTGTTCCTGTTCTGGATCCGGGCCGGGGTCCGGGGGCAGGCCGCGGTCCAGATCAAGGTCTCTGTCCGGGTCGTCTCTGTCCTGGCCCGGGATCGTGGCTGCGCCCATATCGACGTCGATGCCAGGGGCCAGGTCTTGGTCCACGATGGCGTCCATGTCCGCGGCTGCATCTACCCCGGGGTCCGGGTAGGTGTCCAGGAATCCGGGTGGCCAGTGGGGTGGTTCCCAGTCCTGTTGTTCGCTGGGGTAGTACCTCCCGGACGGGGAGGTCCAGCCGGGCGGGGCGTCTTGCTGGCTCCGGCCGGTGTCCAGGCTGAACTGTGTTTCAGCCCGTGATGCTTGCGGCACGGCCCTCCGAGGTTGGTGATCCCGGTGGTCCCTCCGTCGGCCCAGGCCAGGAGGTGGTCCGCGTCGTTGTCCAGGGAATGGTTGTGACAGCCCGGGAACGGGCACCGGCCATCGCGAAGCCGCAGCCACTGGCGCAGCGCGGGGGGCAGGCGGTAGCTGCTCCGGCCGATTTCCAGCGGCGCCCCGTCCCGCGGGTCCACCAGGACCCGGTAGAACGAGCCGGCGCCGTCGGCGATCAGGCGGCGGGCCATCGAGGGCGGGATCGGCCCGTACCCGTCCAGCATCGCCGGTTCCTCAGTGGCGCCCAGCAGGGAGAACACGGGCACGGTGATCAGGACCTGCGCCCGCGGCGACGGCACACCCCCGCCCGCACCCGCCCCCTCAGCGCCCGCGGCACCATCAGCGCCGGCGGTGAGGAGCCAGGCCGCGGCGATGTCGGCGCGCAACTGGGTCATAGTGCGTGCCTCGGCCGGGCCCTGCAGGGCGCGGGCCGCGGCGGTGGTCCGCTCCCAGATCCCCGCGGCGGTATCGGCCGGAAGGTACGCGGAGAACCACGCCATCCCGTCAGTGTCCGGACGGAACTCGACCCGCCGGTCCGCCGCGCACTTGGCGTGGCGTTTTTCGATGCTCTCCCGGTGGTGGCGTTCACGCCAGGTCCGGGCCTTGGCCCGGAGCCGGCCCGGGACGAGCTCCCCGGCCGGGCACCCCCGGGCCGGGTCCGGCGCGGCCGGGTCCAGGAAGTGCCCCTCCAGCGCCGCCGCCCCCACCGGGTCCAAATTCGTGGTTTCGTCCACGATGACCCTCGCGTGCGCCCAGGAAATCGTCCCCGCCGTCAGCGCCGCGAGGGTCAGCGGCAACGTCGTCGTCAGTGCCACGCAATCGCCCAGGAACCCGTCCGCGGCCCGTTCACTCACGGTCAGAACACACGCGACCTCCGCCGTCAGCGCCATCTCCTGGCGAGTCGCGTCATGCGGGGACACCGCCGGCGGCGCCATAGCGTCGGCGGCCCGCAGATAGGCCGCGGCCAGCTTCACCTTCCATGCAGCGGCCCGCGCATCCCACCGCGCCATGTCGGCCAGGCCATCCAGGCAATCATCTGCCAGATCCCGCAACGGATCATCCCACAACGGATCAGCATCCCGGCGGAGACTGGCGCCCGACGGACCCGTGTGGACAGAACCGGCCCCGGTCACGGAATCCAGCGCCGCAGTCAACGCCGCGACAGCCGCCAGGGCCTCCCTGCCCTCCGTCATCCAGTCCGTGCTTTCCATAAACCAAGATTATTGGGAGGCACCGACAAGAAAGGGGACTAGGGAGTTGCCTCGGATACAGGATCCGCTGAAATTGTGACCGTCCCAAGAGAGCGGCGGATGCACTGGGGCTGCCAACTGAATCATGTCCGATCCGGCGGTGCTTCACTGGAAGGTACGACGGCGGCCGCGCCGCCTTTCGCCGCCACGGGAGGTACTCGATTGCGCAAGATCATTCTCATGATGTCGGTCTCCTTGGACGGATTCTTCGAAACGGCCGACCGGGACATCAGCTGGCACCTGGTGGACGAGGAACTCCTCCACCACTTGAACGGGCAGTTCCGGGCGATGGGAGCCTTTATGTTAGGGCGCGTCACCCATGAGCCGATGGCCGATTCACGACGTCGTGCCTGAACAAATCGGGGAACTGAAGGCGCAGCCCGGGGGCGACATCGCCCTTAGCGGCGCAAACTTGGCATCCACTTTCATGCGGCACGGCCTGATCGACGAATTTCGAATTCTCGTCCATCCCGTCGTTCTGGGGCAGGGCCGGCCGCTCTTCGAGGCCCCTGATGTCCGGATGGAACTCAGGCTCGAGGGGACGCGGACGTTCGGCAACGGCGTGGTATTGCTTCACTACTCGAACGACCGCGCCTGAAAATACAGCCCAGCCCGCGCCCGGCCCGCCCCACCAGCCCCCGCCGTCCCGGGCACCGCTGCAGGCTCAGTAGACTTGAACTGTGGCAGATCCAGCGAGTTACCGACCCCAGACGGGTGAGATTCCGACCAATCCGGGCGTGTACCGCTTCCGCGACCCGCACGGCCGGGTCATCTACGTCGGCAAGGCCAAGAACCTCCGTGCACGGCTGAACTCGTACTTCGCCAACCCGGCCGGGCTGCTCCCCAAAACCTATGCGATGGTCCACACGGCCAGCAGCGTGGAGTGGACCGTCGTCGGGAGCGAACTCGAGTCGCTGCAGCTCGAATACACCTGGATCAAGGAATTCAAACCCCGGTTCAATGTGATGTTCCGGGATGACAAAAGCTACCCGTACCTGGCTGTGTCGATGGGGGAGAAGTACCCGCGTGTCCAGGTCCTGCGCGGCGAGCGGCGCAAGGGCACCCGCTACTTCGGCCCCTACACCGCCGGTGCGATCCGGGACACCATGGACACCCTGCTGCGCGTTTTCCCGGTCCGGAGCTGCAGCGCCGGCGTCCTGAAGCGGGCCGAAGCCAGTGGCCGGCCGTGCCTGCTCGGCTACATCGACAAGTGCGCGGCGCCCTGCGTCGGCCGCATCTCCGCCGAGGACCACCGCGCCCTGGCCGAGGACTTCTGCGCCTTCATGGGCGGCGAGGCCAAGCCGTTTGTCACCCGGCTGGAAAAAGACATGGCCGCCGCCGTGGCGGAACTGGATTATGAACGGGCGGCGCGGATCCGTGACGACATCGTCGCGCTCAAAAAGGTCTTTGAACGCAACGCCGTCGTCTTGGCCGAAGGCACCGACGCCGACGTCTTCGCCCTGCACGAGGACGAGCTCGAGGCCGCCGTGCAGGTCTTCCACGTCCGCGGCGGCCGGATCCGCGGCCAGCGCGGCTGGGTCGTCGAAAAGGTCGAGGACTCCACCACCCCGGACCTTGTCGAGCACCTGCTCCAGCAGGTCTACGGCGAGGAGGCCGGCCTGCAGGGCAGGCTGCCCCGCGAGGTCCTCGTCCCGACCGAACCCAGCAACGCCGCGGAGCTGGCGCTCTGGCTCGGCGGGCTGCGCGGCGCCAGGGTGGATATCCGCGTGCCGCAGCGCGGCGACAAGGCCGCGCTGCTGTCCACCGTCCGGGAAAACGCCGAGCATGCCCTCAAGCTGCACAAATCCCGGCGCGCCGGCGACCTGACCCTGCGGTCCCAGGCATTGCAGGAACTGCAGGAGGCGCTGGAGCTGCCCATCGCGCTGATGCGGATCGAATGCTTCGACATCTCGCACGTCCAGGGCACCAACGTCGTCGGTTCCATGGTGGTGGTCGAGGACGGCCTGCCGAAGAAGTCCGAGTACCGGAAGTTCTCCGTCACCGGCGCCGCCGCCACGGATGACACCGCGGCCATGCACGACGTGCTGACCCGGCGTTTCCGGAACTACCTCCAGGAGCAGTCCGTGCTGGCGGACGCCGCCCGGCAGCCCGGGCATCAGGCCCTGCTCAACGCCGTGTCCGACGCCGCCGTCGCGCCGTCCGCTTCCCCGGTTGCCGTCGCTGATACCACCACCCCGGCGCCGCGGACCAAGTTCGCTTACCCGCCCAACCTCGTCGTCGTCGACGGCGGCAAGCCGCAGGTCAACGCGGCCGCCCGCGCCCTGGCCGAACTTGGCATCGACGATGTCTACGTCGTCGGGCTCGCCAAGCGGCTCGAGGAGGTCTGGCTGCCGGGCAGCGACTTCCCGGTGATCCTGCCCCGCGCCTCGGCCGGGCTGTACCTGCTGCAGCGCGTCCGCGACGAGGCGCACCGCTTCGCGATCTCCTTCCACCGGCAGAAGCGCGGGAAGGCGATGACCGTCTCAGCGCTCGACGGCGTGCCCGGCCTCGGCGAATCCAAGCGCAAGGCCCTGATCGCCCAGTTCGGCTCGGTCAAGAGCATCAGGACGGCCAGCGTCGAGGAACTCACCGATGCCAAGGGCATCGGCCCGTCCCTGGCCGCTGCGATCATCCGGCACTTCACCGACGACGGGGATGGGGCCACAACCGCGCCCGCGATCAACATGACCACCGGCGAAATCCTGGAGACTTAGCTAGCACCGGCAATCTTAGCTAGGGTAAGGACTTGGGAAACGGCACGCGCGGCGATTGAGCCGCACCACGGGCCCCTACCCGTCAGCGGTAGGGAACAACAGCACAGCAGAACGGGGCTTCACTGATGGCAGAGTCGACGGCAGAATCCGGGACGGAGGCGGACGGCATGACGCCGGTCAAACCCGTCGAGGCCGAACTGCTCGTGGTGACGGGCATGTCGGGAGCCGGCCGGAGCACCGCCGCGGACGCCTTGGAGGATCACGGCTGGTACGTGGTGGAAAACCTCCCCCCGCAGATGCTCGGCACCCTCGCTGAAATCGTGTCGCACGCCCCGGGTTCCATCTCCAAGCTCGCCGTCGTGATGGACGTCCGCAGCAAGGAGCTGTTCGCGGACATCCGCGCTTCCCTGCGCAACCTCGAAGCCAGCGGCGTCGGGTTCCGGGTCCTGTTCCTCGACGCCACCGACGACGTCCTGGTCCGGCGTTTCGAGCAGGGCCGGCGCCCCCACCCGCTGCAGGCCGGCGGCAGGATCCTCGACGGCATCGCCGCGGAACGCGAACTGCTGCAGGAACTCCGCACCTCCGCGGACATAGTCCTGGACACCTCCACGCTGAACGTCCACGGCCTCGCCACCGCGATCACCGAGCTGTTCAGCGAGACCGGCCCCGTCGCGCTCCGTCTCAACGTGATGAGCTTCGGCTTCAAATACGGCCTCCCGGTCGACGCCAACTTCGTCGCCGACGCCCGCTTCATCCCCAACCCGCACTGGGTCCCGGCGCTCCGCCCGCACACCGGGCTGGACCAGGACGTCAGCGACTATGTGCTGGAGGCGCAGGGCGTCAGCAACTTCGTGGAACGCTACGTGCTGGCCCTCGAACCGGTCCTGGACGGCTACCGGCGCGAGAACAAGCACTACGCCACCATCGCTGTCGGCTGCACCGGCGGCAAGCACCGCTCGGTCGCCGTCGCCGTCGAACTGTCCCGCCGGCTCGCGCAGTACCCGCGCGTCACCGTGACCACCACGCACCGGGATTTGGGCCGCGAGTAATGGCGCTGCTCACCGGACCGCTGCCGCTCGTCCCTCCGGACAGCGCGGCCTTCGCCAGCCAGCAGGACAAGGGCCCGTCCGTCGTCGCGCTCGGCGGCGGCCACGGCCTCGCCGCCTCGCTGTCGGCGCTGCGCCTGCTCACGTCCGAACTGACGGCCATCGTCACCGTCGCGGACGACGGCGGCTCCTCCGGGCGGCTGCGCGAGGAGTACGGCGTCCTGCCGCCCGGCGACCTCCGGATGGCGCTCTCCGCGCTCTGCGACGACACCGACTGGGGCCGCACCTGGCGCGATGTGATGCAGCACCGCTTCGCACCCGGCAAGGGCCGCGGCGGCTCCCTGGACGAGCACGCCATGGGCAACCTACTGATCGTGACGCTCTGGGAACTCCTGGGCGACACCGTGGCCGGCCTCAAATGGGCCGGCGCGCTGCTGGGTGCCCGCGGGGAGGTCCTGCCGATGTCCAGCGTTCCGCTGACCATCGAGGGCCAGGTCCGGGTTACCGCCCCGGACGGAAGCACGGCACTGCAGACCCTGACCGGACAGGCAAAATGCGCCGTCGCCGGCTCGCTGGAAAAGGTCCGGCTGCTGCCGGCGGACGCGCCCGCCTGCACAGAGGCGCTCACCGCGATCGAACTGGCCGACTGGGTCATTCTTGGCCCCGGCTCCTGGTACACCTCCGTGCTGCCGCACCTGCTGCTGCCGGAAATGCGTGAGGCGCTCTGCAACACGGCCGCCCGCCGCTGCCTCACCATGAACCTCGCGACGGACACCAAGGAAACCCTCGGCATGTCCGCCGCGGACCACCTGCGGGTGCTGCGCGAGTACGCGCCGGACTTCACCATCGACGTCGTCCTGGCCGATCCGGCCGCCGTGACCGACCGCGCCGACTTCGAACAGGCGGCCGGGATGCTGGGCGCCGAGGTGGTGTTGGGTAAAGTGGGGGCGTCGAGCCGCCGGCCGATCCACGACCCGCTGCGTCTGGCAACGGCGTACCACGACATTTTCGGGAACAGGTAGGAAAAGTGCCATGGCACTGACAGCATCAGTCAAGGAAGAACTTTCCCGGCTGGACATCAAGAAGTCCTCGGTCCGCAAGGCTGAGGTGTCCTCCATGCTCCGCTTCGCCGGGGGACTCCACATCATCTCCGGCCGGATCGTGATCGAGGCCGAAGTCGACCTCGCCTCGACCGCGCGGCGGCTGCGTGCCGCCATCGCCGAGGTCTACGGGCACCAAAGCGAAATCATCGTTGTGTCCGGCGGCGGCCTGCGCCGCGGCAGCCGCTACGTCGTCCGGGTGGTGCGCGACGGCGAAGCCCTCGCCCGCCAGACCGGCCTGCTGGACGCCCGCGGACGCCCGGTCCGCGGCCTGCCCTCGGTGGTGGTTAACGGTTCCGCCGCCGACGCCGAGGCTGTCTGGCGCGGCGCCTTCCTGGTCCACGGATCCCTCACCGAGCCCGGCCGGTCCTCCGCCATGGAGGTCACCTGCCCCGGGCCCGAGTCCGCCCTCGCCCTGGTCGGCGCCGCCCGCAGGCTCGGCATCCAGGCGAAGGCCCGCGAGGTCAGGGGAGTGGACCGTGTCGTCATCCGCGACGGCGACACGATCGCTGCGCTGCTGACCCGGATGGGCGCCCATGATGCGCTGATGGTCTGGGAGGAGCGGCGGATGCGCAAGGAAGTCCGCGCCACCGCCAACCGGCTCGCCAACTTCGACGACGCCAACCTGCGGCGTTCGGCGCAGGCCGCCGTCGCCGCCGGCGCCCGGGTGGACCGGGCCCTGGAGATCCTCGGCGACGACGTCCCGGACCACCTGAAGTACGCAGGCGAGCTGCGGGTCGCCCACAAACAGGCCAGCCTGGACGAACTCGGCCGCCTGGCGGACCCCGTGATGACCAAGGACGCCATCGCCGGCCGGATCCGCCGCCTGCTGGCCATGGCGGACAAACGCGCCCAGGACCTGGGCATCCCCGGCACGGAAGCCAATGTGACGCCGGAAATGCTGGACGAGTAGCCTCTGCCGGGAAACAACAGCAGAATCGGATCGGGGCCGGCGGGAATACCTCAGGGGGACCGGAGGCTATGCCCACTGGATCCCGATCCAGAGACTTCCGGGTGCCAACACATCCGGATGCACAATCCGAGATTTACCAACCGGACAACCAGTCCACGACATTGGAGGATTTTGTGACCGAATACGTACTGCCCGAACTGGACTATGACTACGCCGCCCTGGAGCCCCACATCTCCGCGCGGATCATGGAGCTGCACCACAGCAAGCACCACGCCACCTACGTGGCCGGCGCCAACAACGCCCTCGCCCAGCTGGCCGAGGCACGCGAAAAGGGCGACTTCGCCAACATCAACCGCCTGTCCAAGGACCTTGCGTTCCACACCGGCGGGCACATCAACCACTCCGTGTTCTGGAAGAACCTCTCCCCGGACGGCGGCGACAAGCCCGAAGGTGAGCTCGCGGCCGCCATCGACGACGCGTTCGGGTCCTTCGACGCGTTCCGCGCGCAGTTCACCGCCGCGGCCCTTGGCCTGCAGGGCTCCGGCTGGGGCTTCCTGGCCTACGAGCCGATCGGCGGCAACCTGGTCATCGAGCAGCTCTACGACCAGCAGGGCAACGTCGCGCTCGGCACCACCCCGTTGCTGATGCTGGACATGTGGGAGCACGCCTTCTACCTGGACTATGTCAACGTCAAGGCCGACTACGTCAAGGCTTTCTGGAACATCGTGAACTGGGCCGACGTCGCCAAGCGCTTTGACGCCGCCCGCAAGAACGCCACCGGCCTCATCACGCTCTAACACCGTTGCGCGGCCGCGGCGGCCCGGGAAGGCTGCAGTTCACGCGCCTGTAACAAAGCTCACAATTATGGCCGTTCGGCTCAAATCGTGGACGGTCTGCCCCTGCACTTGCGGGGGCAGACCAAGTTAAACGTAAGATAGGTCACGGAAGGCGGTTAGCCTTCAGCAATGTGGCTGGTCGCCCTCCGATCTGGTAATCATCTCTGCCCAATGGCGTGCGGGATCTGTTAGTTGGCTTGAGCGCCTTCTCAACTAATCGTGCTTGATAGAGCACCAAGGAGACTGAAAACGTGACCACCCGTATTGGTATCAACGGCTTCGGCCGTATTGGCCGCAATTACTTCCGCGCCGCACTTGCCCAGGGGGCAGACCTCGAGATCGTCGCCGTCAACGACCTCACCAGCCCGGAAGCCCTGGCCCACCTCTTTAAGTACGACTCCGTGGGCGGGCGCCTGCAGGAGAGCATTGAGGTCAAGGACGGCAACATCGTCGTCGACGGCAATATCGTCAAGGTCCTGGCCGAGCGCGATCCGGCCAAGCTGCCCTGGGGCGAGCTCGGCGTCGACATCGTGATCGAATCCACCGGTTTCTTCACCAAGGCCGCCGACGCGCAGAAGCACATCGACGCCGGCGCCAAGAAGGTCCTGATCTCCGCGCCGGCCTCGGGCGAGGACATCACGATCGTGATGGGCGTCAACGACAAGCTCTACGACCCGGCCGCGCACCACATCATCTCCAACGCCTCCTGCACCACCAACTGCCTCGGCCCGCTGGCCAAGGTAGTCAACGACGCCTTCGGCATCGAGCGCGGCCTGATGACCACGATCCACGCCTACACCGCCGACCAGAACCTGCAGGACGGCCCGCACAAGGACCTCCGCCGCGCCCGCGCCGCCGCCATCAACATGGTCCCCACCTCCACCGGTGCGGCCAAGGCAATCGGCCTGGTGCTTCCGGAACTCAAGGGCAAGCTCGACGGCTACGCCATCCGTGTCCCGGTTCCCACCGGCTCCGCGACGGACCTGACCGTCGTCGTCTCCCGGGAGACGACGGTTGCGGAAGTGAACGCAGCCCTGAAGGCTGCCTCCGAGTCGGACGAGCTCAGGGGCCTGCTGACCTACACCGACGAACCGATCGTTTCTTCGGACATCGTTGGCGATCCGGCGTCCTCCATCTTCGACTCCGGCCTGACCAAGGTGATCGGCAACCAGGTCAAGGTTGTTTCCTGGTATGACAACGAATGGGGCTACTCGAACCGCCTCGTGGACCTCACGGAGCTCGTCGCAGCCAAGCTGGGCTAGGGTAAGACTCATGACATTCCACACCCTCGACGAACTGATCGCTGATGGTGTCCGCGGGCGGTACGTTCTGGTCAGAAGTGACCTGAACGTGCCGCTCGACGGCTCTTCAGTCACTGACGACGGCCGCATCAAGGCCTCCCTGCCAGTGCTGGCGAAGCTCACGGACGCCGGTGCCCGCGTGCTGGTCACAGCACACCTTGGCCGCCCCAAGGGCGCCCCGGCCGACAAGTATTCGCTCAAGCCCGCCGCGGCGCGGCTGGCCGAACTCGCCCCGTTCAAGGTCTCCCTCGCGGACGACACCGTCGGGGACACCGCCAAGGCGTCCGCCGCCGCGCTGCAGGACGGCGAAGCCCTCATCCTTGAGAACGTGCGCTTCGACGCCCGCGAGACCTCGAAGAACGACGCCGAACGCGGCGCCTTCGCGGACGAGCTGGTGGCCCTCACCGGGTCCAACGGCGCCTTCGTGGACGATGCCTTCGGCGCCGTGCACCGCAAGCATGCCAGTGTGTACGACGTCGCCACCCGGCTGCCGTCGTACCAGGGCGACCTGGTGCGCACCGAGGTCGAGGTGCTGCGCAAGCTCACCGCCGACACGCAGCGTCCCTACGTTGTGGTGCTGGGCGGTTCCAAGGTCTCGGACAAGCTCGCAGTGATCGATAACCTCATCGGCAAGGCCGACACCATCCTGGTCGGCGGTGGCATGTTGTTCACCTTCCTCGCTGCCGCAGGCCACAAGGTGGCCGGCAGCCTGCTGGAACAGGACCAGATCCCGGTCGTGCAGGAGTACCTCACGCGCGCCGCGGATGCCGGCACCGAATTCGTGGTGCCCACCGACGTTGTGGTGGCCAGCAGGTTCGCCGCCGACGCCGACCATGAAACGGTGCGGGCCGAGGCCATTGAAGAGAGCAGCTTCGGCGCCCAGGGCATCGGGCTGGACATCGGACCGGAATCGGCGTCAGCTTTCGCGGAACGAATCCAGGGCGCCAAAACGGTGTTCTGGAACGGCCCCATGGGGGTGTTCGAGTTCCCGGCGTTCGCCGCCGGCACCCGGGCCATCGCCCAGGCGCTGACCGAGACGGACGCGTTCACGGTGGTCGGCGGCGGCGACTCCGCCGCAGCGGTCCGCACCCTCGGCTTCGCCGACGGCCAGTTCGGGCACATTTCCACCGGCGGCGGCGCCAGCCTCGAGTACCTTGAAGGCAAGGAACTCCCCGGCCTGAGCGTCCTGGACCGCTAGACCCGCCAGCCGGCAGGGTGCCCTCTCCCAGGACGGGGCACCCTGCCGGCTGTTCCCCTGCTATGAACAATCTGGAGACCACGTGACCACGTCAACGAACGGCAAATTCGACCGCACGCCCTTCATCGCGGGCAACTGGAAGATGAACATGGACCATGTCCAGGGCATCACGCTGTTGCAGAAGCTCGCCTGGACCCTGTCCGACGCCAAGCATGACTACAGCCGGGTGGAGGTCGCCGTGTTCCCTCCGTTCACCGATCTCCGCGGAGTCCAGACCCTGGTCCAGGGCGATGAACTCAAGGTCGTCTATGGCGGCCAGGATCTGTCCCCGTTCGACTCCGGCGCGTACACCGGCGACATTTCCGGGCAGTTCCTCGGCAAGCTCGGCTGCGCCTACGTCCTGGTGGGCCACAGCGAACGCCGCACGATCCACCACGAGACCGACGAGGTCCTGAACGCCAAGACCAAGGCCGCTTTCCGGCACGGCATCACACCGGTGCTGTGCGTCGGCGAAGGCCTGGAAATCCGGCAGGCCGGGACGCACGTCGAGCACACGCTCACGCAGCTCCGCGCCGGCGTCGAGGGCCTCAGCCCGGAGCAGGCCGGCCAGCTTGTCGTCGCCTACGAGCCGGTCTGGGCCATCGGAACCGGTGAAGTTGCCGGTCCTGAAGACGCCCAGGAAATGTGCGCCGCCCTCCGCGCCGAGCTCGGGACGCTGTTCGGCGCGGACGTCGCCGGCATAACGCGACTCCTCTACGGCGGCTCGGTCAAGGCCAACAACGCCGCCTCGATCCTGAAGGAACGCGACGTGGACGGACTGCTGGTTGGTGGTGCCAGCCTGGACGCCGCCGAGTTTGCTAATATTGTGAGGTTCGAGAGTCACCTGCTGACGGACTAGTCCGGACAGAGTCGTGGCCCCCGCAATCCAAATCTTCTGAAAGGCCGTCGTGGACGTTCTTCATGTCATTCTGCAGGTCCTCCTGGGTATCACCAGCCTCCTGCTGACCTTGCTCATCCTGCTCCACAAGGGTCGCGGTGGCGGTCTGTCCGACATGTTCGGCGGTGGCATGAGCTCCGGGCTGAGTTCCTCCGGCGTGGCCGAGCGGAACCTGAACCGCTTCACCATCATCCTCGGCGTCACCTGGGGCGTCGTTATCATCGGCCTGGGCCTGATCATGCGCTTCAGCGGCGGCGGAGACTCCTAGGACGCACTCCAAAAAAACTTCATAAAGGGGGTCCTTGTGGCCCTGCCCGCATCGGGAACTCCCGAACTACACTGTGGCTGGTTGCATGCCAATCCGTCCACCTCAGTAGCCAGGAGTTCCCGATGCTGCATTCCGCCTCCGGATTCCGGGGTATCCGCGTAGGAGCCACCGAAGGGGCCACGCCGCGCCACGAACCGCTCGACGGCGCCGCTGTCCGCACCCCACGCATCCGCGTCAGCTACCGCTGCGCCAAGGGCCACGACACCCCGCTGGTCTTCGCCCAGCTTCCCGACGACCAGATCCCCGGCGTCTGGGACTGCCGCCGCTGCGGTGGAACAGCCACCCGGGACGAGGCGCAGTTCGCGCTCGACGAAGTCCCGGTCGAGGGCTATAAAAGCCACCTGGAATACGTTAAAGAGCGGCGCTCCAGCCAGGACGCCGAAGACGTACTGGCCGGAGCGCTCGAGAGGCTGCGCGCCAGCCGGGCCCTCCCGGAGGATCAGCCCGGGTGATAGCCCGGCGCTAGCCCTTGCGGACGAGCTGTGCCGGTACCCGGGCCGCCGCGTTTTCGGCAATCAGCCACAGCGTCTCATTCCGGCCCCGCGGACCGGCCGCCGGGACCTGCACCGGGTTGGCGCCCGCGAGGGCCAGCCCCACGGCACCGGCTTTGTCCTCGCCGGCCACGACCATCCAGATCTCCGACGCCGAGTTGATCGCCGGCAGTGTCAGTGAAACCCGCTCCGGCGGCGGCTTGGGCGAGTTGCGGACCCCCACCACGGAGAGTTCCTTTTCCCGGATGCCGGCCTGTTCCGGGAAAAGCGACGCGACGTGCGCGTCCGGTCCCACCCCGAGCAGGACAATATCGAGGCGAGGGAGCGCGGCCGGGCGTTCCGGCCGGTCATCGGACATGTCCGCCGCGTGCTCCGCGGCGGCCGCCTCACCAAGGCGGCGGGCGTAATCCGCGGCCGCCTCCTCCGGTGAACCGAACTCCCCGGTGGCACCGGGGACGTGGATCCGGGCCGGGTCCACGTTGATGTGCGCCAGCAGTGCCTCGTGCGCCTGCACGGCGTTGCGCTCCGGGTGATCGGCCGCGACGAAGCGTTCGTCGCCCCACCAGAAGTTGACCTTGGACCAGTCGACGGCGGGACACGCCGGCGACTCCGCCACCGCCTTGAGCGAGCCAATGCCCATCGACCCCCCGGTGAGCACCACCGTCGCCTCGCCGTATTTGTCCTGGATGTCCACCAGTTTGGTGATCAGGCGGGCCGCGATGGCGGCCATCAGGACGGTCGAGTCGGGATGGATGCTTACTCTGGGGTCAGCGCTCACTGGGACGGACACTCCTTAGATTGGTACGGGGCAGTCCCATAGTAATCACTTCACCGAAGACTTCGTCCGGGTCGAGGCGGCGGAGTTCTTCGGCGAGGCAGTCTTTCAGGCTCCGGCGCGGCAGTGAGATCCGCTGGACCGGCTGCCCGGGCTGGCTCAGTTCTGCCACGGTAAGGCCCGGCCGGAACAGCTGTACGTCGCCGCCGGTGCGGGACAGCCGCACCCGCCGGATCCCGGTGCCGGCGGGATCCGCGACGATCGTGACGGGTGCGTCGAGGGCCAGGGTGAGCCAGGCCGCCAGCAGGATCGTCGACGGCGAGTCGGACGCGCCTTCGACGGCGACGGCCGTCACCGGTCCGCCGTCGACCTGGTCCAGGGCCGCGGCGAGCTGGATCCGCCAGTTTGTCAGCCGGGTCCAGGCCAGGTCTGTGTCGCCGGCCTTGTAGGTGCGGCGGATGTTGTCCAGCGCGCGCTGCGGGTCGCTTTCGTTCGCCGAATCCGTGATCCGGCGGTGCGCGATCCGGCCGATCGACGTCTCGCAGGCATTCTTCGGGGCGCCGTGCGGCCACCAGGCCACAATCGGAGCGTCCGGCAGCAGCAGGGCGGCGACGAGCGATTCGCTTTCCTCGGCGAGTTCACCGTAGCCGCGGAGCAGGATGACCTCGGATGCGCCGGCGTCGCCGCCGACCCGGATCTGCGCGTCGAGCCGGGTCGGCGCCGACGCGCCGGCGTCGGCGAGGACGATGATCCGGCAGGGGTGCTCCCGGCTGGCCTCGTTGGCGGCCTCGATCGCTTCCTCTTCCAGCCCGGACTTGGTGACCACCACGAGGGTCAGCACCCGGCCCAGGGCAATCACACCGCCCTGCTCGCGCAGCGCCATGATCTTCTTGGAAATCTTGGAGGTGGTGGTGTCGGGCAGGTCTACGATCATGGCCTTCTCCAGGTTCGTCCGTCACGGGCCAGGAGCTCGCCGGCGGAGGCCGGTCCCCAGCTTCCGGGGACGTAAGGTTCGGGCTGTTCGTCCAGGGACGCCCAATACTCCTCGAACGGGTCGAGGATCTTCCAGGACAGCTCCACTTCCGCGTGCCGGGGGAACAGCGGCGGCTCGCCGAGGAGCACATCGAGGATGAGCCGTTCGTAGGCTTCCGGGCTGGACTCCGTGAAGGAGTGGCCGTAGCCGAAGTCCATCGTGACGTCGCGGACTTCCATCTGCGTGCCGGGGACCTTGGAACCGAAGCGGATGGTGGCGCCCTCGTCGGGCTGGACCCGGATCACGACGGCGTTCTGGCCGAAGTCGTCCTCGCCGTGATCGGTGAAGAGCAGGTTGGGGGCGCGTTTGAGCACGACGGCGATCTCGGTGACCCGGCGGCCCAGCCGTTTGCCGGCGCGCAGGTAGAACGGCACCCCGGACCAGCGACGGGTGTTGATGTCCACTCGGATCGCGGCGAAGGTTTCCGTTTTGGAGTCAGCCGGGATGCCTTCTTCCTCCAGGTAGCCGACCACTTTTTCGCCGCCCTGCCAGCCGCCGGTGAACTGCCCGCGGGCAGAGTGCGTGGAGAGATCCTCGGGGAGCCGGACGGCGGCCAGGACTTTTTCCTTCTCGGCGCGGAGGTCATCGGCGTTGAACGAGATCGGCTCCTCCATCGCGGTCAGCGCCAGCAGTTGCAGCAGGTGGTTCTGGATGACGTCGCGGGCCGCGCCCACACCGTCGTAGTAGCCCGCCCGGCCACCGGTACCGATGTCCTCGGCCATGGTGATCTGGACGTGGTCCACGTAGTTCGCGTTCCAGAGCGGCTCGAAGAGCTGGTTGGCGAAGCGCAGCGCCAGGATGTTCTGCACCGTCTCCTTGCCCAGGTAGTGGTCGATCCGGAAGACCGCGTCCTGCGGGAAGACCGACTCGACGATGTCGTTGAGCTGCCGCGCCGACTCGAGGTTGTGGCCGAACGGCTTCTCGATCACCACGCGACGCCACTTGTCACCCTCTGCCTGCGCCAGCCCGTGCTTGGAGAGCTGCCGGCAGACCAGTTCGAACGCGTTCGGCGGGATCGAGAGGTAGAACGCATGGTTCCCGCGGGTTCCGCGCTGCTCATCGAGTTCGTCGATGGTTTCGGACAGCCGCTTGAAGGCGTCATCGTCGTCGAACTCGCCCTGCACGAAGCGGATGCCCTCCGAGAGCTGCTTCCACACCGTCTCGTCGAACGGGGTGCGGGCGTAGGCCTTCACCGCCGCCTTCACCTCGGCGGCGAAGTCCTCGTTCTCCCAGTTCCGCCGCGCGAAGCCCACCAGGGCAAAACTTGGCGGCAGCAGTCCACGGTTGGCCAGGTCGTACACGGCCGGCATGAGCTTCTTCCGGGCGAGGTCCCCCGTGACCCCGAACAGGACCAGTGACGACGGTCCCGCGATGCGGTTCAGGCGGCGGTCCCGCGGGTCCCGGAGCGGGTTGCGCCCCGGGCCCGCGGACTTGCGTCCGCCGTTGTGTTTTTCTGGCATGTGGTTCGGGTGCCTTAGCTGTCGGTGGAGGAAACTGCCTGGCCGGCCAGCGTGGACACGAGGTCCTGGAGCTGGCGGACGCCGGCTGCACGGTCCGTGAGGTGCAGCCGGAGGACCGGGCGTCCGTGGTCGGAGAGTACCTGCGCGTCGCCGGCGGCCTGGGCCGAGATCAGCTCCCCGAAGGTGAAGGGACGGTCCGGGATGGCCAGGTCGGTGGCGGCCGCGGCCGTCACCTGCAGGAAGACGCCGATCGCGGGGCCACCCTTGTGGAACTGCCCGGTGGAATGCAGGAAACGCGGACCCCAGCCAAAGGTCACGGGACGGCCGCTGACCGCTGCCAGCTGGTCCCGGACACCCTCGAGGGACGCGTAGGCGAGCCGGTCGAAGTAGGCCTGGACGCTGAGGTAGTTGTCCGGACCGAGCTCGCCAAGCAGGGCGCTGACGGCCTCGGCCGCGGTGCCGGCGCTGCCGAGCCATTCCCCGCCGCGGACCTCGA
Organism: Pseudarthrobacter sp. HLT1-3; assembly: GCF_059383535.1. Lineage (NCBI taxonomy): Bacteria > Bacillati > Actinomycetota > Actinomycetes > Micrococcales > Micrococcaceae > Pseudarthrobacter > Pseudarthrobacter sp. HLT1-3. Next base: position 57,187 of record NZ_JBWZCJ010000006.1, on the reverse strand, counting down.
TCACACCGTCGGTGAAGTTGGCCGGCGTCGGTTCCGGCTGCGCGTCGAGCAGTCCGCGGGCGGCCACCTTGGCGGCTTCGACGTCGGGCTGGTCGTAGGGGTTGATGCCGAGCAGGCGTCCGGCGACCGCGGTGGCGAACTCCCAGGTCATCATCTGGGTGGGCAGGCCGCCGGCGATCGCGACCTCGTTCGCGCCCAGGTCGACGTCGGCATCCGCCGCGACGAGGCGGACCACCAGGACGTCGGGGGCGCCGAGGGCAGCCTCCGGGGAGGAAGGCCCGGCGACGACCGGCAGCACGCCGGTGCCGAGCTTGCCGGTGGATTCAGCGATGAGCTGCTCGGCCCAGTCCGCGAAGCCGACGATCCCCGAGCCGTCCTCGGCGATGACGATCTTGTTGCGCAGCGGGTTCGTGCCGCCTAGCGCGGAGCCAAGGGCGAGGCCGATGTTTTCCTCGCCGTCCTCGTTGAGCACCTCGGCGGCTTCCTCCGCTTCATCCAGGAACGCCTGGATGTCCACGCCGGCCAGGCCGCAGGGCACCATCCCGAACGCGGTGAGCGCCGAGTAGCGCCCGCCGACGGTGGGGTCCGCGTTGAACACGGCACGGTAGCCGGCCTCGCGGGAGGACTTGTCCAGCGGGGACCCCGGATCGGTGACGATGATGATCCGGCTCTTCGCGTCGAGTCCGGCCTCGGTGAAGGCGTGCTCGAAGATCCGGCGCTGGGAATCGGTCTCCAGGGTGGAGCCGGACTTGGAAGACACCACAATCGCGGTTTCCGCCAGCCGGTCAGCGAGGGTCGCGGCGACCTGTTCCGGGTCGGTGCTGTCCAGCACGGTCAGCTCGACGCCGGCCGTGCCGGCGATGACCTCGGGGGCCAGTGAGGAGCCGCCCATGCCGCACAGGACGATCCGGCTGACGCCCTCGGCGCGCAGGGCGTCCCGGAGCGCCAGGATGTCCGCGACGAGGGCCTGGGAGACGGTGGCCGCCTCGACCCAGCCGAGCCGGACGGACGCCTCGGCCTCGGCGTCGGGACCCCACAGGGTGGCGTCCTTCGCGAAGAGCCGGGTGGCGACTTTGTCTTCCAGCAGGGCCGGAAGGTGCTGTTCGTGGGCCAGGCGGGCGGCGCCCGTGGCGTCGTAACTGAGAGTGGTCATGGGGACTATGCGTCCTTCCGTGCAGCGGCGAGGGCTGCCTCGACGTCGGCGAGGAGTTCCTTCCAGCTGGCCACGAACTTGTCGAGGCCTTCGGATTCAAGGACCGCGACGACCTCGTTGTAGGAGATCCCGAGGGCGTCGAGGGCGTTCAGCGTGGCGTTGGCGTCGTCATAGCCGCGGCCGATCGTGTTGCCCGTGACGGTGCCGTGGTCGAAGGTGGCGTCGAGGGTCTTTTCCGGCATGGTGTTCACGACGCCGGGGGCGACGAGTTCCGTGACGTAGAGGGTGTCCGGGTAGGCCGGGTCCTTGACGCCGGTGGAGGCCCACAGCGGACGCTGGGGGAGGGCGCCGGCGTCGGCGAGAAGGGCCCAGCGTTCGGTGGCGAAGAGCTCCTCGTAGACCTGGTAGGCGAGGCGGGCGTTCGCCAGGCCGGCCTTGCCCTTGAGGGCGCGTGCCTCGTCGGTGCCGATCGCGTCGAGCCGCTTGTCGATTTCGGAGTCCACGCGGGAGACGAAGAAGGACGCCACGGAGTGGATCGTGGAGAGGTCGTGGCCGTTTTCCTTGGCCTGCTCCAGGCCGGACTGGAAGGCGTTGATGACGGCGCGGTAGCGCTCGAGCGAGAAGATCAACGTGACGTTGACGCTGATGCCGGCGGCCAGGGTGGCGGTGATCGCTTCCAGGCCCTCGAGGGTGGCGGGGATCTTGATCAGGACGTTGTCCTTGTTGACCTGGGCGTGGAGTTCCTTGGCCTCTTTGATCGTGTGCTCGGTATCCCAGGCCAGGCGGGGGTCGACTTCGATTGAGACCCGTCCGTCGACTCCCTTGGTGGCTGCTGCCACCGGGGCGAAGAGGTCGCAGGCATCGGCGACGTCGGTCGTGGTGATCGCGAAGACGGTCTCCTCGACGCTGGCGCCGGCGGCGGCCTTTGCGGCGATGATGCCGTCGTAGTCGTGGCCGGTGGTGATGGCCGCGTGGAAGATGGACGGGTTGGTGGTGACGCCGACAACGTTTTTCTCTTCGATCAGCTTGCGCAGCGTGCCGGTGGCGAGGCGGCCGCGGGAGAGGTCATCGAGCCAGATGGAGACGCCGGCGTCGGAGAGCTGCTGTGTGGGGGTGGTGTTCATGTGGAACTCCTGAAGTCTGGGGCCGCCGCCTGGGTGGGGCGGCGGCCCGGGAAGCGGGGGTGGGTCAGGCCTGGAGGCCAGCGAGGGAATCCTTGGCCGCGGCGGCGACGGCCTCCGCGGTGATACCGAATTCCTGGAACAGGCGCTTGTAGTCCGCGGAGGCACCGAAGTGCTCGAGGCTGATGGAGCGGCCGGCGTCGCCGACGAATTCCCTCCAGCCCAGCGCGAGACCGGCTTCGACGGATACGCGTGCCTTGACGGCGGCCGGGAGCACCGCTTCGCGGTACGCGGCGTCCTGCTTGTTGAACCATTCCACGCACGGCATGGACACGACCCGGGTGGGGATGCCGTCGGCCTGGAGCGCTTCGCGGGCCTGGACGGCCAGCTGGACCTCGGAGCCGGTGCCGATCAGGATGACCTGGGCGGTGGCGGTCCGGCCGTCCTGGGAGGCTTCAGCCAGCACGTAGCCGCCCTTTGCGACTCCGGCGGTGGAACCGAAGGTGTCCGCCTCGGCGTCGGACGTTCCGCGGGCGTAGGTCGGGATGTTCTGCCGGGTCAGCACAATGCCGGCCGGGTTGGCGTGGTTTTCGAGCATGACCTTCCAGGCCGCCGCGACCTCGTTCGCATCTCCCGGGCGGACAACGTCCAGGCCCGGGATGGCACGGAGCGAGGCGAGCTGCTCCACCGGCTGGTGCGTGGGGCCGTCTTCGCCGAGTCCGATCGAGTCGTGCGTCCAGACGTAGAGCGACGGGACACCCATCAGGGCGCCGAGCCGGATCGCCGGGCGCTGGTAGTCGCTGAAGATCAGGAAGGTGCCGGAGAACGCGCGGGTGCGGCCGTGCAGGCTGATGCCATTGACGATCGACGCGGCGGCGTGCTCGCGGATGCCGAAGTGCAGCACCCGGCCGTAGGGGTTGCCCTTCCAGGCGCCGGTGGACCGGGACGCTGGGATGAACGACGGCGAACCCTCGATCGTGGTGTTGTTGGATTCGGCAAGGTCGGCCGAGCCGCCCCAAAGTTCGGGCATGACCGGGCCGATCGCGTTCAGGACCTTGCCCGAGGCCGCGCGGGTGGAGACGTCCTTGCCGGCTTCGAAGACCGGGAGGGCGGCGTCGAGCTCGGCCGGGAGCTTCCGGGCCTCGATGCGCTCCAGCAGGGCGGCGCCCTCGGGGTTGCCGGACTGCCAGGCCTCGAAGTTGTCCTGCCAGGCGGCGCGGGCCGCGGCACCGCGGTCCACCGCGTCGCGGGCGTGGGCCAGGACATCGTCGTCGACCTGGAAGGAACGCTCCGGATCGAAGCCGAGGACCTTCTTCAGGGCCGCGACTTCCTCGGCGCCCAGTGCGGAGCCGTGGATCTTGCCGGTGTTCTGCTTCTTCGGGGCCGGGTAGCCGATGATGGTGCGCAGCGAGATGATGGAGGGCTTGCCCGTTTCGGCCTTGGCGGCCAGCAGGGCGGCGTGCAGTTCGGCCACGTCCTCCTTGTATTCCCCGGTCCGCAGCCAGTCAACGCGCTGCGTGTGCCAGCCGTAGGCTTCGTAGCGGGCCAGCACGTCCTCGGTGAACGCGACGTCGGTGTCGTCCTCGATCGAGATGTGGTTTTCGTCGTAGATCACCACGAGGTTTCCGAGCTCCTGGTGCCCGGCGAGCGAGGAGGCTTCAGAGGTGACGCCTTCCTGAAGGTCGCCGTCGGAGGCGATGACCCAGATGGTGTGGTCAAACGGGCTGGTGCCGGCGGCGGCGTCGGCGTCGAACAGTCCGCGCATGCGGCGCTGGGAGTAGGCGAACCCTACCGCGGAGGCCAGGCCCTGGCCGAGCGGTCCGGTCGTGATTTCCACGCCGGCGGTGTGCTTGTATTCCGGGTGGCCCGGCGTCAGCGAACCCCAGGTGCGCAGGGCCTCAAGGTCCTTCAGTTCCAGGCCGTAGCCGGAGAGGAACAGCTGGATGTACAGCGTCAGGGAGGTATGGCCGGGGGAGAGGACGAAGCGGTCGCGTCCCAGCCAGTCGGGGTTCTTCGGGTCGTGCCGCATCAGCTTCTGGAAGAGAAGGTACGCGGCAGGAGCCAGGCTCATCGCGGTGCCCGGGTGGCCGTTACCGACCTTCTCGACGGCGTCGGCGGCCAGGACACGGATGGTGTCCACGGCGCGCTGGTCCAAATTGGTCCAGGACAGTTCTTGCTCTTCCAAATGTGGCACGAAAACCGGGCCCCTCTCTGTGCTGACGGCGGGTGGAAGGATCGGTCCCGTCCGGGGCACAGTTCGGTGCCCGCTGCGGTACGTACCAGCCGTTCACCATCGAAACGTTGATCTATCATTCAGTCGCGTGTGCGTAGGCACACCCTCAGTTGCTGCCGACAGCTGACTGCCGGCAGCTCATAGCAGGGCGTCCGACGGCCGTTTCGGCCGCCTCCGTACGCGCTGATCTGCAGACAGCTTAGCCCCATTCCACCTGCCGGGTGCTGTACATCTCACAAAATGGACGGGATTTTGCGCTTATATGAATCACCGGCGCCCGCAGCGGCCGTGAGCCCGCGTTAACCTGCGCCAATCATGGCTGCCCGACGGCGGCATCCGCCGGACCGGTCCGGGAGCGCCTTCACGGTATGATGGTTGGTGGCTACCAACGGAGCGGGACGCGCTTTTGCGCTGCGCGCGGACCCCTCCGATATGCAACCCGCGTTGCGGAACCGGCCGGACTGAACAGCCAGACAGAACAGAGTGACTGCCCCGTGAGCACAACAGATACGCCGCTGAACGCTTCCCCCCTCCGCGGAAGCGTCGGCTTCACCCGTAAAGCCAAGGCCTATCTGGCGCTCACGAAACCCCGCGTCATCGAACTCCTGCTGGTCAGCACCCTGCCGACCATGATCTTCGCGGAGCGCGGCTTCCCGTCGATCGGCCTGATTCTGGCAACCCTGGTGGGCGGCGCCTTCGCCGCCGGCAGCGCGGGCGCCTTCAACTGCTACTTCGACCGCGACATCGACAAGCTGATGCACCGTACCGAGAACCGGCCGCTGGTGACGGGCGAGGTGACACCGCGGGAGGCGCTGGTCTTCTCCTGGCTCCTCGGCGCGGCCGCGATCGCAATCCTCTGGTTCGGGGCCAACCCGCTCGCGGCCTGGCTGGGGGTCGGTGCCATCGTCTTCTATGTGGTCATCTACACCCTGATCCTGAAGCGCCGCACCGCGCAGAACATCGTCTGGGGCGGGGCGGCAGGCTGCTTCCCGGTGCTGATTGCCTGGGCCGCCGTCACCAACTCGGTCGAGTGGCCCGCCATTGTGCTCTTTATGGTCATCTTCCTGTGGACCCCGCCACACTACTGGCCGCTGTCCATGCGCTACGGCGAGGACTACCGCAACGCCAACGTGCCCATGCTCGGCGCGATCGCCGGGGCCAAGGTTGTCTCGGTCCAGGTGGTCCTCTACGCCTGGGCCATGGTGGCCTGCTCGCTGCTGCTGGTTCCGAGCGGCGGCGCGGGCTGGGTCTACACCGCCACCGCCGTGCTGGCCGGTGCCTGGTTCCTCTACGAGTCGCACGCGCTGTTCAACCGGGCGCAGGCCGGCGATGTATCCAACAAGGGCGCCATGAAGGTCTTCCACGGCTCGATCAGCTACCTCACCCTGCTCTTCATCGCCCTCGCCGTCGACCCGTTCATCGGGTCGCCGATCATGGCCGGCTGAGCACTCCCGCCCGGACCACCGCCCCACCTCGGCACCCCAACGCGGACACCAACGCAAACACCAACGCGGGGTCACTTACCGCCCATTCCGGCCTCCGGATGGGCGGTAAGTGACCCCGCGTTGTTAGTGGCGCGTTGTCTTGTGGGGTTATTTGACCGGGCTGCTCCGGGCCAGATCGGCGGCGTTGGTGGCCGCGCCCATCAGCAGGGCAGACCCGAGCATGTGCGCGCCAACCAGGAGTGCCGGGATGCCGTTGTAGTACTGCGTGAAGCCGATGACGGCCTGCAGCACCGTGACGCCCAGGAGCAGGAAGACAGCGGTGCGGAACGGGCCGGAAATCCCGCCGCGCACCACGAGGTACACCGCGAACAGCGCCCCGGCAGTCACCAGGTAGGCCGGCACCGCGTGGATGTGCGAAAACAGGTCCCAGTCCAGGTTGTTGCGCGGGGCATCGGCGTCGCCGGCGTGCGGACCGGCACCCGTGACCACAACGCCCAGGCACACGGCCAGGGCGGAGAACAGCCAGACGGCGCCCATCAGCGGGCGCGCGACGCCCGGCAGCGCGGCCGGTTCCGCCCCCCGGTGCTGCCCCGTCCGGCCGTAGGCACGGTTGACCAGCAGGGTGGCCACGACCACCAGGGCCATCGAAACCAGGAAGTGCAGCCCGACCACCCAGGGGTTCAGCTGGGTCAGCACGGTGATGCCGCCGATCACCGCCTGCGCCGGGATGCTCGCGAGCAGGCCGAGGGCCAGCAGGAAGAGGTCGCGGCGTTCCCTGCGGAGGTTCCACAGGTACACCAGCATGGCCACGGCGATGGCGGCCAGCGCAAAGGTCAGCAGGCGGTTGCCGAATTCAATGATGCCGTGGATCCCCATTTCAGGGGTGTTCACCAGTGAGGAGTCCGTGCAGCGCGGCCAGGTCGGGCAGCCGAGGCCCGAGGCGGTGAGGCGGACCGCGCCGCCGGTGACGATCAGGACGGTCTGGCCGATCAGGGACAGCACCGCCAGCCGCTGCACCGTCTTGTTGACGGTGTCGGGCAGCCAGGCGATGTTCCGGGAAGCGGTCCGGGGAGGGCGGGAGGCCGTGCTCACAGTTTTCTCAATTCCATTTGAACCAACGGGATGCTGCGCCGCCGGCGATCGCCGTCCAGAACAGCAGGACAAGGACAGGGGCGGGGCCGACGCTGCCGGACAGGAAGGCGTCCCGCAGGGCCTGCCCCAGCGCGCCGGAGGGGAGGAAGTGCACGACCGCCTGCAGCAGGGCCGGCAGCCGTTCGGCCGGGATCACGATCCCGCCGAGGGCGCCCAGCAGGATCCAGAGCAGGTTGGTGATCGCCAGGGTCGCCTCCGGCCGGACGGTGCCGGCGACGAGCAGGCCCAGCGCGGTGAAGGACGCGGCACCGAGGACCAGCAGGACCATTCCCGGGACCCAGCCCAGCGGATCCGGCCGCCAGCCCAGCGGCAGCGCCACGGCCGTGACCACCAGCACCTGCAGGGCCAGCACCGCCAGTACCGCCAGGATCTTCCCGGCGATCAGGCCGGTGCGGCCCAGGGGGGTGGTAGAGAGGAAACGCAGGACACCGTAGCGGCGGTCGAACCCGGTGGAGATGCCCTGCCCGGTGAACGCGGTGGACATGGCACACAGCGCCAGGATGCCCGGCACCGCAACATCGATCCGGCTGGCACCGAACCCGTCCAGCAGGGGCGTGACGGTCAGGCCCACCATGGCCAGCAGCGGCAGCACAATCATCAGGATCAGCTGTTCCCCGTTGCGGAGCATGGTGATGGTCTCGTACTTGCCCTGCAGCACAATGCGCCGCAGCAGCGGTGCCGGCGCGCTCCCGAGCGGGCGCGCCGGCACCGAGGGGCCGGGCGGAGCGCTGCCCGGCGCGGCATGATGGCGGGTCATCGGATCTCCCTTCCGGAGATGTCGAGGAAGACATCCTCGAGGCTGCGCGCCTCAAGGCTCAGCGAGCGGGGCATCAGTCCGCGGGCGGCCCACCACGCGGTAATCGCGGCGAGGTCCGCAGCGGTCAGTGCGCCGGTGGCGGCGTAGCTGCCGGCACGCGGTTCGGTGACGTTGACGCCGTCGGGCAGTACGCCGCTGAAGTCCAGTCCGGGGTCGGTCTCGAACAGCAGGGTGCGGATGTGCTGCTGGCCGGCGTCGGCCGGCAGAGGGTGCTGCAGGAGCTCCGCGACGGTTCCCTCGGCGACATTGCGGCCGGCGTCAATGATGTAGACGTAATCGGCGAGGCGCTGGGCGTCGTCCATCAGGTGGGTGGTCAGGATGATCCCCATCCCGCGGTTCCGGAGCTCGGAGATCAGTTCGAACACCAGCTGGCGCGACTGCGGGTCCAGGCCGGCGCTGGGCTCGTCCAGGAACAGCACCTCCGGGTTGCCCACCAGCGCCGCGGCGAGCGCGAGCCGCTGCTTCTGCCCGCCGGAGAGCCGCCGCACCGAGGTGCGGCTGAAGCTGTCGATGCCGAGGCGTTCAATGAGTTCCCCGACCGGCCACGGGTCCTCGTACATGCCGGATATATGCTTGAGCAGCGGGATCGGGCGGGCCGACGGCGGCAGCCCGCCGTCCTGCAGCATCACCCCGACGCGGGCACGCAGTCCGGCGCCTGCGGTATCCGGGTCCTCGCCGAGCAGGCTGATGCTGCCGTGGGTGCGTTTCTGCAGACCCTGGGCGCATTCGATGGTGGTAGTTTTGCCTGCGCCGTTTGCTCCCAGCAGGGCCGTGACCTGGCCGGGTTCGGCGACGAGGGAAAGGCCGCTGACCACCCGGAGCATCTTGCCGTCGAGGGTGGGCAGTGGACCAACATCCTTGACTAGCCCGCTGATGGACAGGACGGGGGATTCGGGTGATCGCACCACAGCATTCTACGGGATGTAGTACGTCCTGTTCCGGCCCGCCGGCCGCCGGAGGGTAGCCATGCCTTACTGGAACCCGGGACTAAATTACGACATGATTGTGTTGTGTATTCCATGAGCCCCCTATCTTCTGTTGCGCCCGCACGGAACGGCCGTTCGCGAGCGGCGTCACCCGTTGCGTCCGAGGCAGCGGGAAACGTGGCCGCCCGGGCCTTTCCGGCGGTCGACGCCGAAGAGCGCACCCGCGACCGCGTGCTGAATGCGGTTCTGGAGCACGGTCCGATCAGCGCCGCTGAACTGGGCGACCTGCTCGGGTTCACGCCGGCAGCTGTCCGGCGCCATCTGGACCACCTCTCACACCGCGGCGTGATCGAGGTCAAGCGGGCAGCCCGGGCCGGCGCCGGGGCCGGGCGTCCCGCCCGCCGGTATGTCCTGACCTCGCAGGGCCAGTCGACGCTCGGCAACGACTATCTGGACATCGCCAGCCTGGCGCTGCAGCGCCTCGGCGAACTGGCCGGGCCCGACGCCGTCCGGCAGTTCGCCGTCGAGCGCTTCGGTGAGATGGAACGGCGCTACGAGCCCGAGATCGACGCCGCCGGACCGGACATCACCGCCCGGGCCCAGGCCCTGTCCGAGGCGCTGAGCCGCGACGGGTTCGTGGCCTCCACGACGTCCATCGACGCCCGGGCGCCGCTGCCAGCGGCGCTGTCCAGCGTCCAGCTGTGCCAGGGGCACTGCCCCATCCAGCAACTGGCCGCGCAGTTCCCGGTGTTCTGCGACGTGGAGACCGACGTGTTCTCCCGGCTCGTCGGCGTCGACGTCCGCCGGCTCTCCACGCTGGCACGAGGCGGGCACGTCTGCACCACCCACATACCTACAGGCCGTCCGGCGGCCAGGGGGCCTCACAGCCCCGCAACCACCCCGGGCAGCCTGGACGAAGTATCCAACCATCTGCAAGAAAGGCCGTGATGACGGACCAACTATCAGAGAAGAAGGTTGCTGAATCCACTGTGATTTCGGAGATTCTGGAAAAGAATCCCGAGCTCCACGGAATCGGAACCTATGAGTACGGCTGGTCCGACAAGAACGACGTTGGCGCCAACGCCCGCCGCGGCATCAACGAGGACGTCGTCCGCGACATTTCGGCCAAGAAGAACGAGCCGGAGTGGATGCTTGACCTGCGCCTCAAGGGCCTGAAGTACTTCGACCGCAAGCCGATGCCGACCTGGGGCGCAGACCTCTCCGGCATCGACTTCGACAACATCAAGTACTTCGTGCGGTCCACGGAGAAGCAGGCCAACACCTGGGAAGACCTCCCCGAGGACATCCGGAACACCTACGAGAAGCTGGGCATCCCGGAAGCCGAGCGCAGCCGCCTCGTCTCCGGCGTCGCCGCCCAGTACGAGTCGGAGGTTGTCTACCACCAGATCCGCGAGGACCTGGAACAGCAGGGCGTGATCTTCCTGGACACGGACACCGCCCTGCGGGAGCACCCGGAGATCTTCCAGGAGTACTTCGGCACCATCATCCCGGTGGGCGACAACAAGTTCGCTTCGCTGAACACGTCCGTCTGGTCCGGCGGTTCCTTCGTGTACGTGCCCAAGGGCGTCCACGTCGACATTCCGCTGCAGGCCTACTTCCGCATCAACACGGAAAACATGGGCCAGTTCGAGCGCACGCTGATCATCGCGGACGAGGACTCCTACGTCCACTACATCGAAGGCTGCACCGCGCCGATCTACACCTCGGACTCGCTGCACTCCGCCGTGGTGGAAATCATCGTGAAGAAGGGCGCCCGCGTCCGCTACACGACCATCCAGAACTGGTCCACGAACGTGTACAACCTGGTCACCAAGCGCGCCATCTGCGAAGAGGGCGCCACGATGGAGTGGATCGACGGCAACATCGGTTCCAAGGTCACCATGAAGTACCCGGCCGTCTACCTCGTCGGCGAGGGCGCCAAGGGCGAGACCCTCTCCATCGCGTTTGCGGGCGAAGGCCAGCACCAGGACACCGGCTCCAAGATGGTCCATATCGCGCCGAACACCAAGAGCTCGATCGTATCCAAGTCCGTGGCCCGCGGCGGCGGCCGCGCTGCCTACCGCGGCCTGGTCCAGGTCCGTGAAGGCGCCAAGCACTCCGCCAACACGGTCCGCTGCGACGCCCTGCTGGTGGACACCATCAGCCGCTCGGACACCTACCCGTACATCGACATCCGCGAGGATGACGTCACGATGGGGCACGAGGCCACGGTCTCGCGCGTCAGCGAAGAGCAGCTGTTCTACCTGATGTCCCGCGGCATGCGCGAAGACGAGGCCATGGCGATGATCGTCCGCGGCTTCATCGAGCCGATTGCCCGTGAGCTGCCGATGGAATACGCCCTCGAGCTGAACCGACTGATTGAACTGCAGATGGAAGGATCGGTCGGTTAATGACTGACATCACTACTGAAAAGGCCCGCATCGGCGCGCCCTCAGCACAGCCGTTCATCAACGGCTTCACCGAGGAAGGCGAAAGCCTTTCACCGCTGAACGCCGCTGCGTCCAAGTCCCCGCTGGCCGGCGATGCCGTGAAGCGGCACTCGCACGGCGGCGGCGTCGGCGTTCCGGACAGCTCACGCGCCGGTCGCCTGACGTCCTACCACCTGGCGGACTTCAAGCCGCTGACCGGGATGGAGGAGGACTGGCGGTTCACCCCGCTCAAGCGCCTCCGCGGGCTGCACACCGAGGTCCTCAACGGGACCGCGCCGTCCGTGAGCGTCACCGCCCCGGACAGCGTCACCGTCGAGACCGTCGGCCGCGACGACCGCCGGATCGGTTCGGCCGCCATCCCCGAGGACCGCGTCTCCGCGAACGCCTGGGAGAACTTCACCGAGGCCACCGTCATCACGGTCCCGGCCGAGGTCCAGGTCGACGGCGAGGTCAGCGTCGTGCTGACCGGCCAGGGCACCGGGGCGTCAGCGCAGCACATCGTCATCGTGGCGGAAAAGTTCTCCAGGTCCGTTGTGGTCCTGGACCACCAGGGCACCGCCGTCGTATCGGAAAACATCGAAATCCTCGTGCAGGACGGCGCCCAGTTGACCGTCATCTCGCTTCAGGAATGGAACGACGACGCCGTGCACGCCTCCTCCCAGCAGGCGAAGCTCGGCCGCGACGCCAAGTTCAAGCACATCGTCGTCAGCCTCGGCGGCGACCTCGTGCGCGTCACGCCCTCGGCACGCTTCACCGCCCCGGGCGCCGAAGTGGAACTCTTCGGCCTCTACTTCGCCGACGCCGGCCAGCACCTCGAGCAGCGACTCTTCGTGGACCACGCCGTCGCTAACTGCAAGTCCAACGTCCTGTACAAGGGCGCCCTGCAGGGCCGCAACGCGCACACCGTCTGGGTCGGCGACGTGCTGATCCGCAAGGAAGCCGAGGGCACCGACACCTACGAGGCCAACCGCAACCTGGTCCTCACCGACGGCGCCCGCGCGGACTCCGTGCCGAACCTGGAGATCGAGACCGGCCTGATCGCCGGCGCCGGCCACGCCAGCGCCACCGGCCGCTTCGACGACGAGCACCTGTTCTACCTGATGGCCCGCGGCATTCCGGAAGAGGTGGCCCGCCGTCTGGTGGTCCGCGGATTCCTGAACGAGATCATCCAGCAGATCAGGGTTCCAGCCATCGAAGAGCGCCTCACGGCCGCCGTCGAGCGCGAACTCGCGGCAACGAACCACTAGTGCGCAGCACTAGGGAACACAGCACTGGAGAACACGGAACCATCAATGACTGAACAGCCAAAGGGCGAGCTGGTCTGCAACGCCAGCGAGATCCAACTCAAGCAGGCGCTGCGGATCCTGATCGACGACTACCCGGTAGCGATCGTGAAGGACTCGATGGGCGAAATCCACGCCATCGGCGACACCTGCTCACACGCGGACATTTCCCTCTCCGAAGGGGAGGTCGAAGGCTGCAAGATTGAGTGCTGGGGCCACGGTTCCCAGTTCGATCTGCGCAGCGGCGAACCGCTGCAGTTGCCGGCCTATGATCCTGTTCCCGTCTTTGCAGTGACCGTCCTGGATGACGAGGTCTACGTGGACTTCACCAACGTCCTGAACGGCGCCGAGGCTCCGAACTTCAGCTGACCGCCCGGGCACCACGGCAGCCTGTAAACGAAAACTTATCGACCAGAAACAGCACAGTGCCGGAGGGCACGGTGCAGAGGAGAACACGACACATGTCTACTCTTGAGATCAAGGACCTGCACGTCAGCATTGACACCGAGCAGGGCACCAAGGAAATCCTGAAGGGCGTCAGCCTGACCATCCGGACCGGCGAGACCCACGCCATCATGGGGCCGAACGGTTCCGGCAAGTCCACCCTGGCGTCCACCATCGCCGGGCACCCGCGCTACAACGTCACGTCCGGCACCATCACCCTGGACGGCGAGGACGTCCTCGCGATGACCGTCGACGAGCGCGCCCGTGCCGGCCTGTTCCTCGCCATGCAGTACCCGGTGGAGGTTCCCGGCGTCAGCATGACGAACTTCCTGCGGACCGCCAAGACGGCCATCGACGGCGAGGCGCCCAAGCTGCGCACGTGGACCAAGGACGTCAAGGCCGCGATGGCGCAGCTGCGCATCGACGCCGACTTCACCCAGCGCAACGTCAACGAGGGCTTCTCCGGCGGCGAGAAGAAGCGCGTCGAGATCCTCCAGCTGGAGCTCTTCAAGCCAAAGTTCGCCATCCTGGACGAGACCGACTCCGGCCTGGACGTCGACGCGCTCAAGGTCGTCTCCGAGGGCGTCAACCGTGCCCACGCCGAAGGCAACATGGGCACCCTGCTCATCACGCACTACACCCGGATCCTGCGCTACATCAAGCCGGAATTCGTGCACGTTTTCGTTGATGGCCAGGTTGTTGAAGAGGGCGGCCCGGAGCTCGCCGACCGCCTCGAAGAAGAAGGCTACGACCGCTACGCCACCGGCGCCGGGGCAGCCACCATCGCCGCGGCCTCCGCCGCTGCCCAGGCCTAGTTAGGACGTCGCCATGACCGAACTCAATGTGGCCCGCACGGGTCTCGAGGATGTCGAAGAGGCACTCAAGGATGTGATCGACCCGGAACTGGGCGTGAACATCGTTGACCTGGGCCTGTTGTACGGACTGAAGTACTCCGACGACGACGGCGCCCTGCTGATCGACATGACGCTCACCACGGCCGCCTGCCCGCTCACCGATGTGATCGAGGAGCAGGTCGGCAAGGCCCTTGACGGGGTCGTCGACGAATGGCGGCTCAACTGGGTGTGGATGCCGCCGTGGGGTCCGGAACGGATCACCGAAGACGGCCGCGACCAGATGCGCGCCCTCGGCTTCAACATCTGATCCGCACCGCCTCCCCGCGGTAGGACGGCGCGGTACCGGCGCGGTAATAAAATCCTGCGCCAAAAAGTTCCTGCGGCAATTCGACGGCGGGCCCACCTTCCAAAGGTGGGCCCGCCGTCGTCGTTCCATCGATTGCTCCGCAACCGCCCTATAGCCGGCCCATAACGGCAGTTATGGAGCAGCGGAAGGGTGCTACGGGGTGGCGACGCCGAACGTGTCGCACTTGTTGATGTCCCCGGTTGTGTAGCCCTGGTAGAACCACTTCTGCCGCTGCTCACTGGAACCGTGCGTCCAGGACTCGGGCGAGACCCGGCCGGTCGCCGCCTTCTGGATCCGGTCATCGCCCACGGCCGAGGCGGCGGAGAGGGCATCCTGCAGGTCCTTCTCGGTGAGCGGATCCAGGAACGGCAGCCCGGTCTTGGGATCCTCCTGGGTGGTGGCGTAGCGGACCCACAACCCGGCGTAGCAGTCCGCCTGCAGCTCCACCCGGACGGCCCCGGATTCCGGCCCCTGCGGATCCTGCTGGGCCTGGTCGAGGTTCCCGAGCACGTTCTGGATGTGGTGGCCGAACTCGTGGGCCACCACGTACTCCTGCGCCAGCGGTCCGCCGGAAGAGCCGAAGCGGTCCACGAGCTCCTGGAAGAAGCCCGGGTCAAAGTACGCGGTGGTGTCGGCGGGGCAGTAGAACGGCCCCACTTCCGACGTCGCCGCGCCGCAGCCGGTGTTGGTGCCGCCCGTGAAGATCACGGTTTCGGGCTGCGGATACTGCCTGTCGTACTGGGCGAGGTAGGCGGGCCAGAACGCGTTGAGGCTGTTCACCGTGCCCACGATCCTGCAGTCCAGCCGGGCGTCCGCGTCGGCGCCGCTGGTGCAGGCCGGGGCGGTGCCCTGGCCCTGCGCCCCGGGATCCTGCGTGGTGCCGCCCAGGCCTTCCAGCAGGCTCGGGTTGATGCCGAACAGGGCTGCGATCAGCAGGATGATGCCGCCGCCGATCCCGCCGCCGACCTTGGCGCCGCGGCCCATGCCGCGGCGGTCCTGAACCTGGGATGGGTCCAGCTGGACATTGTCATTGAAACTCATGCAGTCACAATATCGCTTACCAGCGCCGGCGCCGCCCCCTGCCGGTAAAGTTGATCTGATGCCTTTCCTTGACAGACTCCAGCGCTGGGCCGCTGACCGCCCCGACGCGACCGCCGTCGTCGTGGCAGGGCAACGCCTGAGCTGGGAGGAACTGCGGGACACCGCCGCCGGCCTGGTCGCCGGCGCGCCCCCCGTGACCTTGCTCGCCGGGGAGAATTCGCTGCACTTCGCCGCCGCCTTCGCCGCCGCCGTCGCCGGGGAGCGGCAATGCGCCGTGCTGGACCCGACGTGGCCGGAGGAGCTGCAGGAACGCATCCGTGCCCGGATCCGTGACACGGTTCCGGCTGCGGCTGCGGCTGCGGCTGCGGCCACGGGCTCCGTCGCGGCCGGCGGGTCCGGTCCGGAACTCGTCGACGGGCCGCCCGGTTCCCCGTTCCTGGTCGGCCTGACCTCCGGTACCACTGCCGTCCCCAAAGCGTTCACCCGCTCGCGCCGGTCCTGGCGGCAGTCCTTCGATGCCTCAGTCGAATTCTTTGGCCTGCAAGCTGACGACAGGACGCTGGCGCCCGGGCCTCTCGCGGCCAGCCTGAACCTCTACGCCCTGGCCGAATGCTTGTACGCGGGTTCGGAATTCCACACCCTGGTCCGGTTCGACGTCGGCGACGCCCACTCCGCGGTCAGCCATGACGGCATCACCCGGCTGATTCTCGTCCCCACGGCGCTCCGGCTCCTCAGCGAACGGGGATTAAGCGGCGGCGTCGACGCCTCGGGCATCCGCAGCATCATCTGCGCCGGCTCAAAACTGGACTCCCGGACCCTGGAAGCTGCCCGCCGCTGGGCACCCAACGCGACCATCTACGAGTACTACGGTGCCTCCGAGCTCAGCTTCGTCTCCGGCGCCGGGCTCCCGCCAGGGAAGCCGCCGGAAGGGCGCGGAACCGGGATCGGGAAGCCCTTCCCCGGCGTCGAGATCCGCATCCTCGACAACGACGGGGTCCGGCTGCCGGACGGGACCGACGGCAACATCTGCGTGCGCAGCGGCATGGTCAGCGACGGCTACCTCTGGGGCGACGACGGCCAGGCCCTGCAAAGCTTCGACGGCTGGCACACCGTGGGGGACCAGGGCTACCTCGACCACGGCACCCTGCACATGCTCGGCCGCCGCTCGGACATGATCATCACCGCGGGCACCAACGTCTACCCGCATGAGATCGAACTGGCACTGGCCTCCGTGCCCGGCGTGGCCGCGGCCGTCGCCGCCGGCCTCAAGGACGACCTCCGCGGCCAGAAAGTCGTTGCCGGGATCGTTCCCTCGCACGGCGGCGTGACCGCCACGCAGCTGAAGGCAGGCATCGAGGAAGTGCTGGCCCGCAACAAAAGGCCGCTGGAATACTTCACGCTGGCCGCGCTGCCCCTGACGGACCGCGGCAAGCTCAGCCGGGAACTCCTACTCGACTGGATCACCAGCAGTGATCCCCGGAGCCGGCGCCTTGGCTGAGCCGGAACCGCAGCGACTCCCCGACGACCGGCAGCCCGTGATCATCGCAGCCCGCCGGACACCGATCTGCCGCGCCAACGGGGCGCTGAAGTCCCTGTCCGCGCACGAACTCCTGGCGCCCGTGCTCCGCGCGCTGCTGGGACCGCTTGGCGCACCGCTCAGCGGCGCCGGCGTGCCCCTCAACGGCGCCGGCCTGCCCCCGGCGGCCGTGACCGACGTGGTGATCGGCAACGCCGTCGGCGGCGGCGGGAATGTGGCCCGGCTCGCCGCCCTCGAAGCCGGACTGCCGGTCAGCGTCCCCGGCCTCACCGTGGACCGTCAGTGCGGTTCCGGACTGGACGCGATTGTGCTGGCCTCCCGCCTCGTGGCAGCCGGCGGCGGGGGCCTGTATCTGGCCGGCGGGGTGGAGAGCATCAGCACGGCCCCGCTGCGCGCCCGCCCGAACGCCGCCGGTGCACCGGAATTCTACGCCCGGGCGCAGTTCGCCCCGCTGGGCCTGGGGGATCCGGACATGGGGTCCGCCGCCGAAAACGTGGCCGCCCGCTTCGGGATCAGCCGGGAGCGGCAGGACGAACTGGCGCTGCGCAGCCACCGGCGCGCGCTGGCGTCCGCGGCCGCGGGGATCTTCAACACCGAGATCGTTCCGCTCGCCGGGGTGTCCGGGCCGGACGGTGTCGGTACCGTCAGTGCTGACGACGGGCCCCGCCGGGGCCTCACCCCTGCTGTGCTCGCACGTTTCCCGCCGGCGTTCGCCGCGGGGGGCACGGTGACGGCGGGGAATTCCTGCTTCGACGCGGACGGTGCCGCCGCCGTTGTGATCACGTCGATGGAGCGCGCACGTGAGCTGGGCGCCGGCGACGGCGTGCTGGTGCGGGGCACGGACACGGCCGGAGTGGACCCGCAGCTGCTCGGCATCGGGGCGGCAATCGCGGCGGAACGCCTGCTGGAACGGTGTGGCGTCACTCCTGCCGGGCTTGGGCGGGTGGAGTTCAACGAGGCCTTCGCATCCCAGACCCTCGCCTGCCTGGACCGGCTCGGCATCCCCGCGGACCGCGCCAACCTCGACGGCGGCGCCCTCGCCCTGGGGCATGCCTACGGGGCCTCCGGCGCGGTACTCGTCACCCGGCTGCTGGCCCAGGCCCGCCGCAGCCCGGTCGAGGGGCAGCTGGCGCTTGCCCTGATCAGCATCGCCGGCGGAATGGGAACCGCAGCGCTGCTGGAGTACCGGAGTTTGTCCTAGTCCCTGGCCACCGGCCCTGCCACCGGGGACATGTCCAGTCCTAGGCGCACCCGGTGGACATGGTGGGCTTATGTCCCGTGCTCCGTGTCAGGGGAGGGCATGTCCCGCGGGGCCGGCGGGCCCGGCGGGGTCTGAAGGATGGGCATGCTCCCCGGTCTCGGCCTCGCCCAGACCGCGGGCGGCGAGGGCGTCGCCGGTTTGCCGGGCGAAGGCCACCGTGGTGATGAAGACCGGGAGGATCAGGGCCCGGGGGTTGCGCTCGAGGCCGCGGGCCCGGGCGGAATCCCGGACGTCGCTGTAGGCGCCCGCGATAAACGGAATACTGCGCAGCATGATGGCGATCGTTAGGGCGAAGCGCTCCGGATCGGCTCCGAAGCGCCGGAACGGCCGCGCCAGGGACGCCACCCCGTCCAGCAGCCGCTGCACCGGGGTGGTGGCGGTGAGGATCGACGCCGCCACAATACAGACCAGCACATTGAGCACAATCCGGGCCGCGGTGGGTCCGCCGAGCTGCCACCACTGGAACAGCCCGATCATCGCGAGGACCGGCAGCACCGGCCGGACCGCCCTGATCAGCCGGCGGACACCGGCTCCGCTGAGCAGGAACAGGACGCACAATACCGCCAGGACGGCGGCCGCCACGGCCCAGTCCACAATAAGGAACGACGCCATGCCGCAGCCAACGACCAGCAGGAACTTCAGCCAGAGCGGCGCGCGGTGCAGTACGGAGCTGCCCGGGACATAGTTGGCCAGCAGGAAGCCGTGGCCGCTCACGGCCGCCCCGGCTGCGGCTGTCCAAGATACGTACGCGAGCCGGAAGGCGAGAAACGGGCGCCGGAAGGCGGGACTCCCTCCCCGGCAGGAGGGATCCCCGCACCGCACAGCGCCCGGTAGTGGGCGACGGCGGTAGCCGGGCCGCCGTCGAACACCACGGCGCCGGCGTCGACCACGAGGACCCGGTCCATATCCAGGGCCAGCTCGAGGTCGTGGGTGGAGAGGATGACCTGCTGGCTGAGCCCGGCAAGGGTCCGGCGGAGCAGTTCCCGGTTCCGCAGATCCAGCAGCGTGGACGGCTCGTCCAGGACGAGCACTTCGGGGTCCACGGCGAGGACTGCTGCGAGGGCCAGCAGCTGGCGTTCCCCGCCGGAAAGCTCGTAGATGCTTTGGTCCGCCAGCGGCAGCAGCCCGAAGCGGTCCAGCGTAGCCTCCGCCTGCCGGCGGCGTTCCCCGGCGTTCCGGACCGAGCGCCGGAGCGACAGTTCGACGTCCTCCCGTCCGGTCGGCATCACCAGCTGGGACAGCGGATCCGTGAAGACGAAGCCGACCCGCCGGCGGACCTCCCGGACTGCCCGGACCGTGTCCCATTCGTCCACCGTGACGGTCCCGCTGCTTGGCGCCACGAGTCCGTTGAGGAGCCGCAGCAGCGTGGACTTGCCGGAGCCGTTGGCGCCGATGACGCCGATCCGCTGCTCGGTCAGCCGCAGGGTCGGCACCTCAAGCAGGGTTTTGGGTGCCGGGCGGCCGTCGACCGCCACGCGCACCGCAACCCGGTCCAGCACGATGGAGCTCACGGCCGGTGATCCACCTTGGCGTCGGAAAGCTGCCGGGCGGTGGCAGCGGGGACCGTACCGCCGGTCCGGACCCGGCGGAACAGCAGATCCGGGAACGCCTTGTGGAGCGCCAGGGCAATGGTCACCGCGAGGATGTTCTTGATCACATCTCCGGGGTAGAAGACGAGGTCTGCGGAGAAGGCCTTCGAAAAGTCGAGCTTCGCGTTAACCATCATGCCGAGGATGCCGAGGCTGTGAACAAAGATGATGCTGCTCACCATCGCGGCCGCGAAAAGCAGGACAGCGCGCAGCCTGCCGGGACGCCCAGCAGTGCGGCGGAGCACGACGACGGCCAGCCAGCCCGCCGCAGTCGCGGCGAAAACAAAGCCGATGATGTAGCCCGCCGAGGGGCCGGCCAGGACACCCAGCCCGCTGCGTCCGCCACTGAAGATCGGCAGCCCGGCGAGTCCTAGAAGAACGTAAAGCCCGACGGCGGCGAACGCCCTGCCGGGGCCCAGGGCAAGGCCGGTGAGCATCACGGCGAGGGTCTGGAGGGTGATGGGGACACCCAGCCCGCCCACCGGAATGGCGGCGATCAGGGCCGAGCCGGCCACCAGCGCGGCGAAGACCGCGATCAGTCCCAAGTCGGTGGCGTTCCAGCGGTTCCGCGGGCGGGAGGTGATGTCGGCAACGCTGCCGTCGGTCTGCGTCATGGGTAGTTCCTATCGCGAGTGAGTCGAATCTGCATCTGTTTTTGACTTTACGAGCCTGTCGGCGGGGGTTTTTTGTAGGTGCTCTACTAACCGGAGGCCCGCCAACTGGAGGGCAGCTCCAAAGGCGCCCGGCGACGCCCGGCAGCGGGACCACGCCACCGCCGTCGCCCGCCATTTGCCGCAAATGGCGGGCCTGCTGTCAACGGACGGGAGCGGGGCCGGTAGACTTGTAAAGGCCGTGCTCTCGGCCGCACTGCCCCGGCCCCCTGCAGATTCCAACGTTGTGCCGCGGCGTTCCCTGTTGTGAAAGGCCTTAGCTGCATTGATTACCGTCCAGGATCTCGAACTGCGCGCCGGCGCCCGCCTCCTTATGGACCAGGTGAGCTTCCGGATCGACAAGGGAGACAAGATCGGCCTTGTGGGCCGTAACGGTGCAGGCAAGACCACGCTGACCCGGGTGCTCGCGGGCGAAGGCCAGCCCGCCGGGGGCAAGGTCATCCGCAGCGGCGAGATCGGCTACCTGCCGCAGGATCCCCGGACCCCGGACATGGAACAGCTGGCCCGCGACCGCATCCTCTCCGCCCGCGGCCTGGACATCGCCGTCAACAAGCTCAAGCAGACCCATGAGGACATGGCCAGCGAGGACGCCGAGGTCCAGCGCAAGGCGATGAACCGCTATGATCGGCTGGAATCCGAGTTCCTGGCCGCCGGCGGCTACGCGGCCGAGGCCGAGGCCGCCGCGATCTGCTCCAACCTGGCCCTCCCGGACCGTCTGCTGAACCAGCCGCTCAAGACCCTGTCCGGCGGCCAGCGCCGTCGTGTGGAACTCGCCCGGATCCTGTACTCGGACGCCGAGACGATGCTCCTCGATGAGCCCACCAACCACCTCGACGCGGATTCCATCACCTGGCTCCGCGAGTTCCTGAGGAACCACCAGGGCGGCCTCATCGTGATCAGCCACGACACGGAGCTGCTCGAAGCCACCGTCAACAAGGTGTTCCTGCTGGATCCCAACCGCGCCAAGGTCGACTTCTACAACATGGACTGGAAGCGCTACCTGCAGCAGCGTGAAACCGACGAGCGGGCCCGCAAGCGGGAGCGCGCCAACGCGGAGAAGAAAGCCCAAGTTCTCTTCGACCAGGCCAACAAGATGCGCGCCAAGGCCACCAAGGCCGTCGCCGCGCAGAACATGGCCAAGCGTGCCGAGCGTCTGCTGGGCGGCCTGGAAGCCGTCCGCGCGACCGACCGCGTGGCAGCCCTGCGCTTCCCGGATCCGTCGCCCTGCGGCAAGACCCCGCTCACGGCCGACGGCCTCAGCAAGTCCTTTGGTTCACTGGAGATCTTCACCGACGTGGACCTTGCCATCGACCGCGGCTCCAAAGTGGTCATCCTGGGCCTCAACGGCGCCGGCAAGACGACCCTCCTGCGCATGCTGGCCGGCGTCGACAAGCCTGACACCGGCGAAGTCGTGGCGGGCCACGGCCTGAAGGTGGGCTACTACGCCCAGGAGCACGAGACACTCGACGTGGAACGCACCGTGCTGCAGAACATGCGCTCCTCCGCCCCGGACATGAACGACGCCGAGGTCCGGAACATTCTGGGCTCGTTCCTGTTCTCCGGCGACGACGTCGACAAGCCCGCCGGTGTGCTCTCCGGCGGCGAGAAGACCCGGCTGGCGCTGGCCACCATCGTGGCGTCGAGTGCGAACGTGCTGCTGCTCGACGAGCCCACCAACAACCTCGACCCGGCAAGCCGCGCCGAAATCCTCGGTGCCCTGAGCAACTACACCGGCGCTGTCGTCCTGGTGAGCCACGATGAGGGCGCCGTCGCGGCCCTCAACCCCGAGCGCGTTGTGCTGCTGCCGGACGGCATTGAGGACCACTGGAACGAAGACTACCTGGACCTCATTACGCTGGCGTAGTGCGCAGGGCTGGCTTCCTCCGGGTGGCCGGCTTCGCGCCGCGGCGAGCTTGCTTTGTGGGCAAGTCACCTTTCCGCCCTGGCGGGTGACGGTCAGTTCAGAATGTCTGTTCTCCGCTTTGCGCCGGTTCGCGGAGCGCCGGGCGGCGAGGTCATGCCGAATCCTGGCCGAAGCAGATTCCCATGGTGCGCTGACCTACCCGGGATGCTCGTGCCCGGATTCCTTCCGGTCACCGTGCACCGCGGCGCCAAGTGACCGGAATACGTGGTCACTGTAGACCTCGAAGCCGAGCATTGCCTCGACATACTGCCGGGCATCCCCGATGGAGCGGTCCTTGGTGGCTTTCAGCGTGTTGACCAGCTCGAGCCGCCGCTCAAGCTCGCTGCGCAGCACTGCGGTCAGGAAAGTCCCGACCTCCTCTGGTGAACCGGTCTCGACGGCACGTTCGGCAAGCGGGATGACTGGTCCAACTGAGAGCCCGGCAGGTTTCAGACCCGTGTACGGCGCGCCTTCGCCGGCGCGGTGAATGCGGACAACAGTTTCGAAGAAGAGGCGGTCCGCCACCTCGCGAGCCCCCGGGCCCAGGCCCCGAACAGGCATTACCGTGTCAAATATGGCGCGGACCTCGGCCTCGCCGCCGCGGTCGACGTCGGGCAGGACGAGGTCGACGTCGGCGGCCTCGAGCGCCTGTCGCGCAGCAGTGACTACGGGACCATCCAACGAGTCGCAGTGCGGGGGCATGGCCTGTCCAGTCTATGGCTCACCATTTTTGGCGGTACCGAGGAGCGGTCGTCCCCGTGCGCTTCTCACTCTGAACCGGCGCCGCTACGCGAAAGTAGGGCCGAAGGTCCTGACGCGTTCGGCGGCCACCATTGGGACCTCGGCGGGACCTTAGTGGAGACAACCGGAGTGTCCATTTCGGCTCAACCCTCGTCGTCGGCCTCAGCTTTATCGGCCATTCGAACGGTGAAAAACCGCCCTTCTGAACTAGCCGAACTCAGCGGACGGGCATTTCTTCCGCGGCGGTGATCCTGCGGAGCTCTTCGTAGCTGATGGAGAACATTGAGTGGTGGTCGCCTGCCCCGGCCCAGAGGACTTCATGTTCCTGCAGTGACTCGTCCAGCAGTGTCCTGATTTTCTCCGGATGCGCGACCGGGGCCACGCCGCCGACTTCCTGTCCGGTGTGTTCCAGCACGAACATTGCGGTGGCGCGGCGGATTTGTCCGCTGCCCAGCTGGGCCGCGACCCTCCGCACATCGACCCTCGCGGCTCCGCTGGCAAGGATCAGCAGCGGGGCGCCGCCGACGTCGAACACCAGGCTGTTGGTGATGGCCGCGACGTCGCAGCCCAACTCCGCTGCCGCCGCGGCCGCCGTCGGGACTTTCGCGTCGAACACCGTTACGGTGTCCTCGGCGCCGAGCGCGGACAGCGCTTGTTTCACCCGGAGCACGGGCTCTGGGATCAGCCGGGCCACTTCTCAGAACCCCTGGGCATCCAGAATGGCGTCTTCCTCGTCCTCTGCTGTCGCGTTCTTCCGCTTGCGGGGGACCGGGCGGCGGCGTGCCACCGGTCCGCTGGAGTGCATAGCAGGACTGTCGGCAGCTGCGGCCTGGCTTTCGGCGTCCTCAGCGTCAATGGCAGCGTTCCTGGCCTGCTGACGTGCGGCGTACCCGAAACCGATGAACATCAGCACCCCGAAGGCGAACCACTGCAGCGAGTAGGACAGGTGCGTGCCCTCCTGGGTGGACGGCTTGGGGAACGGGAAAGGCATGTCAGACACCGAGGGGCTCTCGGACGCCAGCTGCCCGTAAGCGCCAGCCAGCAGGGGATAGCCCAGCTGGCGGGAATACGCCGCGAGGTCGATCGAGGCCAGCTGGCCGTCGGGGGCACCGCGCTGGAGTTCCGGCTCGGCCGGCTTGAGGCGGGCGACGACGGACACGGCGCCCTGCGGGGGAGCGGGAACCGCGTCGGGCCGGCCGGGGTTTTTGTTGCCGATCGGCAGCCAGCCACGGTCAATCACGACCGTCTCGCCGGTTTCGACCTTGAACGGGACAACGACCTCGTAGCCTGGCTGGCCGTTAAGCGGGCGGTTGCGGACGATCCGCTGCCCGGCGACGTCGTAGCTGCCCTTCAGTTCCACCTGGGTCCACTCGTTCTCCGCGTCCAGTGAGCGGAACTGGTCCTTGACCTCGGCAAAGGGGACGGGTGCGGCGGAATAGTTCGAGGTGACGCGGTTAATCTCGGCGAGGGTCTCGGCGCGGCGGTCCATCTGCCAGCGGCCCAGCCCGACGCACGCGGCGGCAAAAATCGCGGCCAGCAACAGATACCCCAGCCACTTGCTGGAGAAAAGAAAACGGTACATTCAGCTTGCCTTGCTTGTCGGGTCCAGTGCCACGGTGTCTTTCCAGAGCCCGCGGGTCTGCAGGTAGTCCTCGAGCCAGGTCCGGTGCTCCCCGCAGGCCAGCCAGATCTTGCGCCGTTCCGGGGTGTGGATCTTGGGGTTGTTCCAGAGCAGTTGCCATTCGGCGCCGCTCCGGCACGCCTTGCGGGAGCAGACGGCCTCCGCCGGTCCGGCTTCGCCGCTGTTCCCGGCGAGGTCAAAGAGATTCACGATGCCGCCCGTCCATGGTCGTCGTCGATAGTGGGGTGTCCGCCGGGGGCGCCGCGGCCGTCGTCCGGGGAGTCCTCGTCATCGACGATTTCGCCCTGCAGCAGCGTCAACGACGGGTCGTCGGTCACCGGGCCAGCAGGTTCAGCCGCCGCGCCGGTGCCCGGCGCATCCAGTTGCGCCAGCGGTGCGTAATCCAGGAGGGAGGCGGAATGGACCTCCGCCTTGTCGCCACCGTTCGCGATGATGACGGCGAACCAGGGCAGGAACACGGCACCGACGACCGGGAGGATCTTGAGCCAGCCGTCGACCACAAAGATGAGGATCAGGCAGACCATGCGGATGCCCATCGCCACGGCGTACTTGATCATCCGCTGGCGCATCTCCTCGGAGTGTGCGGCAGCGGCGTCCGTAATGCTGTGAATCTCGGAATCACCGGACGGTACACCCGGGTTCCCGGGCACAGGTACACCGGGTCGGTTTTTGAGTGTCAAGGCTGTCAGATCACGCTCCCAAGGCTTAAAGCAATTCTCTCACCAACGGCAGAGCCGCCCAAACGGGGCGGCACCGGGCGCTAAGATCGGAGGCAGGAAAATCCCGCCCTAGCGCGGCGCCCTCCCGCCGCAGAATTCCGGAGTCCCCATGTCTGAAACAGCAACCGCCGGCCGCAGTGTCCTGATCACCGGTGGAAACCGTGGAATCGGCCTCGCCATCGCCGAAGCCTTCCTCGCCAACGGCGACAAGGTGGCGGTGACTTACCGCAGCGAATCAGCGCTTCCCGAGGGCATCCTCGGCGTCATGGCCGACGTCACGGACGAAGCCTCCGTCGACGCCGCATTCGCTGAAGTGGAAGCGGCCCACGGTGCTGTCGAGGTGCTGGTGGCGAACGCCGGCATCACCAAGGACACGCTCCTGATGCGCATGAGCGAGGACGATTTTACGTCGGTCATCGACACCAACCTCACCGGCGCGTTCCGCGTGATCAAGCGTGCGTCCATGGGCATGATCCGGGCCCGCAAGGGCCGCGTGGTCCTGATTTCCTCCGTCTCCGGCCTCTATGGGGCGCCCGGCCAGATCAATTACTCGGCGTCCAAGGCCGGGCTCGTTGGCATCGCCCGCTCGTTGACCCGCGAGCTGGGCGCCCGCGGCATCACCGCGAACGTGGTCGCCCCCGGCTTCATCAACACGGACATGACCGCCGAACTGCCCGAGGCAACCCAGAAGGACTATCTGTCCAGGGTTCCCGCCGCCCGCTTCGCCGAAGCCTCCGAGGTCGCCAACGTGGTCCGCTGGATCGCCAGCGACGAGGCAGCATACATTTCCGGTGCCGTCATCCCCGTCGACGGCGGCCTCGGCATGGGCCACTGAGGCGGCTCCGAGGCGGCACCGGCCGCGACGGCAGCCCTGCCGGGCAGTCTTTGCCTGCCCCGGGTGTCCGGAAGCAGGTCTGTTTCAGGCGCTGCTGTCGGGGGCACGCTTGGCCGGGGCGGGAGATGCTGGTTGTTATTGGCCTGCCGCCGCCCGGACTTTGGGTGCCCGCAGTTTGTCCTCGGTCAGCCGAGCCTTCAGCGTTGCGATCTGGGCCTCGCACCGCACTATGACGGCAAGGCCGTGCAGGCTGTCGAGCCTCAGAGCCCGCCGCCCGTCCGCGTCCCGCGGCGGGTCAGCCCCGGCCCTGGCGCTGGTGAAGGCAAGCAGCGCCACAACGGACGCCCCGACGGCCGCCAGGGCCTCCTTACTCCCCGCACTCCATGTTGTCGTATCCATGCACCAAGGTTCCCAAGGGCCACCGACAAAATAGCGAAACCGGCTGTTGGCCCTACAACACCGTGATCCCAGCCCCGCCACGATAGGACTTTCAGCCCTGAGCACGGGGCGCTGCCGGGTGTGTAATGGGGCTGCAGCCCCTGACCACACCATGGCAGGGGCATGGAATCAGGAGGACAATCGTGGCTGAACTTAACAAGTGGGTCCCGTCGGACGTGCTGGAGCCGATCAAGCGTTTCCTCGACGGTGACCTGGCAATGACGCCGTCCATCAAAGTCGAGCAGTTTGTGGACGGCAGCACCCTGGTGGTGCGCGCAGAGGTTCCGGGGATTGATCCCGATAAGGACGTTGACGTCTCCGTCAGCGAAGGCATGCTGCACATCAAGGCGGAGCGGGAGGAGAAATCCGAACACAAGACCAAGGACGGATACCGCTCGGAGTTCCGCTATGGCTCCTTCTCCCGCAGTATTGCGCTGCCCCGCGGCGCCCGGGAAGAGGACATCACCGCAACCTACAAGGACGGCGTCCTTGAAGTACGGGCCCCTGCTCCCGTCTCGACGCCGGACGCGGCGGCCAAGAAGATCAGGATCGACCACCCGTAGCACCAGGGACATAGGCTGCCCGCTGGACGGCGGCCCGGTCGGTGGGGCGGGCGGACACCATCGTTCCGCCCGCCCCGACCTGTGACTGAATATCTGTCAGTCTCAGCCAGCAGCCGCGCGGGCCTCACGCAGCCAGCCCGCGACCTCCGCATCCAGCTCCGCTTCACTGTTCAGCTCCAGGTGGTGCATCCACACCCCGGGCGACGGATTCACTACCTCCTTGAACCGGGCAGAGTCGACCCGCCATGGCAGCGCGATCGACAGCACGGCGGGCACCTCCGACGAAATGTACCGGCCGGGCCACCAGAGGTACGCGAAGCCACGATGCTCCCGGAAAGCGACCTGGCTCCTCGTTGCCCGGATGTCGGGCGGGGTCGGCGCCGCCAGCATCCGCTCCACCGCGCGGTACAGTTCCAGGCCGCGGGGGGAGCCACTGAAGACCTGCTCAGGCGTCGATTCCTCGCTCACGCCGCGCGG
Organism: Pseudarthrobacter sp. HLT1-3; assembly: GCF_059383535.1. NCBI lineage: Bacteria > Bacillati > Actinomycetota > Actinomycetes > Micrococcales > Micrococcaceae > Pseudarthrobacter > Pseudarthrobacter sp. HLT1-3. The sequence goes on along the minus strand of NZ_JBWZCJ010000006.1, from coordinate 29,546 downwards.
CACGGAAACCCCTGAAGTGCGGCCCCCCGGCTCCTGGTGTGCGGTCGTTCCATGCGGGCGAGCCTACGCCCGCGGGCCGGGCCCTCACTAGCCTGCCGCGGCTTCTTTGTGGAACTCAAACAACGGAAAACACCTGCGCCGCTGGCATGATGGACTGCAGACCCACCGTTTTTGGATGTTTGGAACAAAGGAGCTCGTATGGGACTGCTGGAGAACAAGACCGCAATAGTGACCGGTTCATCGAGGGGCATCGGTGCTGACGTCGCCAAGTTCCTCGCCGCCGAGGGCGCCGCCGTCGTCGTCAACTATCGCCAGAAGGCGCCGCGCGCCAACAAGGTCGTCGCGGAGATCGAGGCGGCCGGTGGCCGCGCCGCTGCCGTCGGCGCCGACCTCACCACCCAGGAAGGCGTCCAGGCCCTGGCCAGCGCCGCGATGGAGAACTTCGGCTCGCTCGATATCCTGGTCCTGAACGCCTCCGGCGGGATGGAAACGGGGATGGCGGAGGACTATGCCCTCAAGCTCAACCGCGACGCCCAGCTGAACATGCTCAACGCTGCCGTGCCGCTGATGCCCGAGGGCAGCCGCGTGGTCTTCATCACGAGCCACCAGGCCCACTTCATCAACACCGTTCCCACCATGGCCAACTACGAGCCGGTGGCACGCAGCAAGCGCGCCGGTGAGGACGCACTCCGCGAACTCGTTCCGGACCTGGCCGAAAAGGGCATCTCGCTGGTCGTCGTCTCCGGCGACATGATCGAGGGCACCGTCACGGCCACCCTGCTGGACCGCTCCAACCCCGGCGCCATCGAGGCCCGCCGCGCCGAGGCCGGAAAGCTGTACTCGGTCAAGGAGTTCGCCGCGGAGATCGCCAAGATGGTCACGGCCGATGTTCCCAGCGGCCACACCGAATACGTCGGCGGCGCCGACTACTTCGACAAGGGCAACAACTAAACACCTCCGTCCTTCGGGCAGAAACGGCCTGATAAGGCAATGCAGGCTGAAACACAGCAGGCATAACTACTGAAGGCCGGGGCGGCGTCCGCCCCGGCCTTCAGTGTGATCCGATCAGGCCTCAGACGCCGGCGATGTGCCGGACGGCGTCGAGGTACGGGAGGTTCACCGCGGCATCCGCGGCCGCGCGGACAGCCGGCTTCGCGTTGAACGCGACGCCGATCCCCGCTGCACCGAGCATGTCCAGGTCGTTGGCGCCGTCGCCCACGGCAATTGTGTGCTCCATCGGGATGCCTTCCCTGGCGGCCCATTCGCGCAGGTATTTCTCCTTCGCCGCACGGTCGATGACCTCGCCGATCACCTTTCCCGTCAGCGCGCCGTCGATGATTTCGAGTTCGTTGGCGACCCAGTAGTGAAGCCCCAGGCCTTCCGCGATCGGCCGGAGGATCTGGTTAAAGCCGCCGGAGACCACCGCCACGACATGCCCGGCAGCCCGGAAAGCGGCCACCAGCGCCGCCGCCCCGAGGCTCAGGGTGACCTCGGCGCGGACGGAATCAACGACGTCGGCCGGCAGCCCGGCGAGCACCGCCACCCGCGCGTGCAGGCTCTGGGCGAAATCCAGCTCGCCGCGCATGGCGGCCTCAGTCACGGCCGCGACTTCATCACGCTTGCCGGCATGGGCGGCCAGGAGCTCAATGACTTCCTGCTGGATCAGGGTCGAATCCACGTCCATGATGAGGAATTTCCGCCGCGCATTGCGCAGCGAATCGGGGACAATCGCCGTGTCCACGCCGGCCGGGCCGTGATCAGCCGCCGTCCGGCGCAGTTCGGCCAGTGCCGCCAACCCGTGGACCGGGCCGGGGCCAAGGTCCAGGCTGCCGTCCACCGTGTAGACCTCGAAACGCGCGTCGCCCGTGCGGGTTTCGGCGTCCAGTGCCATGCCGGCTCCGGCGAGCAGCGACCGGAGCTGCTGCACCTCCGGCAGGGTCAGTTTCCGGGCATAGCTCACTGCGGTCACGTTCAGGCTCATGGCTGCAATCCTAGCGATCCCGCGGAGCAGGGCCCGAATTCGTTGCGCGCCGGTGACGCCGCGGCATCCGGTCGGCACGCGCCCGGCCCGGGCCCCGCGTTCCGGTTATCAGTCGTCCGCTGTTTTGTCCTAGTGTCTACTCCTATGAGTGATGTTCTTGAAATGGCCGCCGTCAGCGTTGTACGTGGGGCAAAAACGCTCCTTAACAAGGTCGACTGGCAGGTCAGGGAAGGCGAGCGTTGGGTGATCCTTGGCCCCAACGGTGCCGGCAAGACGACACTGCTGCAGATCGCCGCCGCACGGATCCACCCCACGTCCGGGATGGCGGGCATCCTCGAGGAGATCCTCGGCGCCGTCGACGTCTTTGAACTCCGGCCGCGGATCGGCCTGTCTTCGGCCGCCCTGGCCAACCAGATCCCGGAACACGAGAAGGTCCTCAACGTCGTCGTCACGGCCGCGTACGGTGTCACCGGACGCTGGCGCGAGGGCTATGAGAAGGACGACGAACGCCGCGCCTTCGCCCTGCTGAACGAGTGGGGCATGGGCCCGCTGCTCAACCGGCCCTTCGCCTCGCTGTCCGAGGGGGAGCGCAAGCGCGTCCAGATCGCCCGGGCCCTGATGACGGATCCCGAACTGCTGCTCCTCGACGAACCCGCCGCCGGGCTTGACCTGGCCGGCCGTGAGGACCTCGTTTTCCGGCTCAGTGAACTGGCCCGCGACGAGGCCGCTCCGGCCACCGTGCTGGTCACCCACCACCTCGAAGAGGTGCCGCCGGGCTTCACCCACGCCATGCTGCTGCGCGACGGCGCTGTCGTCGCCCAGGGCCCGATCGAGGGTGTCCTCACGTCCGGGAACCTGACCGAGACCTTCGGGCTGCCGCTGGACGTCAGCGTCAGCGCCGGCCGGTACACGGCCACCGCGCGCCGCTGAGCCCGCTGACCGCGCGTGGAGTTCCTCAATAGCGTCTTCATTTTCTTCGCCGGGCTCTGGGCCGGCACAATCAACAGCGTGGTCGGGTCCGGGACCCTGGTGACCTTTCCGGTGCTGATCGCCCTCGGCTACGCGCCGGTCACCGCCTCCATCAGCAACGCGATGGGCTTGGTCGCCGGGAACGCCGCGGGCGCCTGGGGCTACCGCAAGGAGCTGGCGGGACGCGGCAAGCAGCTGCTCAAACTGCTGCCCGCCTCGCTGCTGGGCGGCATCACAGGGGCCTACCTGCTGCTGCACCTGCCCGAGAAGGTATTCCACTACGCCGCCCCCGCCCTGATCGTCCTCGCGCTGCTGATGGTGGTCTTCCAGCCCCGGCTGCAGCAGTGGGTCCGGGACCGGGAACAGAATCCCGAGCATGCCATCCGCGACCGCGGGCACGGGGTCGTCCTCGTGGTCCTGGTCTACCTGGCCGGTGTGTACGGCGGATACTTTGTCGCAGCCCAGGGCATTCTGCTGGTCGGGATCCTGGGGATCTTCATGACCGGAACCATCCAGAACGCCAATGCCATGAAGAACATCCTGGTCCTCGGCGTGAACGTCGTCGCCGCAGCCTCCTACCTGCTCTTCGCCTTCGGCCGGATCGAATGGGCGGTCGTGGGACTGATCGCGGTGAGCTCGCTGATCGGCGGCGTCGTCGGCTCCAAGGTCGGCCGGCGGTTGTCGCCGGTGGTCCTGCGCGGTGTCATCTTCGTCCTGGGTCTGGTCGCCCTGGGGTTTATGATCTCCAACCTGTTCAAGTGACCCGTTTCCTTGACCGCTGACCTGCCCCGCTGACCCACCCCGCTGAAAATGGCCTACCCGTGACCTTCCACCACCTTGACTCCGCCGACGACCCCCGGGTCTCGGACTACACCCGGCTGACCGACGTGCACCTGCGCAAGCTCCGGGAACCCGCCGAGGGCATGTACATCGCCGAGTCCTCCCGGGTGCTCCGCCGGGCCCTCGCGGCGGGACACCGGCCACGCTCCTTCTTCCTCGCCGAGAAATGGCTGGAGGACCTCGCCGACGTCTTCGCCCAGTTCCCTGACGTCCCCGCCTACATCGGTTCCGCCGCACTCCTCGAGGACATCACCGGTTTCCACCTGCACCGCGGCGCCATGGCAGCCATGCAGCGGCCGGACCCGGTGCCGCTGCCCGAGCTGCTTGCCGGGGCCCGCCGGGTCGCCGTGCTTGAGGACATCGTGGACCACACCAACGTCGGTGCGATCTTCCGCTCCGCCGCGGCGCTGGGGATCGACGCCGTCCTGGTCTCGCCGCGCTGCGGCGATCCGCTGTACCGCCGCAGCGTCCGCGTCAGTATGGGAACGGTGTTCCAGGTTCCCTGGGCCCGGCTCGAGGACTGGCCCTCGGACCTGCAGCTGCTCCGCGCGCAGGGCTTCACCCTGGCGGCCCTGGAGCTCACCGACGACGCCGTGGACCTGGACGAGCTGTCCACCCGGCAGCCGGAGAAACTCGCGCTGGTGCTCGGTACCGAGGGCGCCGGGATGAGCGCCGGCACGCTCGCCGCCGTCGACCTCGCCGTGAAGATCCCGATGCGCGCCGGCGTTGATTCGCTCAACGTCGCGGCGGCGTCCGCCGTCGCCTTCTGGGAGTTGCGCCCCAGGAATTAGACTGCCGCACTGAACCGCGCCGCTGGTCAGGCGGCGGCGGCGCCGACTTTCCGCTATGATTGATAGCTGGCCGTCCGGTACATTCCGCTGGCCATCCCATTCATACCTGGCAACTGGCAAAATCCAGTTGTGCGAACAAAGGTCCAATTATGAAGTCTGATACTCACCCGAAGTACGAAGCTGTTGTTTTCAACGACCTGGCTTCCGGCGTCAAGTTCCTGACCAAGTCCACCGTGTCTTCCAAGAAGACCATCGAGTGGGAAGACGGAAACACCTACCCGGTCATCGACGTCGAAATCTCCTCCGAGTCCCACCCGTTCTACACGGGCAAGCAGCGCATCATGGACTCTGCAGGCCGCGTCGAGCGCTTCAACGCTCGCTTCAAGGGCTTCGGCGGCAAGAAGTAGCTTTCTTCCTCCAAGGTCTTGTGGAAAGCCCGCACCGGTGACGGTGCGGGCTTTTTTGCGTCCTGCGCGGAACCGACCCGAACTGCCACTCCGGCGCAATCACCGCGTGGCAGGATTAGGGCCATGACATCCCTTCACCCGATCCCCGGTCCCGGCAGCGCTGACGACGGCGGTGCCCGGCACCATGGGGAGTACAAGGTTCCCGGCGGAAAGCTCGTTGTCGCCGATTTCGACGTCGTCGACGGCGTGCTGGTGAACGTCTCGGTGAGCGGGGACTTCTTCCTGGAGCCGGACGAGGCGCTGCCGGAGATCAACCGGGCCCTCACCGGGCTCCCGTCGGAGGCCAACGCGGCGGACATGTCCGCCGCGGTGTCAGCGGCCCTGCCTGCCGACGCCGTCCTGTTCGGCTTTTCCGCGGACGCCGTGGCGGTCACCGTCCGGCGCGGCCTCGCGAAGGCCACCGGCTGGGCGGACCACCACTGGAACATCATTGCGCCGTCGGTGCTGCCGACCCACGTCAACGTCGCCCTGGATGAGGTCCTGACCGAGGAGGTCGGTGCGGGGCGCCGCAACCCGACCCTGCGGTTCTGGGACTGGGAGGAACCGTCCGTGGTGATCGGCAGCTTCCAGTCGGTCCGCAACGAACTGGATCCCGCCGGCGTCGAACGGCACGGCATCAGCGTGGTCCGCCGGATCAGCGGCGGCGGAGCGATGTTCATGGAGGCCGGGAACTGCATCACCTACTCGCTGTACCTGCCGCAGACCCTGGTGGACGGCATCAGCTTCGCCGACTCCTACGGCTTCCTGGACGCCTGGGTGATGGCAGCCCTCGAGAAGATCGGGATCAGCGCGTTTTACGTGCCGCTCAACGACATCGCGACGGAGCAGGGCAAGATCGGCGGTGCCGCGCAGAAGCGGCTCGCGAACGGCGGCATGCTGCACCACGTGACCATGAGCTACGACATCGACGCGGACAAGATGGTTCAGGTGCTGCGGATCGGCAAGGAGAAGCTCTCCGACAAGGGCACCCGGAGCGCCAAGAAGCGGGTGGATCCGCTCCGGCGGCAGACCGGCCTGGCCCGGACGGAGATCGTCGCGGCCATGATGGAGGTCTTCACCGAACGCTACGCGGCGACGCCGTCGGACCTGACCGAGGCTGAGCTCGCCGCCGCGCAGCACCGGGTCGAGGCCAAGTTCGGCACCCCGGAGTGGCTGCACCGCGTCCCCTAAGGCCCTCAGCCCCGTCGGTTGCTCCGTAGGCGCCCTTTTGCGCCGCGAAAAGGGCGGTTACGGAGCAGCCGATGGCGGGGTCGCGGGCAGCGCCTGGGCCCTCAGGGCGCGGAGCAGGTGGCTGCGCTGTTCGATGATGATGCGGCGCAGCGCCCGCGGTGCTCCCGGGTGCCCGGCCAGCCAGTCATCCGTGCGGACGATCACGGCGTGCGCCTCGGGGTCGCCGGCGTCCAGGTCCTGTCCCGCCGGGTAGAGGCCCCGGACGATCCGGCTGGCGATTTCGATGCTGCGCCCGGCCCAGACGTCCTCCAGGCAGTCGAAATAGGGGTCGATGAATCCACCCAGCAGCGGTGCCGGGCCCGTGCTGAAACCGGCGATCGTGGCGCTCAGCAGTTCGTTGGAGAGCGAGGCCCCGTGCACCGCCTCCTGCCAGGCTGCCTCCTTGACGGCCACATCGGGGCGGGCAGCGAGGGCGGTGGCATGCCCGGATTTACCGGCTGCAGTGTTGTCCCGGGCCAGTTCCCCGTCGAGCTGCCCGGCGGTGGCCCGCCCGTGGGCGGCCAGTGCGTGCCAGAGGTTCCACCGGAGCTCTGCATCCACGGACAGGCCCGCAAGGACCGTGCTGCCGTCCAGGATGCCGCGGAGCAGATCCAGCTGGCTGCCGTCGAAGCGGCTGGTCGCGGCAACCGTGCGCGCCCACGCCAGCTGCTGGTCGGAGCCCGGGGCGGCCCGATGCAGTTCGTCCGCGGCGAGGGACAGGAAGCCGCGGCGGACCGCGTCCCGGCCGGCCGCGGGCACGTAGCGTTCGATCGCCGTGGACGCGTTGCCCAGGACGTTGAGCAGCACACCAATTCCGGTTTCCGCGGCCGCGAAGCGCTGCACGGCATCCACATAGAGGGCCGCCGGGGTCACGGCGTCACGCGCCGAGTCCCAGAGGGCGGTCCAGCACAGGGCCCGGGCCATCGGATCGCTGAGCGCGCCCAGGGAGGTCCGCACGGTGGCCTCGGAGCGCGCGTCCAGCCGCACCTTGGCGTAGCTCAGGTCATCGTCGTTGACCAGCATCAGCTCCGGCCGCGGCTTCCCGGCCAGGGCCGCGACCTCGGTGCGGGCGCCGCTGATGTCGGTTTCGACGCTGTCGGTGCGGACCAGGGCGCCGTCGCTGTCCCGTCCGTACAGGCCGATCCGCAGCCGGTGCGGCCGCGGCTCCTGCCGGCCGGTCGCTGGATCCTCGGCGTCCTGGATCACGGTGACGGCGCCGAGCACGCCGTCGTTCTCCTCGATCTCGCTGGTCAGGGTGGAGATGCCGGAGGTCTGCAGCCATTGCCGGGCCCACTCCGCGAGGTCCCGGCCGGACGCGGCGCTGAGCGCTGCCAGCAGGTCAGCGAGCGTGGTGTTGCCGTAGGCGTGGTCCTTGAAGTAACGGCGTGAGCCGGCAACGAAGGCCTCGAAGCCCACGTAGGCGACGAGCTGCTTGAGCACCGAGGCGCCCTTTGCGTAGGTGATGCCGTCGAAATTCTGCTTGGCCGCCTCCAGATCGGGAATGTCGGCGACGATCGGGTGCGTCGTCGGCAGCTGGTCCTGCACATAGGCCCAGGCCTTGCGGTTGTTGGCGAAGTTCACCCAGGCTGTGGCCCAGTCTGTGGTGCGGTCCACGCCGAGGGTCCCCATGTAGTCCGCGAAGGATTCCTTGAGCCACAGGTCGTCCCACCACTGCATCGTGACGAGGTCGCCGAACCACATGTGGGCCATCTCGTGCAGCAGGGTGTTGGCGCGGGCCTGGTACTGCGAGTCGGCTGCCCGGGAGGTGAAGACATACTTCTCGGTGAAGGTCACCAGGCCCGGGTTTTCCATGGCGCCGAGGTTGTACTCGGGCACAAAGGCCTGCTCGTACTTTCCCCACGGGTACGGGAAGTCGAAGAGTTCGTTGAAGAAGTCCAGGCCGTTCCGGGTGAGCTCAAACAGTGCCTCGGGGTCGAAGGACGGCGCTATCGAGGCCCGGCAGTAAACGGCCAGCGGCACCTCGAGGCGGGTGCCGTCGTCGAGCGTCCCGCTCCAGGAGTCCTCGGCTTTGAAGTACGGGCCGGCCAGTACCGTCGTGATGTAGGTGGACATTGCCCTGGTGGGCGCGAAGTCCCACCGGCTGGTGGCCGGGTCGCTCGCGTGGGGCGTGCGCCCGGTCCCGATGCCGTTGGAGGACACCTGCCAGGCTGAGGGAGCCGTGACGTGGAAGGTGAATTCGGCCTTGAGGTCGGGCTGTTCGAAGTTGGCGAAGACCCGGCGGGCGTCGGCGGGCTCGTACTGCGTGTAGAGATAGCACTGGCCGTCCGCCGGGTCGACGAAGCGGTGCAGGCCTTCCCCGGAGGTGCTGTACAGCGCGGTTCCGGTGACCGAGACCTGGTTTTCCGCCTGGAGCTGGTCGAGCCGGATCCGGGAACCGTCCACGACCTCGGCGACGTCCAGTGCCTTGCCGTTGAGGACCACGCTGTGGACCTCGCTGCTGATGAAATCCAGGAATGTCGAGGCCCCGGGCTCACTGGCGGAGAAGCTGATGGTGCTGCGGCTCGGGTAGCCGGCGACCTCCGGATCCGCCGCCTGCCGGACGTCCAGCGAGACATCGTAGCTGTGGGTGGTGATCAGGGCTGAGCGGGTTGCGGCTTCATCACGGCGCAGGTTCTGGTTCGACACCCCGCTATCTAATCATGAGGAAAGCGGCGCCCAGCCCCAGCGCGGCGATCAGCAGCCAGGACGCCAGGGCGGCCAGCAGGGCCCGCGCTCCGGTGTGCAGCAGCTGCCCGACCCGGACCGCAGAGCCGAGGCCGAAAAGCGCCATCCCCAGCAGGAGGTCCTGGAGCACCGCCGCGGCGTCGAGGACGCCGGGGGAGAGCCAGCCCGTCGTGCGCAGGGCTGCCAGCGCAACGAAGCCGAGCACAAACAGCGGCACATGCGGCGGCCGCTTCAGCCCGGCACCGGTGACGGTGGTGCTGCGGTGGTGCAGCCCGGCGGCGGCGACCAGCGGCGCCAGCAGGATCACCCGGGTGAGTTTCACGACGACGGCGACCGCCAGCGCCGACGCCCCCGCGGTCTGCGCGGTGGCCACCACCTGTCCGACGTCGTGCACGGTGGCGCCCGCCCAGGCGCCAAATACTTCGGGTCCGAGTCCCAGCGGTTCGATGAGCAGGGGCAGCACGCCGATGGCCAGGGTTCCGCAGAGGGTCACAAGCGCCACCGGGAGCACGGTGTCGTGCTGCCGGATCCGGCGCGCCGCGGCCATCGCCCCGATTGCCGAGGCCCCGCAGATGGAAAAGCCGGTGGCAATCAGCAGCGCTACCGGCGGCGGCAGCCGGAACAGTCGGCTGATGCCGTAGGTTCCGGCGAAGGCGGCCAGAACCACGCCCGTGATCAGCAGCAGCGCCGCCCAGCCGAGACCGAGCACATCGATAAGACTGACCTTCAGGCCCAGCACCACAATCCCCGCGCGCATCAGGTGCTTGCCGGCGAAATCCAGCCCCGCCCGGCCCGGTCCGGCGGTCCAGTCCGCCAGCCCCGGGACGTTCGCGGCGAGCAGGCCTGCTGCGACCGCCAGGGTCATGGCCGGGAGCACGGGAACCAGGGAATGGACCGCGAGGGCGAGCACGACGGCGGCGGCTGCCGCCAGCAGGCCCGGCACCAGGTCCGGCAGCGGCCGGGCCCGGCGCAGCGGGTCGGGAGTATGGAAGGGCACGCATCTACCTTGCCGCACCAGTCCGGGAAAGCCGTCACCGCCGCGGCGGCCGCGCCGGTGCGGCCCCCGCCGCTCACCCCCGACGCTCCGCCCCCGACTGCGCCCGGCCGGGGCCCCCGATGCCTCACCCGGCCCGCCGCCCGACGAATTTGTTGCCGCCAGCCCGCCGGTGCCGCGCGCCTGCGGGTTTGGAAATGATCTGGCAACAAAAACGTGATTGTCTAGTGACCATGTCTGACCTATTCCAGGATTATTCCGTGGCCGCCGAGCGCACCGGCGCCTACGACGAGATGTTTACCCCCGGGCAACAGGCCCGGCAGTCTTACGGGCAGGTCGCCGATGCGCTGCGTGAGCTCTCGCTTGCTGATGTCACGGCCCGCGCCGATTCGATGGCCCGGACCTTCCTGGACCGCGGCGTCACTTTCGACTTTGCGGGGGAGGAACGGCCCTTCCCGCTCGACATCGTGCCCCGGGTCATCCCGGCCGACGAGTGGACCGTGCTGGAAAAGGGCGTGGCGCAGCGCGTCCGGGCCCTCGAGGCGTTCCTGAACGATGTCTACGACAAGATGGCCGTGGTCACCGACGGCGTCATCCCGCGCCAGCTCGTCACCACCAGCGCCCACTTCCACCGCCAGGTGCACGGCTTCGAGCCGGCCGGCGGCGTCCGCGTCCACATCTCCGGCATCGACGTCGTCCGCGACGCCGCCGGGACCTTCCGGGTCCTGGAGGACAACGTCCGGGTCCCCTCCGGCGTCAGCTATGTCCTGGAAAACCGCCGCGCGATGGCCAAGGGCCTGCCCGAAGCCTTCGGCCAGCAGCTCATCCGGCCGGTCGAGGAGTACCCCCGGCGGCTGCTGTCCGCCCTGCGGAAGACGGCACCGTCCGGCGTTGACGACCCCACCGTGGTCGTTCTCACCCCCGGCGTCTTTAACAGCGCCTACTTCGAGCACACCCTGCTCGCCGGCCTGATGGGCGTTGAACTCGTCGAGGGCCGGGACCTCATCTGCCGCGGCAACCGCGTCTACATGCGCACCACCGCCGGCGAACAGCGCGTGGACGTGATCTACAAACGCATCGACGACGAGTTCCTGGATCCGCTCCAGTTCCGGGCCGACTCCATGCTCGGCTGCCCGGGTCTGGTCAACGCCGCCCGCGCCGGCGGCGTGACCATCGCGAACGCCGTGGGCAACGGCGTCGCCGATGACAAGCTGGTCTACAGCTACGTCCCGGACCTGATCCGCTACTACCTCAATGAGGAACCCGTAATCGCCAACGTGGACACCTTCCGGCTGGAGGAAAAGGAAGCCCGGGAAGAGGTCCTGGACCGCCTGGCCGAACTTGTGGTCAAGCCCGTGGACGGTTCCGGCGGCAAGGGACTGGTGATCGGCCCCGATGCCTCCACCGACGAACTCGAAGCCCTGCGCAAGCGCGTCATCGCGGACCCCCGCGGCTGGATCGCACAGCCTGTGCTGCAGCTGTCCACGGTCCCCACGCTCAGCGGGGACAAATTCGGCCCCCGGCACGTGGACCTGCGCCCCTTCGCGGTCAACGACGGCGACGAGGTCTGGGTCCTGCCCGGCGGCCTGACCCGGGTGGCACTCAAGGAAGGCTCCCTGATCGTGAACTCCAGCCAGGGCGGCGGTTCCAAGGACACGTGGGTCCTGGCGGACTCCCCGGAGGTGCCGGTGGAGACCCTGCCGCGCCCGGCCATCACAGTCCGCGAACGGGTCTCGGTCTGGCCCGTCGAGAGCAACTGGCGCGACAGCCAGAAGGAGCAGCAGCAATGACCCGCGGCACGACATCGTCCCTGCTTCCGCTGACCTGCCCTTTTCAGATTTCCGATGCCCTGGAGGTAACCGCGAATGCTTAGCCGGATCGCCGAGTCACTGTTTTGGATCGGCCGCTACGTGGAACGGGCCGACGGCACCGCCCGGATCCTCGACGTCCACCTTGAGCGGCTCAACCACCTGCCGATGGAGGAACAGCGCGCCGTCGCGCAGGAACTCCTCGCCGTGATGGGCGCCCGGGCGCAGAGCGAAGACTTCGGCCTGCCCGAACTGCTCAACGCCCTCGCCTACGACAAGCACAGCGCCACCTCCATCGCCGGGTCGCTCGGCGCGGCCCGGGAGAACGCCCGCCGCGCCCGCGAAACGGTGTCCTCCGGACTCTGGGAAAGCCTTAACACCACGTATTACGGGCTGAACCAGCACCGCAAGGACGTCGTCGGCACCTACCGTTTCTGCAACTGGGTGCTGGAACGCACCGCCATGGTCAGCGGACTGGCCGACACCACTGTCAGCCATGACGACAGCTGGCTCTTCCTGGTCCTCGGCCGCTCGCTGGAACGCGCCGACATGACCGCGCGGATGCTCTCCACCCGGGACGTGCTCTCCGCCGGCATGTCCTGGGTGAACATGCTCCGCTGCGCCGGCGCCTATGAATCGTTCCTGCGGACCCGCCGGGCGGCCTTCGGCGACCAGCACGCCGCCGAGTTCCTCCTGCTGGACCGGTTGTTCCCCCGGTCCATCGTGTATGCGCTGCGTGACGCCGACGAGTGCCTCGCCAAGCTGGACCCCTCGGCCCAGCGCGTCGGCTTCATCAACGACGCCCGCCGGATCGTGGGCCAGGCCCGCACCTTCCTCGAGTTCCATCGCACCGACGACCTGATGTCTGAGCTGCCGGAACACATGGAACGCGTGCAGAAAGCCGTCTCGCAGGCCTCGGACGCCATTTCCCGTAAGTACTTCAATCAGGCCGACGAGCTGGCCTGGGTGGGAGAAGTTTCATGACCCGGCTGAGTATCGTCCACAAGACGGCGTACAAGTACAACAAACGGGTGACGCTGTCCTACAACGAGGCCCGCATGACGCCGCTGACGGATCCCCAGCAGGTGGTGCTGGAGTCCTCGCTGAAGGTCTCGCCGTCCCAGGCGGCGCTGAGCAGCTACCGCGACTACTGGGGCACCCGCGTCACCGGCTTCGACATGCAGATGCCGCACGAACACCTCGAGGTCCTGTCCACGACCACCGTGGAGGTGCACCGGTCGGAGCGGATCCCGGCGGAGGCGGACATCGTCGGCTGGGACGTGCTGGACGCCCCGGAGATCCTTAACAAGTTCAGCGACTGGATTCCGCAGTCGCAGCTCACCGGGCCCGGCACCGAGGTGCTCGGAATCGTTCCGGGGGTAGTGGAGGGCCGCAACCCGCACGAGGCCGCGCTGGCAGTCTTCGAATGGATGCGCGGGGAGATGACCTACATGACCGGCTCCACCGGTGTCACCACCAACGCGGAGCAGGCCTGGAACCAGCGCCAGGGCGTCTGCCAGGACCTGGCGCACCTCGCCATCGGTGCGCTCCGCAGCCGCGGCATCCCGGCCCGCTATGTCTCCGGGTACCTGCACCCGCGGTCGACGGCGGCCCTCGGCGAGACGGTCGCCGGGCAGTCACACGCCTGGCTGGAATGGTGGGACGGCGAATGGCGCAGCTGGGATCCCACCAACCACAAGCCGGCCGGGGATTTCCACGTCACCGTGGCGAGGGGCCGCGACTACCGGGACGTGCCCCCGCTGAAGGGCATCCTGTCCGGCGGAGGCGGCTCCGGGCTCTGCGTAACCGTGGAGATCACCCGCCTGGCCTGATTCCAGGCGGGGCCTGATTCCCGGCGCGGGCTGATTCCCGTCTGACCGCATTTACCGCCTGGGCCGATCCCGCCGCGGGCCCGGCGATGCGCCAAGACTCCACAGCTGCTCTCAGGACTCAGAGCAGCACGGTCTGATAGCGCACCGGGGCCGGCAGTGGCTATTCGAGTCCGGAGCGGGTCGCGTCGTCCAGCGGTGTCCACCAGGTCAGCGGCGGAACCACCTTGAACCGGCGCCCGGTAACGGTGTCCGGAGTGATCCTGACGAAGTGCTCCTTTTTGCCCGCCTGCCAGGGAAACAGCAGGAGTCCCACGGTGTCCAGGACCTCCTGCTGGTTCTGCACGGGCGCGGCCTGGCCCTTGACCACCACACTCCATGCGATGCCGCTGTCCGCGTCGACGCCGTCGGCCTCCACCGCCACCGGGGTATCGCCCGTGGCGGCCTGGAGTTTGGTGCCATCAGCCGTGCGGAACACCAGGGAGCCGTGGTCCACCTTGTAGTTGATCGGGAAGATGTCGGGGTGGTCGTCGACCCAGACCGCCAGCCGGCCCACGCTGACGCTGCGTAACAGCCGCCAGCATTCGTGGTGGTCAAGGTTCTCGACGTCATGGGGCCGCTGGTCTTTGCGCTGGGATGCGCCCTGGTTTGGATCAGTACTCATGCGCGAGAGCCTACGCCAAGCCGGCCGCGGCGGGGTAGGGGAGAAGGTCACAATCCCGGGACCAGCAGTCCCGGTTCTGGGGCCTTTGCGGCTGCGACGGGGTATTCTGGCATCACGATCGTCAGTGCCGACGATTGTTTGTGTTCGTTGTAGTGAATGGGGGCCATCAGCATGCATTCCATGCAGGAACGTCCGGACCAGACTGCCGACGGACCCCAGCCCAAGATTGACAGTGTGCTCAAGGGGTTTGTCTCCAGGGCCGAGGAACTGCTCCAGTCCCAGGAACGGATGGCCGGGCTGCTGGAAGCCGTCGTCGCCGTCGCCGAGGACCTCAGCCTCGACGCGGTACTGGAACGCGTGGTGCAATCCGCCTGCCGGCTGCTGCATGCCCGCTATGGTGCCCTGGGCGTTATCGGGGACGACCGCGCGCTCAGCCACTTCATTACGGTCGGCATCGATGAACCACTAGCCCACCGCATCGGGCCGCTGCCAACCGGCCACGGCGTCCTGGGCTTGCTGATTACCGAACCGCGCCCACTGAGGCTCCATGACCTGCGCAGACATCCGGAAGCCTACGGTTTCCCGGCGAACCATCCGCCGATGAAGTCCTTCCTCGGCGTCCCCGTGCGCGTCCGGGACGTGGTCTTCGGCAACCTGTACCTGACGGAGAAGGAAGACGGCAGCGACTTCACGGCCGAGGACGAGGGGCTGGCCGTCGCGCTGGCGGCCGCCGCGGGGGTTGCGATTGAAAATGCCCGGCTCTACGACGATGCCAGGCGCCGCGCGCGCTGGCTGGAAGCCTGCATGGACGTGTCCGGGCTGATGCTCAGCAGCGACCGCGACTACACCGCCAGCGGGCTGGATCCCATCGCCAGCCGGGCGTTGCAGGAGTCAGGATCCCACCTGGCGCTGCTGGTGGCCCCGGCGGGGGGCGGTCACGGCCACATCGTCACCGGCGTCGCGGGTCAACGCAGTCCGCAGTTCAGCGGACGCTCGCTGATGCTGGATTCACCGTTGCTGGAGGGTGTCCTCGACGGCGGGGAACCTTTGGTGCTCGCCGACGCGTCCGCCCTGCTCGGGGAGATCGACGGCGGGATCAGCGGGCCGCTGCTGGCGGTGGCACTGAGTACCCAGGGCGCGCATCACGGGCTCCTGCTGCTGGTCCGGGACCCGGAGTCGCTGCCCTACGCCCGGACGGATATCGAGATGGGGGCGGTGTTTGGTTCCCATGTGGCCCTCGCGCTGGAACTTGCCCGGGTCCACCGGCTTCGCGAGGAGCTGCTGGTCTTCACCGACCGGGACAGGATCGCCCGGGACCTTCACGACCTGGTGATCCAGCGGCTGTTCGCGGCCGGGCTGAGCGTCCAGAGCCTGACCCGCTTCACCAAGGATGAGCTGGCCACCGAGCGGATCCGCAACATCACCGGCGAGCTGGACGAGGCGATCCGCAGCCTGCGGGACACGATCTACTCGCTCAAGAGCAGCAGTGGCGACACGGAACTGTTGAGCGGCCGGATCCGGCGGGTGACCCGCAGTTCCGCGAAGTCCATGCCGTTCACGCCGCGCCTGACCATCACGGGGCCGGTGGACGCGGTCACTCCGGACAAGGCCGACAATGTCGTCGCCGTGGTTTCCGAGGGCCTCAGCAACGCCATCAGGCATTCCGGCGCGGATACCATCTCGGTCTCAGTGGGCGTCGTGAAGGGCAAGGTGACGGTGGTTATCACAGACAACGGTGCCGGCTTCGCCGAACCGGAGAAGCGCCGCGGCCTGGCCAACCTGGAGGACCGCGCCCGGATGCTGGACGGGGAATGCACCATCATCAGCGCGCCGGACGAAGGCACCAGCCTTGAGTGGTCGGTGCCCCTTTAGCCCGGCGCCCCTTTTAGTCCGGGCGCCCCTTTAGCTGCCGCTTCAGCCGGTGCCCTTTTGCCGGGTGCCCCAGCCGGGTGCCACTTTGCCCTGCGCCGATGCAGTACCGCGCGCGGGGCGGCGCGGGACGGCAGCGGGCTAGCGGACCTTGTGCGTGTGGTTTCCGTCGGCGTGGCCTCCGGCCGGTACCGGGGACGTCGGGCCGGCGATGAACACGGCGGCCTGGGTCCGGCGCTCGAAGCCGAGCTTGGCGAGCAGTGAGGAGACGTAGTTTTTGACCGTCTTCTCGGCGAGGAACATTTCCGCGGCAATCTGCCGGTTGGTGAGCCCACCGCCGACCAGCTCCAGTACCCGGCGCTCCTGCGGGGTGAGTGACGACGTCCGGGGGTCCACCTCCTCGGCCTCCACCAGGCTGTCAACGATGCCGGCGGCGACGCCCTCCGCGAACAGCGACTCACCGGCGGCGGCCCGGCGAAGTGCCCCGATCAGGTCGGTGCCTCCGATTTCCTTCAGGACATAGCCGCTCGCGCCCGCCAGTACGGCGCCGCGCAGGGCCTGTTCGTCGTCGAAACTCGTCAGGATGATGCAATTCAGCGAGGGGTCCACGGAGCGTACATCGCGGCATACCTCAATTCCCGTGCCGTCCGGGAGCCGGGCATCGAGGACACACACATCAGGGTGCAGAGCGGGGATGCGGCGGGTTGCTTCCACGGCGGAACCCGAACTTCCCACCACGAGGAAGCCCTCGCCCTCCAGGAGCTCCTGCAGCCCGCGCCTGACGAGTTCGTGGTCATCCAGGATGAAGACGCGGATGACGGCTTGCGCCCCGTCTGGTGCCGTGGGACCTGCGTCTGCCCAAGCAATCATAATTCTCCTGTCCGGCGGCTTGCGCTGCCCTGTCTGGTGCGGTGCCCCGGTTGCTCCCCGCAGCTCAAAGGAGTGTGTAAGCGGGTCGTTCCTTGTGACTCCATTGTCGTCTATTACCGCCGTCGCCGCTGACTCCCTGCTCTCGGTTGTCCGGTCCCGTTGTCCTGTCCCGTTGTCCTGTCGGGTTGCCCGGTCTCCGTTGTCCGGTCCCGGAGGCGGTAGCGTTCCCGACGACTGCAATGTTCCTCCCGGCCACCGCGCCCCGGCAAGGGTCCTTGGTCCCATCGGGCCGGGCCCACAGCATCAGTCCCCATGACTTTTGGCCCTAGCCGTGCCAGGTACCGGGCGGCATTGTAGGCTGGACTCGCGAGCCGTACGACGAAGGGATCTGCCATGACCGAAGCCAGGGACATACGCACCATTGTGGTTGGAGTTGACGGTTCTGAGGCGTCAGTGGAGGCGCTGCGCCAGGCACAGACCCTTGCCGTGCCGCTCTCGGCCACGCTGGTGGCGCTGGCCAGCTGGGACGTTCCTCCGGTCTACGACGGCTACGTCGCCATGGGCATCGATGATTTTGACGTACGTGCGAAGGAGATCCTGCAGGAGACGGTGCAGAAAGCGTTCGGGGCCGAAACCCCGGCCAACGTCGAGTCACGCCTCGTGCAGGGGCACCCGCGGCATACGCTGATCGAGGCCAGCCGGGACGCCGACATGGTGGTCGTCGGACGCCGCGGGCACGGGGGATTCGGCGGAATGCTGATCGGGTCCGTGAGTTCGGCCCTGGTGGCCCACGCCCACTGCCCCGTACTGGTTGTCCACTCCCCGGCCAAGGCCAGGGCCGCCAAGTAGCCTATTCGAACGACGCCCGGCGGGGATCGGAGAGCCGGGTGTTCCACAGGTCCGGGTTGTTGACCTTGAACCTCCGCCCGGTCAGTGCCTTGGGCGAGAGCCTCAGGTAGTAGTCCTTGTCGCCGGGCTGCCACGGTTCGAGGAGCAGGGCGTCGACGGCGTCCTTCTCCTGCTGGTTCTCAATGACCTGCGCCTCGCCGCGGGCAACCACACTCCAGGCCTGCCCTTCGTGGGCGTCATAACCGTCGATTTCGAAGGCGACAGGTTTGGCCGTCATCGCGGCCCACAGTTTGGTGCCGCCGGCGGTGCGGAAGACAATCGAGCGGCGCTCCAGCGCGAAGTTCACCGGAAAAATCTCCGGGTGCCCGTCGACGATCAGGGCGATCCGGCCAACGACCTCGGTAGAGAGCAGCACCCAGCACTGGTCAAGGGACAGTTCGAAATCGGGCGCAGGGGTCGTCTCTGTATTCATGTGGACCCACGTTACGTACTGTCCCGGCTCCTCATTAGGGCCATAAGGCCCGTAGCCTGCACCGGCAGCCGATGGTAAGGGGTTGAACCGCTACCAGGGGCTCGGCTTGTAGTCCTTCAGGAAGACGCCGAACTGGTCCTCGCCTGACTCGCCCATCACGATGGGGTCGTAGACGCGGGCCGCCCCGTCGACGAGGTCCAGGGGGGCGTGGAACCCTTCCTCCATCAGACGAACCTTGGTGTGGTGCGGGCGCTCATCCGTGATCCAGCCGGTGTCCACGGCGGTCATCAGGATTCCGTCGGCGTCCAGCAACTCCTGGGCGCTGGTCCTGGTCATCATGTTCAGCGCCGCTTTGGCCATATTGGTGTGCGGGTGACCCGGGCCCTTGTAGGCACGGGAGAACTGGCCTTCCATGGCGCTGACGTTCACGATGTACTTCCGCCGCGCGGTGGACCGCTTCATCGCCCCGCGGAGCCGGCTGACCAGCAGGAACGGCGCCGTCACGTTGCACAGCTGGACTTCGAGCATCTCGAGGGGATCCACTTCGTCCACCACCTGGGTCCAGCTGTTGATGCCGGCCAGGTCCGGGACGAGGCCGCCGGCGTCGATCGCAGTGCCGGCAGCGATACGCTCCAGCGACGCGGAGCCGGTGGACAGCGCCAGCGAGGTGATCGCGTCCCCGGCCAGCACCGGGTGCTCCAGGACGGTGCCCGCCAGGGCCAGCGGGTGCTTGTCGTGGGCATGGCCGAAGGTCACGAGTTCCGGGCCGCCGTTGGCAGCCTGAAGGGCGGCGGGGAGGGGCTCGTCCTCTGCGTCGACCAGCGGCTTGTACGCGTTGCCGGAGCGGCGCACGGTCTGGGCCGCGTTGTTGATGATGATGTCCAGCGGGCCCGCGGCGTCCAGTGTGTCGGTCAGCGCCATCACCTGGGACGGATCGCGCAGGTCAATGCCGACGATCCGCAGCCGGTGCAGCCACTCGCTGCTGTCCTCCATGGCGCCGAAGCGCCGCGCCGCGTCCTTGGGGAAGCGGGTGGTGATGGTGGTGTGGGCGCCATCGCGGAGCAGCCGCAGCGCAATGTACATGCCGATCTTGGCCCGGCCGCCGGTCAGCAGCGCCCGGCGCCCGGTCAGGTCCGTCCGGGCGTCCCGCTTGCTGTGGCTGAAGACGGCGCATTCCGGACACAGCTGATGGTAAAAGGCATCCACCTGGGTGTAGTGCTGTTTGCAGATATAGCAGGGCCTGGACTTGATCAGGTGCCCGGCGATGCTCCCGGTCGTGGAGGGGGCGAGTTTGTTGCCGCGGGTTTCGTCGTCGATCCGGTCCGGAGCCGCCGTCGCCGTCTGGGAAATGACGGCGCGGTCCGCGTCAGCGATCAGATCACGTTTGCTGACCCGCCGGTGCCGTTTGACCGCCTTGAACATCTTGCCGGTGGCGCGGCGCACCAGCACGTAGTCCGGGTGCTCCTCGTCGTAGGCGTGGATGCTGTTCAGGACCTTCAGGCAGGCCTGGATTTCCTCGGGGGTCAGGTCGGACGGAGAATCGGGGGAGCTCATTGCCCCAATTTTACAGCCTGCGGGGAGCCCGGACCGACGCCGGTGCCGGGCTCCCGCTGCGGTGAATCCGGATCAGGGGGCTTCGGCTGACCGCGGAGCCGCGACGCCGACGGCGGCGGCCTGGACTTCCGCCACCTTGTCCACGGATTCCCGCAGCGCGGGCCAGTTTTCCGTGGCTGCCTTGACCGCATCCGGCACCAGGATCAGGTTGGCCGCCGACAGCGCGCGCTCGTCCTCGCCGGGCTCCGGGACGAACTGTCCCTTCGACAGGACGGTGATGCCGGAGTCGGTGACCTTGTAGCCGCGGGCGCGGTCCAGTTCGTGGTCGAGTCCGATTGCGGCGCCGGCCGGGACTTTGACGTTCTTGTCGATGATGGCGCGCTTGACGACGGCACCGGCACCAATGTTGACCTTGTCCATCAGCACCGAATCGAGGACCCGGCTGGAGGTGCCGACGTAGACGTCGTTGGACAGCACAGAGCCTTCCACGATGCCGCCGGAAATCACAGTACCGCTGGCGACGATCGAATCCAGGGCTGTGCCGACAGTGTTTTTCTCGCCGCGGACGAACTTGGCCGGCGGGGAGATGCTCTGCCGGGTGTAGATCGGCCATTCGGAGTTGTAGAGATTGAACACCGGGACCGGCGAAATAAGGTCCATGTGCGCGTCGTAGAACGAATCGATGGTGCCGACGTCGCGCCAGTACGTGCGGTCGCGGTCGGTGGAGCCGGGGATCTCGTTCAGGGTGAAGTCGTAGACGCCCGCTTCGCCCTTGTCGACGAAGTAGGGGATGATGTCCCCGCCCATGTCGTGCTTGGTGTCCAACCGCTCGGCGTCGACGTGCAGGGCCTCGACGAGCGCGTCGGCGTCGAAGACGTAGTTGCCCATGGACGCGAGGAACTGGGAGGGGTCGGCGGCCAGCCCCGGCGTGGAGGACGGCTTCTCCACGAAGGCCGCGATCTTCTCCGGGTTGTTTTGGTCCACTTCGATGACCCCGAACTGGTCCGCCATGTGCAACGGCTGGCGGACGGCCGCAACGGTCGCCTTGGCGCCGCTGGCGACGTGCTGGTCAACCATCTGGGCGAAGTCCATCCGGTAGACGTGATCGGCGCCGACGACGACGACGATGTCCGGGTTGGCGTCGTGGATCAGGTTCAGGGACTGGTAGATGGCGTTGGCGCTGCCGAGGAACCAGCTCTTGCCGACGCGCTGCTGCGCGGGGACGGAGGCGATGTAATTGCCCAGCTGCGTGGACATCCGCCAGGTCTCGGAAATATGGCGGTCCAGGCTGTGGGATTTGTACTGCGTCAGGACAACTATCTGCAAATAGCGTGAATTGACCAGGTTGGACAATGCAAAGTCAATAAGCCGGTAACTTCCAGCGAACGGGACGCCGGGTTTGGCCCGGTCCGCCGTCAATGGCATGAGCCGGTTTCCCTCGCCACCTGCGAGGACAATGGCCAAAACTTTCTTAGTCGGCATGGTGATCGCTCCTGAACGCCTTTGTACTTCCCCAAAACAGTCCGGCACGCCCGAACGTCTTCACACTAGATCAGTTCCACCGTAACGACTACCTTGGGGTTTGTGCGTATAGACATTGTGACCAAAGAATTCCCGCCCGAAATCTATGGCGGCGCCGGGGTCCACGTGGCCGAGCTCAGCAGGGTGCTGGCCCACCACGTGGATCTGCAGGTGCGTGCCTTTGGCGCGCCCCGTGAGCCGAAGTACCACGGGGCGACGGTGACGTCCTACGCGGTGCCCGAGGACCTCGGCGGGGCGAACGCCGCGGTGCAGACCCTGGGAGTTGATCTGCGGATCGTCCCCGACATCGCCGGCGCGGACCTGGTGCATTCGCACACCTGGTACGCCAACATGGCGGGGCACATCGCGTCGTTGCTGCACGGGATTCCCCATGTGCTCAGCGCCCACAGCCTGGAACCGCTCCGCCCCTGGAAAGCCGAGCAGCTCGGCGGCGGCTACGCCCTGTCCTCCTGGGTGGAAAAAACCGCCTACGAAGCCGCGGCCGCCATCATCGCCGTGTCCGAGGGGATGCGCCAGGACATCCTCCGCAGCTACCCCGAGGTGGACCCGGCCAAGGTCAAGGTGGTGCACAACGGCATCGACGTGAGCCTCTGGAACCGGGACGAGGACGACGACGTCGTCCGGGCCCTGGGGATTGACCCGGCGCGGCCGAGCGTGGTCTTCGTGGGACGCAACACCCGCCAGAAGGGTGTGCCCTACCTGCTCCGCGCGGCCGCCAAGCTGCCGGCCGAGGTCCAGCTGGTGCTGTGCCTCGGTGCCGCCGACACCCCGGAACTGGCAGCGGAAACCGCCCGACTGATCGAGCAGCTGCAGACCCAGCGCAGCGGTGTGATTCTGGTGGAGCGGATGCTGCCGCGCAACGAACTCATCCAGGTCCTCAGCCACGCGACAGCGTTCGCCTGCCCGTCGATCTACGAGCCGCTCGGCATCGTCAACCTGGAGGCAATGGCCTGCGGCGCCGCCGTCGTGGCGAGTGCCACCGGCGGGATCCCGGAGGTTGTCCAGCATGGCGAGACCGGTCTGCTGGTGGACATCGAGCAGGTCACGGACGGGACCGGCACCCCGCTGGATCCGGAGAAGTTCGTCACCGAATTCGCCGCCGCCCTGACCGAGGTCGTGTCCGATCCGGCCCGGGCCCGCGCGATGGGCCAGGCCGGCCGCCGCCGGGCCGAGGAACATTTCTCCTGGGAATCCATCACGGAAACCACCCTTGAGGTGTACCGCTCGGTCCTTCCCCAGGGTTCCTGACCCCCGGCGAGAGGACTAAAGAGCAGCCGTCGTTGTCTTCCGGCGGGGTCAGGCGCCGCCCCGGCTCAGGGGCGGCGGCGTCGTCTTCCGGCCGGGTCAGGCGCCACGCTTCTTGATTCCCTGTGACTTAGTCCCGTGGACCTGGCGGGCCAGCAGGATCTTCTCGTCCACCGGAGCGTCGCCGCTGGCACGCTGCGCGCGGGAGTGCGCGCGGGCCTCGTCCTGGCGGACCTTCTCGGCACCGGTGGCAATCTCGGCGCGCAGGTGCTCGGGGCCGAAGCCGAACGCGTCGACCAGGTCCAGGGCATGCGGGCGGATCTTTACGAGCAACCGGTTGATGTAGTCGCCCACTGTGCGGGCACGCTGCATCGAAAGCCGGCCGTTCATCAGGTACCAGGACAGGTTCTCCTCGATCAGGGAGAGCCCGAAGAGGTCGCGGAGCCAGGTCAGGACCTTCCGGGTGCCCGGGTCCGTGACCTTGTTCAGGGCCTCGGTGAACGCCTCCCACTGCAGCAGTTCAGCGTGTGCCTGGGCCGCTTCGATGAGCTCGTTCTGGTGGCTGTTGAACAACGCCGCCCCCTGCTGTTGCGGCAACTTCCCGGCGCCCTTCAGGGCCGAGCCGACCTCGGCGACCATGGTCTGCACCCGGTCGGTCAGCAGCGCCCGCTGGCTCGCTTCGTCCTTGATCGCGATGGCAGCCTTCTGCACTGAACCGGTGTCCGCCATGAACTGCGCGACGCCGCGTAGGCCGGTCCGGTGGAGGGCGGCGCCGGTGGCCTGGCCGACCACGTAGCGGGCGAGAACGCCGAAGTTCACGTTCCGGAATTCCTTGGCGTAGTCGGCCAGCAGCCGCTTGGCAACCAACTGCAGCAGGACGGTGTTGTCACCTTCGAAGGTGGCATAGACATCCAGGTCGGCGCGCAGCGAGGCAAAGCGGTTCTCGATCAGGAAGCCGGCGCCGCCGCAGGCCTCGCGGCACTCCTGCAGGGTGTCGAGCGCGTGCCAGGTGCTGAGCGGCTTGAGCGCCGCCGCGAGGGTTTCCAGGTCCTGGCGGTCCTCGTCGGTGTCCGCGCGGCCGGAGAAGACGTCGTCGAACTTCTGCAGCAGCTGCTCGCTCGCGAACCCGGCGGCGTAGGTCCGGGCCAGCCGGGTGAACAGCCGGCGCTGGTGTCGCTGGTAGTCCAGCAGCACTTCCTCGTCGGTCTGCGAGGAGGCGTTGAACTGGCGGCGTTCGGTGGCGTACTGGATGGCTGTTTTCAGCGCCAGCTTGGACGCCGTGACCGCCGCGCCGTCGAGCGAGACGCGGCCCTGCACCAGGGTGCCGAGCATGGTGAAGAAGCGGCGGCCCGGGCTGGCGATGGGGGAGCTGTAGCTGCCGTCGGCGTCGACGTTGCCGTACCGGTTCAGCAGGTTGGTGCGGGGGATCCGCACATGCGTGAAGTGCAGGCGGCCGTTGTCGATGCCGTTCAGGCCGCCCTTGACACCGTCGTCCTCGCCGCCGATGCCCGGCAGGAATTCCTTCGTGTCGGGATCGCGGAGGTCCAGGTAGAAGGCATGGACACCGTGGTTCACATTCTTTGTCACGAGCTGGGCGAAAACGACGGCGGCAAGGCCGTCGACGGCGGCGTTTCCGATGTAGTCCTTCCACGCGGCCCGGAACGGCGTGTGGAGTTCGAATTCCTCGGTGGCGGGGTCATACGTGGCGGTCGTGGCGATGCTGGCGACGTCGGAGCCGTGCCCTGTCTCCGTCATGGCAAAGCAGCCCGGGATGTCCAGATTCATGATGCCGGGCAGCCACTTCTGGTGGTGCTCCTCGGTGCCCAGATGGCTGACGGCGGAGCCGAACAGGCCCCACTGGACGCCGGCCTTGATCTGCAGGGACGGGTCGGCGATGACGAGCTCCTGGAAGCCGGCCACGTTGCCGCCGTGCTCGTCGCTGCCGCCGACGGACGCCGGGAAGGCGCGGTGCACGGCGCCGTTCTCCACCAGGATCTTCAGCTGGCCGAAGGCACGCTGGCGGTGTTCGGTGTGGGTCAGACCCTCGGTCTTGTGCAGTTCCGGCCGGCCGGCCAGGGCCCGTGCGGTGCGGCGGGTGTCGGCCCACTTTCCGAGCAGCAGCTCGCCCAGCGCCTCGACGTCGACGGCGGGGGCCGCGGCCCGCGCCCCGGGTGTGGCCGCCTGGCGTTGCTCAAGAGGTGCGGGGGCCGGCTTTGAGGCAGGGGTGTTCCTGGCGGCGCCAGCACGGCGGTCGGCTAGTTCGGTCATGTCGTTTCCTTCGTTGGTTCTGACAAGGAGGTTGGTTCTGACGTTGGTTCTGACAAGGACTGTGGTGAAGTCGGGGCGGGCTGTTGCGCCAGGGCGGGCTGTTGCGCCAGGGCGGGCGCCGCGCGGAGCTCCGGAGCGATGCCGAGGCACAGCCAGTCGGTAATCTGGCGTGCCATCGCCTCCTGGTCCGGCTTGGACGGGGAGGCCGGGCTGGCGAGCCATTGTTCGCCGGCGTTCCGGACCAGGCCGATGGCAGCGTTCGGCCAGTATCCGATCACGGCCTCGCGCCCGGCGGAGTCGCCAAGGTGGTTTCGCATCGGCCGGGCGATCATGTCGCTGATCGACGCAAAGAAGTGGCCGAGCGCACCCGCGGTGGCGATGGTTCCGTTCGCGGCCTCTGCCTCACCCGGGGTGTAGCGGGTCACGAAGGTGTACACGTTGGGACTGGTTTCAGCCATTTGCAGGTAGGCCGAAACCATCGCGAACAGTCCCTCACGGGGTGTCTGGGCGCTCTGCGCGGCTTCCTGGATGCGCCGCTGCATCTGGCTCAGCACCACTTCGCCCACGGCCTGCTGCAGTCCGGCCTTGTCCCCGAAATACCGGTAGAACACCGATTTCGAGGTACCCGCCGCCGCCGCGATGTCCTCCATCGAAGCGTCGCTGCCGAGCGCATGCACCGCCTTGCGGGCTGACTTGATCAGTTCCCGGCGGCGTTCCTCCCGGTGCGACTGCCAGCGCGAGGTGCGGCCGTCCACACTGCCGGCGCCGTCGGCAGCGGGGCCCGACGCGTTTCCGCCGGGAAGGCCAGTCTGGGGGATGTTCACGATACCCAGCGTATCAGGTACGCTGGGTATCGGTAACCGCTTTGATCAAAGGAGACAGCCCATGTCCGTCCACGGACAGTCCGCACCCGGACCAAAGGAAACGACCCCCGCTGCGGCTGCGCCAGCAGAAGACGCAGCCGCCACAGAATCCGGGGCGCCCCGACTCCGCAAGGCGGTCATTGTCGGCGGCAACCGCATCCCGTTTGCCCGGACCGGGGGCGCCTACACGAAGTCCTCCAACCAGGACATGCTGACCGCGGCGCTGGACGGCCTGATCGCCCGGTTCGGCCTGCAGGACGAGCGGATCGGGGAAGTGGCCGCCGGCGCCGTACTCAAGCATTCCCGTGACTTCAACCTGACCCGCGAAGCCGTGCTCGGCTCCGCGCTGTCAGCGGAAACCCCTGCTTACGACCTGCAGCAGGCGTGCGCCACGGGGTTGGAAACCGTCCTCGGTTTGGCCAACAAGATCAAGCTGGGACAGATCGAGTCGGCCATCGCCGGCGGCGTCGACTCCGCCTCGGACGCCCCGATCGCCGTGAGCGAAGGACTGCGCCAGGCGCTCCTTGACTTGAACCGTGCCAAGACGCTTCCGCAACGCCTGCAGGTCCTGAGCCGCCTCCGGCCCAAGGACCTCGCACCGGACGCCCCGAACACCGGCGAGCCGCGCACCGGCCTGTCCATGGGCGAGCACCAGGCGCTCACCACATCACAGTGGAAAATCACCCGGGAGGCGCAGGATGAACTCGCCTTCAACAGCCACCACAACCTGGCTGCCGCCTACGACGCCGGCTTCTTCGACGACCTGCTCACTCCGTACCGCGGACTCAGCCGGGACTCCAACCTGCGCGCCGACACCAGCCTTGAGAAGCTGGCCACGCTCAAACCCGTCTTCGGCAAGAACCTGGGCGCCGCGGCGACCATGACGGCCGGCAACTCCACACCGTTGACCGACGGCGCCTCCACCGTGCTGCTCGGCTCCGAGGAGTGGGCCGATGCCCACGACCTGCCCAAGCTGGCCACCGTCGTCGACGGCGAGGCGGCGGCCGTCGATTTCGTCCACGGCAAGGACGGCCTCCTGATGGCGCCGGCTTTCGCCGTGCCGCGGCTGTTGGCCCGCAACGGGCTCAGCCTCGACGACATCGACTTCTTCGAAATCCATGAGGCCTTCGCCGGTACCGTGCTGAGCACCCTGGCCGCGTGGGAGGACGAGGAGTTCGGCCGCAGCCGGCTGGGCCTGGAGGGGGCCTTCGGCAGCATCGACCGGTCCAAGCTCAACGTCAACGGGTCCTCCCTGGCGGCCGGCCACCCCTTCGCGGCCACCGGCGGACGGATCGTCGCCTCGCTCGCGAAGATGCTGCACGCCAAGGGCCGCGTGGACGGCCGCCCGGCGCGCGGCCTGATCTCCATCTGCGCCGCCGGCGGACAGGGTGTCGTCGCTATTCTTGAAGCACACTAGGGGGACCCGATGACGGACAAGTACACCCAACTGGTCAGCAAGGGCCTCGGCAAGGACATCGCCAGGAAACTCGGGCTGCCCCAGCCGGTGGTGCTGCGGCGCCACCAGCCGGGCCAGCCGCTGATCACCGGCCCGGTCCTGGTCCAGGGCACGGGCAACGGCGCTGATGAGCTGGCCTCGGCCCTGCTGGGCTGGCAGCTCGATGTGCGCCGCCATGCGGTGCCCCGGGAAAAGCTGGGCGCCATCATCCTCGTGCTGGACGAACTGGAGCGCCCGGAGGACCTGGCGAAGCCGGTCCTCACCGCCGCAGCCTCACTCCGTGACCTGGCGCCCAACGCCCGCGTCATCACGGTCTCCCGCTCCGCCGCTGACGCCGCGGACCCGGCAGCAGCGGCCGCCCGCCAGGGTGTCGACGGACTGCTCCGCTCGCTGGCCAAGGAGCTCCGCGCCGGCGCCACCGGAAACGGCGTCCTGCTCGCCGGCAGCGCAGCTACCACCAGCCCCAGCACGCTCGGGGCCCTCGGGTTTTTCCTGTCCGGCCGCTCGGCGTTTGTCGACGGGCAGTTCCTGACCGTCAGTTCCGCCGACGGGCAACTGCCGGCCGACACCGGAAAGCCACTGGCGGGCAAGGTCGCGGTCGTGACCGGAGCCGCCCGCGGCATCGGCGCCGCGATCGCCCGCACGCTCTACCGTGACGGCGCTACGCTCGTCGTCGTCGACATCCCCGCGGCCGGGGACCACCTCGCCGCCGTGGCCAACGAGGTGCACGGCACCGCGCTGCAGCTGGATATCAGCCGCGAGGACGCCGGGCAGCGGATCATCGAGCACGCCGTGGAACGTCATGGTCGCCTGGACGTCGTGATCCACAACGCCGGCATCACCCGGGACAAGCTGCTCGCCAACATGGACGAAGGCCGCTGGAACTCGGTGCTTGCGGTCAACATCGCGGCGCAGCTTCGAATCAACGAGGCGCTGCTGGCCTCCGAGCACTTCCGGAACTCGCCGCGGATCGTGTCCGTGGCCTCCACCAGCGGCATTGCCGGCAACCGCGGCCAGACCAACTATGCCGCCTCAAAGGGCGGTGTGATGGGCATGGTCCGGGCCACGGCACCGCTGATCGGCGCGCGCGGCGGCTCGATCAACGCCGTCGCCCCGGGCTTCATCGAGACGGAGATGACCGCGAAAATCCCGTTTGCCACCCGGGAGATCGCCCGCCGGCTGAACTCCCTGCAGCAGGGCGGACAGCCCGGTGACGTTGCCGAGGCCATCGCGTTCCTGGCCAGCGACGCGGCCGGCGGTATCTCGGGCGAAGTCCTGCGGGTCTGCGGGCAGAACCTGGTCGGAGCATGACCGCTTCGCAGCCCCTCATCCTGGGCGAACTGCCGTCGCTGTCGAAGCTGTACCTCAACGCGGCAGCCACCGCGGCCAGGCGCAGGGTATTTCTGGGCACGAATGCCGGCGCCGGGCTCCCGGCAGCACGGCACGAGGTCCGCGACGTGAAGGCGCCGGTGGAGAACCTCACGGCGTACCAGCACCTGATCGGCGAGACCGCGAGCGATGTCCTGCCGGCCGGTTTTATCCACGCGCTGGCGTTCCCGCTGGCCATGAGTGTGATGACCCGGGACGATTTCCCGCTGCCGCTGCTGGGCATGATCCACCTCAAAAACCGGGTGGTGCAGTCCGCGCCCATCCGTTTCACCGAGGCGCTGGACGTCCGGGCCTGGGCGGAGAACCTGCGCGGGCACCGGTCCGGCAGCCAGCTGGACCTCGTCACAGAGGTGCGCGGCGCGGGGGAGGACGAGGTCCGCTGGCGCGGTGTCTCCAGCTATCTGGCGAAGGGCGTGTTCCTGCCGGGAATCGACAAGCCCACGGCTGCCGTGGCTCCGGCGGGATTTTCGGTGCCGGACCCGACCGCATTGTGGCAGCTGGGCGTGGACACGGGACGCGCCTACGCTGCCGTGTCCGGCGACTTCAACCCGATCCACCTGAGTGTTCTCTCGGCAAAGGCCCTGGGGCTTCGCCGGTCGATCGCGCACGGCATGTATCTGGCGTCGAGGGCACTGGCGGACGTGGGTGCCGCCAAGGGCGACGCGTTCCGCTGGGAAGTGTCCTTCGAGGCGCCGGTTTTCCTGCCGGCCCGGGTGGCACTGGATATCAGCACCGTGCAGGCGGCTGACGGGGCGTGGCAGCGCTCCGACTATGTCGCTTGGAACTCCCGTTCCGGGCGCAAGCACTTCAGCGGCACGGTCGCCGCGCTCTAGACGATATGAAGTGAGGGGTGCGGGGCCCCCAGCCCCGTCCGGGACCGGGCCATTATCGCCGGGTCGGCCCGGCAGCGCCGGCTTTGGTGTAGTCCGTGC